>JADFCZ010000019.1 GCA_018263295.1 Conexibacter sp.
GGCCTCGCCGACGAGGCGCACGAGGTCCAGGACAAGTTCCTCGCGGGCGATCGGATCGGCGCCGCGATGGCGCTCTCGTCCGAGGTGATCGACATGTGCGGGATCGCCTGCACGCCCGCGGACCTGGAGAGGCGGGTCGGCCGCTTCGCCGATTCCGGCGCCGACTCGATGATCGCAATCGTCTTCGGCTCCGACCGCGAGGCGACGATCAGGCGCTTGGCCGCTCTCGGCTAGAAAAGACAAGCACCCCCCTGACGAGGTCAGGAGGGTGCTGATCACGGACGCAGGAGGCGAAGCGGCCTCCGGGCCGTGAGCCGACGAGGACGCCGAGCAGCGCCCTCCTGGCCCGTCAGCCCTTGGCGGGGATGAGCTCCTGGGCCTCGAGGTACTCGAGCACCTGCGCGGCGCTCTCCTCGGGGCTCTTGTCGTGCGTCTCGACGCGGATCTCCGGGTTCTCCGGCTCCTCGTAGGGATCGGAGATGCCGGTGAACTCCTTGATCTCGCCGGAGCGGGCCTTGGCGTAGAGGCCCTTGGTGTCGCGCTCCTCGCAGTCCTCGAGCGAGGTGGCGACGAAGACCTCGACGAAGGTCGCGTCGGTCGTCTCGTGCATCTGCCGGGCCTCGTCGCGGATCGCCTTGTAGGGCGAGATCGCGGCGGTGATCACCGGGACGCCGTTGCGCGAGAGCAGGTCGGCGACGAACGCGATCCGGCGGATGTTGATGTCGCGGTCCTCCTTCGAGAACCCGAGGCCCTTCGAGAGGTTCTCACGGACGACGTCGCCGTCGAGCACCTCGAGCGGAATGCCGCGCTCCTCGAACTCGTCGATGAGCACGTCGGTGATCGTTGACTTGCCCGAGCCCGAGAGGCCGGTCATCCAGAGGGTGAATCCCTTGTGTCCTGACATTGCTGAAGCGTTCTCCTTGATCGCGTTGAGTCTGCAGTCGGTTCGTTCCGTCGAAGCCTGGCCGGCCTACAGGTCCTTGTAGGCGTCGATGAGGATCTCCGCGACCTCGGGACGGGAGAACTCGTGCGGCGGAGCCTCGCCGTTCTCGAGCATCTCGCGCACCTTGGTGCCGCTCAGGAAGAGCCGGTCCTCGGGCGTGTGCGGGCAGGTCTTGTTCGAGCCGAGGCCCTCGCACTTGTAGCACCAGAAGGTGTGCTCGAACATCAGCGGGCGGATGCCCAGCTTGTCGATGTCGACCTCGTCGAAGATCTGCTGAGCGTCGTAGGTGCCGTAGTAGTCACCGACGCCGGCGTGGTCGCGGCCGACGATGAAGTGCGTCGCGCCGTAGTTGCGACGGACCACCGCGTGGAAGATCGCCTCGCGGGGACCCGCGTAGCGCATCGCCGCCGGGTTGACGCCGAGCACGACCCGGTCGTTCGGGTAGTACTTCTCCATCAGGACCTCGTAGCAGCGCATCCGCACGTCGGCGGGGATGTCGCCCTTCTTGGTCTCGCCGATCAGCGGGTGCAGGAAGAGGCCGTCGGAGACCTCGAGCGCGGCCTTCGTCAGGTACTCGTGGGCGCGGTGGATCGGGTTGCGGGTCTGGAAGGCGACGATTCGCTTCCAGCCGCGGTCGGCGAACTCCTTGCGCGACTGCTCCGGCGTGAAGTACCGGCGCATGAACGCCTCCTCGTGATCGGGCATGTCGTCGGCCTCGATCTCGCCGGCGATGCAGCGGCTGCCCTCCTGCTTGGTAGCGGCGACGCCCGGGTGGGCGTCGTCGGTCGTCCGGTAGACGTTCTCGCACTCCTTCTCGACGTCGCGCTCGAAGATCTCGCTGACGCGGATCCGGCCGAGCTTCTTGCCGTTGTCGGCGCTGAGCTCGACGACGTCGCCCTCGCTGACGTCGAGGTCGGTGGCGAGGACGACCGGGATCGGCCAGACCTCTTCGCCGCCGGCGAGGGTCATGTTCTCGACGACCGACTTCCAGTCCTCGGAGCCCTGGAATCCCTTCAGGGGGGCGAAGCCGCCGTTGGCGAGCAGCTCGAAGTCGGCGGTCTGGCGGGCGGAAAGTGTCAGGGACTTGTCGCTCATGTCTGCGTGGGCTCCTCTTCGGAAGGGGTTCGGGTTCTGATCTCTGGCTTGATGCGGACGGGAAAGCTACAGATCAAGCGCCGTCCGGTCAGCCGTGCAGGCCGCACTCGGTCTTGTGGGCGTCGGCCCAGCGGCCCGAACGGGCATCGCCGTCGGCGCCCGGCGGCCGCGTGCAATGGGTGCAGCCGATGGACGGAAAGCCGGCGTCGTGAAGTGGGTTGTAGGGGATCTCATGCTCGTTGATGTAGTCCCAGACCTCGCTCTCGGTCCAGTCCGCGAGCGGGTTCAGCTTCCAGAGGCCGAACCGCTTGTCCCAGCCGAACTTGGCTGCTCCGGCGCGGGTCTGGGAGTCCTCACGACGGATCCCCGACACCCAGCAGTCGATCCCGGTCAGGGCCGTTCGCATCGGCTCGACCTTGCGGATCCCGCAACAGGCATCGGGTTGGCGGGCCCAGAGGCTATCGCCGTAGAGGTCGGCCTGCTCCTGGAGCGAGATCCCGGAGAAGCGCTGGAACTCGATCCCGTAGCGAGCCGCGAGCGCATCGCGCGTCATGTAGGTCTCGTCGAACAGGACATCGGTGTCGAGGTAGAAGAAGTTGGCCGGGCTCGCTCCCGACTCGGCCGTGAGCTTGCTGACGATGTCGACCGTCACCGAGCTCGTCTTCTGAAACGAGGCGGCGAACCGCAGGCGCGGGTGGAACGTCTCGAGCGCCCAGGCGATCGCCTCGGCCGCGCCGAGCCCCTCGAGCTTGGCGTTGACCTCCCGCGGGTCGATCGCCTCGCCGTCGGCGGTCGTCAGCTTCGAGGCCTGCGAGCGCGGTTCCGCCGCGTGCGGAACCCGCTCGACCTCGATCGCCGGCAGCTCGACGCCGCCCGTCGCCACGGTGCTCAACCCCGCTCGCATCGGCTCAGATGGCGCACTCGCCCTCACCGCGCTCGACCTTGTAGGGATCGCGGCGGCTCCAGTCGATGAACTGGAGCATGTTGTCGAGGTTGAACTCGGCCGCGATCGAGAGCTCCTTGATCTCCTCCTCGAAGCGGGTCGTCCCGACGCGCTTCGCGTAGTCGTTGAAGATCTCGCCCTCGTTGCGCTCGGCCTCGTACATACGCAGCCACCGCTCGACCGCGTCCGGGACCCGCTTGGCGGGGAGCCGGACCTTGAGCCGGGCGCCGTAGACGACCTGGCCGTTCTCGCCGGTGCCGCCGATGTGGGGAATGTAGGCGGGCATCGTGTGCTCGCCGACCTTGATCGAGGCCCCGTAGAAGCCGATCGTCCCGATGTGGTGCTGGCCGCAGCCGTTCGGGCAACCGCTCATCTTCAGGTGGATCTGCCGGGTCAGCGGATCGGTGATGTTCATCGACTCGACCCGCTCCTGCAGCGCCCGGTTCAGGCCCATCGAGGCGGTGATCCCGAGCTTGCACGAGTCGGTGCCAGGGCACGAGATCACGTCGGTGATCGTGCTGACCCCGCTGTCGGCGAGGCCGAGCTCGCGCAGCGCCGAGTAGACGTCGTAGACCGACTCGTCGCGGACCCACCGCAGCACGAAGTTCTGGTCGATCGTCGTCCGGGCGTTGCCGCCGCAGTAGTCGCGCATGATCTGACCGAGCCCGCGGAACTGCTCGGGGCTGAGGTCGCCGCGGGTGATCTTCACGTGCACTGTCGAGAACCCGGCCTGACGCTGGGCATCGACGTTGTCGGCGGCGAAGGCCTCGAACTCGGAGCGGTCGCCGTTCGGCGAGCCCGGCGACGCCGGTGGCGGCGGAGCCGCCCGCTCCTCGTCGATCTCGGGCAGCAGCCGCTCGATCGAGAAGTCGCGCTCGGCGACCCAGTCCCCCTCGAGCTCACGGTCGACCATGCGCCGGAACTCCTCGATGCCGACCTTGTCGACCAGCACCTTGATCCGGGCGCGGGCACGGTTGACGCGCAGCCAGTCCTGGCGGTCGAAGATCCGCAGCGCCGCCTCGGTCACCTTCAGGTACTCGCCGTCGTCGGCGGCGACGAACTCGTAGAGGGTCGGCGCGATCCGCGGCATGATCGACGTGCCTCCGCCGACGCGGATCTCGAAGCCCTTGACGCCGTCCCTGACTCGGGGGATGAACCCGATGTCGTGGATGCCGGTGATCGCGCGGTCGGCGTCCGAGGAGGAGAACGCAGTCTTGATCTTCCGCGGCATCAGCTGGGTCGTGGGATGGCGCACGAAGTAGCGCACATACGCGATCGCGTGGTCGGTCGGATCGAAGAGCTCGTCGGCGGCGACGCCGGCCCACGGGTCGCCGGTGACGTTGCGGACCGTGTTGCCGCAGCCCTCGCGGGACGAGAGGCCGACCGAGGAGATCTCGCGGATCAGATCCTTCATCCGGGGCAGCGGGACATGGTGGATCTGGATGTTCTGGCGCGTGGTGATGTGGCCCTTGACCAGCGGCGCATGGCGCTCGACGACGTTCGCGAACGCATCCATCTGGTCCGGGGTCACTCCGCCGAGGGGCAGCTTGACCCGAACCATCTGGACGTCGGGCTGCCGCTGCCCGTAGACGCCCTGCTTGAGGCGGAAGCCGATGAACTCGTCCTCGGGGGTCTGCCCGTCGAGGAACATGTCCGCCTCGTTGTCGAAGTCGTCGAACTCGTCCTCGAGGATCGGGATCACGTGGCCGGGGACGTTCTCGTAGACCTCCGGGTTCTCGCGCGATCCGACGGGGCCCTTGCCCTTCTGGACCTTGTTCGCGTCCTGGTCGAGGTCTGCTTCGGTGGCCTTCGGCTTGGCCGCGGCCGCGGAGGTCGGCTCCATGGTCCCTTTCGATCGCGCACGGGGCACCGTGCTCGTTTGCTGCCTTCCCACTGAAAGTAGCAAATCCTGATTGGAAATCGGGTATTTAGCCTACGAGCAACGAGGGAAGTCAGAATGCATGGCGGAAGTTCGGCCACAGGTCGACGTCGATTTCATTCGGGCAGAGGTCGACGAGGTCGCGGACGTCGCCGGTGAGCGCCGCAACCAGGTGCTCGTCCGTCCACGTTGGAAGCTCGAACTTCTCGGAAGGGAAGATCCGCTGTTGAGACCTCTCGCGGACCTCGAGTCCGGGAGGGAGGGAGGCGACCTCGTCGAGGCCGAGGAAACGCTGCGTTCGCCGGATCTCGGAGAGCGGCTCACGCTGGCAGCGTTCGTACTGAAGGATCAGCACCCGGTCCCGCCCGAACGCCTCGATGGCGCGGCGGACGGGCATTTCGTAGGCGCTGTGGAATATGCAGTTGCCCACCGACAGAGACGTCAGGGCGTTGAGGCCACTCTCGGCGAGCCCTCGGAGGGCCGGGGACACCTCCGAACGGAACCGCTCCACCGGATCACGCAGCATGATCAGGAACCGCGCCTCGGGCGCGGCCTTTTCGAGCAGGCTCAGGTTCCAGGGCGAGTACATGTAATCGGGGGTCCACTCTCCGGCGATGCATCCCCGGGGGCGCGGGAAGAACCGCGCGTAGCGTTCCGCGAGGTCCGGGTCGACGGACTCCGCCGCGAACCGGTCGAAGAAGTGGATCTCCTTGTCCCGGCCCGGGGCGGTGACGACGCGCGGATGCTGCTGGAGGGCGTCCCTGAACCACCAACTCGTCCCGGCCCGGGGCGCCCCGATGCCGACGAAATCAGGCGGCTTGAGCTCCCAGCCGGTCGGGCAGTCGGGAACCTGACGGTCGTGGCCCCACAATCCGTGCTCGGAAACCGCTTCGCGGCTCCCCGTGAGTCCGCCCTCGGCATCGCCTCCGCTCGGGCCACGGGCCGTCAGCGAGCGAGCCAGCCGTCCCAGGCGCGACCCGGCCATCGCCCTACGGGTGCGGCCGCTCGTAGGGCGCCTCAACACCTGTCCTGGGCCAGACGGGGATCAGCTGATGCCGTCGTTGATCTCGGTGCTCTCGACGAGGAACGCGACCCGCACGTGCGCTCGGTACTCGTCGAGGTTCTCCCCGCGCAGCCCGGTGCTGACGATGTCGACCGCGCGGATGTTGCGCAGCCGCTTCTGGGCTGACTTGAGCGCCTGCTTCGCGGCATCGTCGGTCGACACCCTGGAGCTGCCGACGAGTTCGATGATCTTCACTACCGCCAAGAGCCGAGCTTTCCGGCGCCGGGTTGCCCGAAGGCCCCGCGTGCGTTCACGCCCTCCTGCAACGCCGCCTGCTGCCAGCGGTCGGCGGTGGCAGCGATCTCGGGACGATGGGTGGTGTCGCCGATGAACCGCTCGATCGAAGCAACGATCGCCGCCGCCTCGCGTGGGTCCGTGGGGTTCCGCGTATCGATCTGCAGTCGCTTGCTGCTGGTCTCCACGCGCCAACCCTAGCGCGGTCCAATGGGCTACAGCGCCCTCAGTAGGCGCCGCGGGCCTTGAACACGACCGCGATGGTCCGCAGCAGGAGCTTGAGATCGCCGCGCGGCGACCAGGTGCTGACGTACATGTAATCGAGTTTGATCATGTCCTCGAACGGGATGTCGCTGCGGCCGAACACCTGCCACGGCCCGGTCAGCCCCGGCCTGACGCGCTCGCGGGCGCGATAGCGCGGCGGAACATGAGCAGCTTCGTGGAGTGGCAGTGGACGGGGTCCGACGAGGCTCATATCCCCCACGATCACGTTCCAGAGCTGCGGCAGTTCGTCAAGCGAGCGCCGGCGCAGCGCGTCCCCGTACTTCGTCACCCGGGGGTCCTTCGCGGCCTTGAAGGCCGCGCTGTCGGGGTGAAGCTTCAAGGCCTCGACCTCAGCCAGGCGCTCCTCGGCGTCGACGGTCATCGTCCGGAACTTGACCAGCTTGAAGTGGCAGCCGAAGAGCCCTCGCCGTTCCTGGCGAAAGAAGACGGGACCCGGCGAGTCGAGCTTGATCCGGATCGCTACGTAGGCGAGTATCGGGGAGATCGCGACGAGAAGGATGCTCGCGCAGACGACGTCGATGCCGCGCTTGATCGCGTTCGCTGCAGACCCCAGTCGTATCGGGGAATAGGTGAGGGTCGGCAGACCCTCGAGGTGGTTGACGACCGCGTCCGAGCGGAACAGATCCGCTTCGGACGAGACGAGGTCGACCGAGATCCCGCTCTCCAGCAGATCCCGGATCAGGAGGGTCCGAACGGTGATCTCGGCCGGCCCCTCGGCGAGGATCACGCGGTCGACGTCGAGGAGCTTTGCGACGGGTGCGATCGAGTGCGGCTGCGCCCCGGGGTCGAAGGGTGAGCCCACCTCCACGGTCTCGACGACGTCGTAGCACCAGTCGGGCTGGCGGTCGATCCTGCGCCGGACCCTCCCGACGGCCGCGGGCGTGCCAACCACCATCACCGACTGTCGGTACCAGTCGGCATGCATCAGCCGGTCCCTGACCACGGACCGGACCAGCGGAACCAGCAGGATCGAGAACGTCCAGAGCGCAATCGAGGGCAACACGGGAGCCACGTCGAGGGCGCTCATGGCCAGGAGCCAGAACCAGGCCCAGATCGAGCACACGATGAAAGCCGCACTGAGGTCGTCTGCGAACGACCAGTCCGTCGTCCGGTCGGGCAGCCGGTAGAGCCCCATGTGGGTTCCCAGCAGGACCCACATCGGGAGGAGCACCGCGAAGAGCAGGAGCTGGGTCCCGCTCAAACCACCCCGTCCGAGGATCTCGTTCAGCCCTGCGGTCAGACCGAGCGCCGCGACGAGCGCCGCGACATCGCCGAACATCGTGATCGTTCGGATCCGGTCTGCCCGGCGCCCGACGATCCGCGCCTTGAAGACCTCGGCATGGCGGAATGCATCCGCCTCTTCTTGCAGCTGGCCTTCCGCCTCTTGGAATTCGTTTCCACCAGCTTGGACTGTTGTTTCGGACATGCCTTCCAAGCTCAAGCCGGCATGCATGCCGGCCCATGATCAGATTTACCCTCGGACAACTGGACCCCCGAGGGCGGGAATTTCGCACATTGCGGCGACGCTTGTCAACCGACATTGCTCCCCTGAACGGCAGGGCGGCATCGCGTCAGGCGGAGGCGTGGAGTTCGTACCGAAGTCGGCGGAGGGCCCCCGTCGTGATCTGCCGGATCTGCTCGACGCTGAGCCCGGTCATGGTCGCGATATCGCGACCTCCGAGGCCGGCGCCGAAACTGAGAGCTATGACCTCGCGCTCGCCGCGATCGAGCCGGTTCAGCGCGGCTATGAGCTCGCGATCGGAGCTCACCACGTCGCTTTCGCCGGTGCCCGGCTCCTGGCGAGCGACCGGCTGATCGCGAGCGATCGCGAGCAGCCAGGTCGCCGGGTTTCCACCTCCGTGCTCGAACTCGCCCCAGCCATCCCGGGCGAGCTCGAACGTGATCTGCGTGAGCCTCTCGGCCTCGGCACGAGATCTCTCCCGGTAGCCGAAGAACCCGAAGACGGAATCCACATGCTCGTCGGTGACCGTGGAGAAGCTCTGCGCGGATGTGGTCATGGGTCGCAGCCTACCCAGACAATTGCGAGTGAATCGTCTCAGGGCCGCGCCGATCCGGACCGGATGCGACCGGCTCCGAATCTCGAATATGGTGCAGCGCTTGATCTTTGCCCAGACGGATCCCAGACGCCACGCGGGCGCGGATGCCCCGCGGAAGGCGCGCAAGCTGATGCGGCTTTTGCGGCGTCCGATCTATCGCCGGGGCCTGCGAAGCGGCGTCGCCGCCGCCGTCGAGCACGACTCGATCCCGTACATGAGCGGCATGCGCACCGTGGTGGACATCGGCGCTCATCGCGGGCAGTTCGCGCTCTTCGCCCTCGAGCGGTTTCCGGAGGCGTCGCTGGTCTGCGTCGAGCCTCTTCCCGGCCCCCGGGCGAAGCTGTCGGAGGTGACCGCGGGCAGCGGGCGGGTGCGGATCCTCGGCGTCGCCGCATCGAATCGAAGCGAGGATGAGGCGGCGATGCATGTCTCGAGCCGTGACGACTCCTCCTCGCTGCAGGCGATCGGGGATCTGCAGATCTCCGCGTTCCCGGGCACCGAGGAGGTCGGGCGGGTGACGGTCACGGCTGCGCGACTCGATTCCCTGCTGTCCGTGGAGGAGATCCACGAACCGGCGCTCCTCAAGGTCGACGTCCAAGGGCATGAATACGAGGCGTTGGAGGGCTGCTCCGGCATCCTCGGTGCCTTCCACCAGATCGCGGTCGAGGTTTCGTTCGTGGAGCTCTACCGGGGCCAGCGGCTGGCCGGCGACGTGACGGTGCTCCTGGAGGACGCGGGTTTCTCGCTCACCGGCGTCTTCGACGTCAAGCGAACCGTGGCGGGGGAATGCCTCCAGGCAGACCTCCTCTTCGAGCGGCGGCACGGCACCGATCAGTGAAGATCCACCTCTGGAGCATGTACTACGACCCGGTGCCGATGGGCATCGGCCCCGTTGCGACGATGCTCGCGAAGCAGCTCTCCGAGCGCGGGAACGACGTGACCGTGATCGCTTCCCATCCGCATTACCCGACTGCGGAATGGGGCACCTCTTACCGGCCGCGCCGGTCCGTCCGCGACGGCATCGATCTGATCGAGCTTCCGGTCTACACGCAACGGGCCAAGGGCTGGCAGCGGATGCTGTGCGAGGTGAGCTACGGCGCCGGGCAGTCGCTCGCGGCGATCGCTCCCTTCAAGGCCGACGTCGTGGTCGTCGCCCTGCCGTCTCTGATGGCCGTTCCGGCGGCGGCCCTGTATTCGCGAATCCACCGGGTACCGTGGGTTGCGTGGCTGCACGACATCGTGTCGAGCGCTGCAGCCGCCACCGGCCTGATGGACGAGGGGGTCGCGCTGAAGATGGTGCGCCGGCTCGAGAGCTTCGCGTTTCGAGACGCGGATCGTGTGATCGCGATCTCGAATTCGTTCTCGCAGCAGCTCGTCGCCGCCGGTGTGCCGAGCGCGAAGGTCGAGAAGATCTACGGTGGGACCTCGCTGGAGATGGGCCCGGGAAGGACCTCGCAACCGCAGAACCGGTCGGCGCTGGTGATCGGCAACATCGGTCTCACCCAGAACCTCGCCGAGCTGGCTCGCGCGTTCCAGCGCTCGGAACCACTGCGCGGGATCGACGCCGAGCTGCGGGTGACGGGCGACGGGGTCGCGGCGAGTGCGGTTCGTGAGGTCGCGGCGGCCGGCCACGTCGAGATGCTCGGCGTGGTCCCGTTCGAACGCCTCGTCGACGAGCTGGACTCGGCGAGGGTGGCGATCGTCAGCCAGCACCCGGACGTCCGCGACTTCAACCTGCCCTCGAAGATCACCACCTACATGGCTCGCGGGGTCCCGGTCTTCGCGGTGGTCAATCCCGACACCGAGGGGGCCGAGATCGTGCGCGAGAGCGGCGCCGGATGGGTCGCGGACAGCCGCGACCTCGACGCCGCCTGCGCTCGGCTCGCCGAGGTCATGGATGACGAGGTTGCGCTTGCGCGCGCTTCCGACGCCGGCACCGCGTTCGCCGCCGAGCACTTCGAAGCTGGTGCCGTCGCCGCTTCGTTCGAGCGTTCCCTGGAGGAGATCGTCCACCGCGGGAGAGGCGGCGGAGGATGATCATCGCCGGCACGCGCCTGCGCCGACTGCCGCCGATCGCTAATTTTCTCGTCTCTCGCACGGGCAGCCATGGAAGGAGAAGCGCAGATGAGTGGTGATCGAGGACCCGTGCTCGTAGCGGGTGCGGGAGGCTTCATCGGCGGCCATCTGGTGAGCCGTCTCCTCGATGAGGGCCGGCAGGTACGCGCTGTCGACATGAAGCCGTTCGACGGCTGGTATCAGGTTCACGAGGCGGCCGAGAACCTGGTCTCGGATCTCAGCGTCGCCGGGAACTGCGAGGACGCCGTGGGGGGGATGGGCGACGTCTACAACCTCGCCTCCGACATGGGCGGCATGGGCTTCATCGAGAACAACAAGGCTCTGTGCATGCTCTCGGTGCTGATCAACACGCACCTGCTCAAGGCTGCGCATGAGCGCGGATGCGAGCGGTACTTCTTCGCGTCGTCCGCATGCATCTACCCCGATTACCGGCAGCGGGAGACCGACAACCCGGGTCTCAAGGAGAGCGACGCGTATCCGGCGATGCCGGAGGACGGCTACGGCTGGGAGAAGCTCTTCGGCGAGCGTCTCTGTCGCCACTACCTCGAGGATTTCGGTTTCGAGACCCGCACCTACCGCTACCACAACGTCTACGGACCCCATGGAACCTGGACCGGAGGCCGAGAGAAGGCGCCTGCGGCGATCTGCCGGAAGGTCGCCGAAGCCAAGATCACGGGCACCCGCGAGATCCAGATCTGGGGCGACGGCAAGCAGTCGCGCAGCTTCATGTACATCGACGACTGCGTCGAAGGCACCCGGAGGCTGATGGAGAGCGACGTCACCGAGCCGCTGAACCTCGGAAGCGAGGAACTGGTGACGATCGACGACCTCGTCTCGATCGTCGAAGGCATCGCGGGGATCGACCTCGAGCGGATCTACGACACCTCGGCTCCCCAGGGCGTTCGCGGTCGCAACAGCGACAACACCCTCATCCGCGAGCGACTCGGCTGGGCCCCCGAGGTCAGTCTCAGAGACGGCCTGGAGCAGACATATCGGTGGGTCTACGAGCGGGTTTCGGCCGGCGCATCGGCCGGAGCCACCGTTCCCGACTGACCGGCGTCAGCAAGATCGCTCGCTCGTAGACTCACGGGCAATGCCCTGCGGAACATCGAGGCCGACCACGCCCCCTTCGGCCGCCCTCCTCGGTGCCGTCGCCGTGGTCATCGGCCTCCTGGCCTGGGCGGCGCCGGCGCAGGCGGTTCCGCAGGGCTTCAGCGATAGGGTCGTCCTCTCCGGGCTCCAGCAGCCCACCTCCTTGGCGTTCGCTCCCGACGGACGCGTGTTCGTCGCCGAGAAGAGCGGACTCATCAAGGTCTTCAGCAGCCTCGGCGATTCGACGCCCACGCGGTTCGCGGACCTGCGTACCAAGACCTACAACAACGGGGATCAGGGGCTTCTCGGCATCGTTCTCGATCCTGACTTCCCGGACAGGCCATACGTCTACGTGTCCTACACGCTCGACGCGGAGATCGGCGACAAACCTCCCAAGTGGGGAGCCGTGGACGGGACCCTCGATCCGTGTCCGACTCCGCCGGGCCCGATCGATGACGGATGCGTGGCGAGCGGTCGGCTGTCGCGCCTGACCGCGAGCGGCAACACGATGACCTCCGAGAAGGTGCTGGTCAGCGACTGGTGCCAGCAGTACTGGGGCCACTCGACCGACGACGTGGTGTTCGGAAGCGACGGCGCCCTCTATATGAGCGCCGGAGACGGGGCGGCCTACAACTTCGCCGATTACGGCCAGCGCGGGGACCCCCTGAATCCCTGCGGAGATCCTCCGGCCGGCGTCGGGGGCCTGCTGAGCCCGCCCACAGCCGAGGGAGGGGCGCTGCGTTCGCAGGACTACCAGACGACCGGGGACCCGCTCGGCTTGGACGGGACCCTGATCAGAGTCGATCCCGACACCGGCCGGCCGGTTCCCGACATCGCCGGCACGGCGACTCCGTCGGCGGTCAACTACTCACGCGTGGTCGCCTACGGATTCCGTAATCCGTACCGAATCGCCGTTCGGCCGGGTACCGACGAGATCTGGGTCGCCGACGTCGGGTGGAGCAGGTGGGACGAGATCAACCGCATCGATACGACAGCGCCTCCGGGGAACTTCGGGTGGCCGTGTATGGAGGGAGCCACCCTTCGCCCCCAGAGTTACGAGAGTCTGGGCCTCGACCTGTGCGATGCCCTGTACGCGGACGGTGGGGGCGTGACTCCGTTCTTCAGTTATCGGCACGAGACCGAGATCGTTCCCGGGGAGGACTGCGACGAGGAGAACGGCTCGGCCATCACCGGGATCACGTTCTACACCGCCAACGACGACGCGTCCGCCTATCCGAGCGGGTACGGCGGAAGCCTCTTCTTCACCGACTATGTACGGGGATGCCTCTGGGTCATGCCGGTTGGGGATGGCGGCCTGCCCGACCCGACCGAGATCAGGAACTTCGGGCGAATTGCGGGCGCGGTCGATCTGGAGCAGGGTCCGGATGGCGCCATCTACTACCCCTCCATCGTCGATGGGGAGATCCACCGCATTTCCTATGCGGCCTCGACGACGGACCAACCGCCGAAGCCGACCATCGCCATTCCCGCAACGGATACCTCCTACACCACCGGAGAGCAGTTCTCCTTCTCGGGATCCGCGTCCGACAGCGAGGATGGCCCGATTCCGGGTTCGGCGTTGCGATGGCGGCTGGCCTACACGGACTGCGGCGAGCAGCTGTGCAAGGAGCTTCCGCTGGACGTCGACCCCGACGGAACCGGAGGTGCGTTCACCGCGCCGAAGAGGGCCACGGCCGGCGACCTGCAACTGGTGCTGACCGCCATCGATTCGAGCGGGCTGACCGCCTCCGCGGTCAGAAGAATCACTCCGCGGCAGGTGACGCTCCTGTTGAGGTCCGGTCAGATCGGTGCGCGCGTATCGATCGACGGCGTGAAGGGCCGAACTCCTTTCAAGCTCCCGGTCCTCAAGGGGTCCGCGATGATCATCGCGACCCCCCGGCAGCAACAGCTGAAGGGCCGCAGACACAGAACGGTCCTGGTTTGGAAGCGCTGGTCCGACGGCGGCGGTCGCGCCCACTACCTGACGGCCAACAACAGGCGGACCGTGGTCGCTCACTACAAGGCGCGGAAGCCGGGTCTCGATCGGGCCCGGTGAGGCGAGCGGCGGGCTTCGCCGGTACGAGCCTAGAGCGGGATGTTCCCGTGCTTGCGCTGGGGCTGTGCCACGCGCTTGGTCTGCAGGGTACGCAGGGCGCGGATCAGCTTCGGGCGGGTCTGCTGGGGTTCGATGACGTCGTCGATGTAGCCACGCTCGGCGGCCGAGTACGGATTCGCGAACCGGGCCTTGTAGTCGGCCATCAGCTTGTCCCGCCGGTCCTCGGGCGTCGGCGAATGCGCGATGTCCTTGCGGTAGATGATGTTCACGGCGCCCTCGGGGCCCATCACCGCGATCTCGGCCGTCGGCCAGGCGTAGTTGAAGTCGGCGAGCATGTGCTTGGAGTTCATCACGTCGTACGCGCCTCCGTAGGCCTTGCGGGTGACGACGGTCAGCTTCGGGACGGTCGCCTCGGTGAATGCGTAGAGCAGCTTGGCGCCGTGGCGAATGATGCCGTTCCATTCCTGCGACGTGCCGGGCAGAAACCCGGGTACGTCCGTGAAGGTCACGAGCGGAACGTTGTACGCGTCGCAGGTGCGGACGAATCGAGCCGCCTTCTCCGAGGCCTCGATGTCGAGCACGCCGGCGAGGTGCATGGGCTGGTTACCGACGAACCCGATCGGGAATCCGTCGAGCCGAGCGAAGCCGCAGACGATGTTCTTCGCGAAGTGCTCGTGGACCTCGAAGAAGTCTCCGTCGTCGACGATCAGCGAGATCACGTCGCGCATGTCGTACGGCTTCTGAGGATCGGCCGGCACGATCGTCTCGAGGCCCGGCTCCATCCGGTCGGGATCGTCGTACGGCTCCACCCGCGGGGGCATTTCCAGGTTGTTGGAGGGAAGGAATCCGAGCAGGTAGCGCACGTCTTCGAGGCAGGTCTCCTCGTCTTCGGCCGCGAAGTGCGCGACGCCCGACTTCGTGTTGTGGGTCATCGCGCCGCCGAGCTCCTCGAACTCGACCTCCTCGCCGGTGACCGTCTTGATCACGTCGGGGCCGGTGATGAACATGTGCGAAGTCTCCTTGACCATGAATATGAAGTCGGTCATGGCCGGCGAGTAGACCGCGCCGCCCGCGCACGGACCCATGATCACGCTGATCTGCGGGATCACGCCGGAGCACTGGACATTGCGTACGAAGACGTCGCCGTACCCGCCCAGCGATACGACGCCCTCCTGGATTCGCGCGCCTCCCGAGTCGTTGAGGCCGATCACCGGCGCGCCGACCTTGGCGGCCATGTCCATGACCTTGACCATCTTGTCGGCCATCACCTCGCCGAGAGAGCCGCCGAAGACGGTGAAGTCCTGGCTGAAGACGAAGACCGTGCGGCCGTCGACCTCGCCGTAGCCGGTGACGACCGCGTCGCCCCACGGCCGGTTCTTCTGCATCTCGAAGTCGTAAGTCCGGTGGCGGACGAAGGTGTCGAGCTCCTCGAAGGTCCCCGGATCGAGCAGCTTCTCGATGCGCTCGCGCGCGGTCAGCTTCCCCTTCGCATGCTGCTTGTCGACGGCGGCTTCGGAAGCCGAGTGGATCGCAGCTTCGCGCAGCTCGCGCAGATGAGCGAGCTTCGCTTCGAACGTGTCGGGGTGGGTAGCGCGCATTCGGACGCGGCAGTCTAGCCGCAGCTAGTCGGCCCGGGCGTCCGGGACCGGTCCCGTAACGGCACGCAGGGCGGGGGCGTCAGCCCGCCGTCGGGCGCGCCACGGCGAGTGCTCCCTTCCCCACCGCATGATGGGACGTTCGAGCGCGTAATAGCTGGCAGCGGCGCAGGCGACGGTGACCGCGAAGGAGGTGATCAGCAGGACCGGGAAGTCCATCGCCGGCCACCATCCGTCGACCCCGAGATCGTGCATCAGGATGATCACCGGGAAATGCCAGAGGAAGATCCCGTAGGAGATCAATCCGAGCCACGTCATGACCCCGTGCCGCAGGAATGAGCGGAAGCGGTCCAGGCCGTCGTCTCCGAAGGTCGCAGGCAGCATGACCAGGAGGGCGATGATCCCGAACGCGACGAACTCGAATGGATACAGGCCGAGGTCGCGAAGCGGAAACGTCGCGAGCGGGTACGGCACCAGGACGAACAGGGACATGAACAGGTAGAGACCGACGCCCAGTCCGACCGGGATCCAGGGGTTGATCTTGATCGCCCAGACCCACGAGGGCTCCCACCTCTCGTGCTGCACCCAGACCGAAACGGAAGCGAGGCCGAGGCCGAGCGCGAACCAGAGCCCGAATCCGATCGGCGAGAAGTGGATGACCTGAAGGATGCCTCCCATCGGCGACGTCGTCTGCAGGGGTATCGATGCGAGCCCCAGGACGGCGATCATCGCGAGCTCGGGAACCAGCCAGCTCCTCGTTCGGATCCGCTTTCCGACCCAGGCGAGCCCGAGGGCGATCAGCGGCAACATCGCGTAGAAGAAGATCTCCACGGCGAGGCTCCACGCGGGCGGCACCGCGCATCGATAGGTGTAGCCGGCGCACTCTCCCGCCGGGCTGTAGATCGGGAAGTTCTGAAACAGGCCGTAGTAGACCCACCAGTTGCCGCTGAAAGCGCCGTACATCCCCGGGATGACGGCAGTGATCGTCAGGACCGCCCAATACGCCGGAACGATCCGGAGGAAGCGCCGCTGCGCCCAGTCGCCCAGCCCCGGGCGTTCGCGCCCTTCGATTCGGGCGGCGACGAAGGGCCTGTAGAGCAGAAAGGCCGAAAGGAGGAAGAAGAAGGGGACGCCGATGTTCAGGTGCGCCAGCAGCGCCCCGGGCACCGAGTAGACCGGTCCGCCGAGGAAGACGGTCGCCAGCGCCACGTGGAAGACGAAGACGGAGATCGCCGCCAGCGCCCGCAGCGAGTCGAAGAGGGGGAAGCGCAGGTGGCTCGCAGGGACCTCCATGTCACCCGATCCTAGTCGTGAACGGCGGGCCTAAGGCCCGCTTCGACCGCCGACCGAGCGGGCCCATTGCGCCGCCCGGGTCCGGATCGGGACCTCCAGGAACCGTGCCGAGAGGTATCCCCAGAGGATCGACAGCGGAACCACGGCGACGATCCAGATCGCCACCGCTTCCGCATCGCCCTTCGGCATCACGAAGAGCCGGGCCAGCGAGGTGATGATGACGACGTGGATCAGGTAGACGCCGTAGCCGATGTCGCCGAGCCACCGAACCGTGGGGTTCGTGAACGGCCACTGCCAGCTGTCGGTGCAGAAGATGGTCGCGGTCATGAACAGCCCGATCAATCCCGTGTACAGGAGGCTGAGGATCGGCGAGTAGTGGATCGACTCGGGTTGCACCAGCGCAGTGACGGCGGCGGCCAGGAGAAACACGGCCACGGTTGCGATCTGGAGGACGCGCGCCCGGCGGGGATCGAGAACGGTCCGCAGCGCGTCCCGCCTCGCATAGACCAGAGCGATCGTCATCCCGACGCCGAATGCGAATGCCCAGTACGGAAACTGGACCTCCGCCGCGATCTGCAGCTGATCGGCGCGCTCCGGGGAGACGTCGAGCGACAACCGCGACGAGATCGCTTCGACGTTGGTGAAGAGGAGGCGCCAGCCGACGGCTAGAGCGGCGCTGATGGCGAGTCCGACGAGAGGACGCCTGAACCACTTCGCCGCGAAGAAGACGAGCAGGACGTAGAAGGTCACCTCGAGGGAGAGCGTCCACACCGCTCGGTCCATCTCGAATCCGAGGAAGTACTGGAGCTTGACCAACTCGGCCGGGACCTCGAGGGTGGTGTAGGTGAGGACGATGTTGCCGAGGTCGGGGAACGGGATCGGCGGGTCGTAGGGCATCGTCAGGATCAGGATCAGGATCAGCGTCAGGACGAGGAAGTACGCCGGGAAGAGGCGCGCCGCCCGCCGGATCGCGAAGGCCTTGACCGATCCGAGCCGACCGCCGCGAACGGCGACCGGGAGGAACATCACGAACCCGCTGACGATGAAGACCGCGGTGAGGCATCCGACCCCCGCGTCCATGGCCCAGACGAAGGCACCCAGGGGCCCGCTCTCGGGGGTGATCTCGATCGAGGCGTTCTGAAGGATGTGAAAGAGGACGATCGTCAGGATCGCGATCCCGCGGAAGCCGTCGAAGGCCGGGACGACGGGGATGCCCGCCGCGGCCCTTCGGGTCTTGCCTGGGTCGATTGGCGCATCGTGCGCGACAGCCGCTGCCGGTCCGCTCATGCCGCGTCTCCTCCGTGGTCGGCGGGACACTCTACCCACCGACCCCCTTGCGATTAGACTTCCCCGTGTTCTGGAGAGAATCGAGACATCGCTGCCCCTGAGGGGCGAGGACCCCGGCCAGTGGGGCCATTCGATGGCCAATCTGGACGAGCTCATGTTCCCGGTATTCGAGACCTCCGGGATCGGGAGCATCGCCGAGATCGGCGCTTACGCAGGCGATCTCACCGGTGTCCTCCTGGAGTGGGCGACGCCGCGGGGCGTTTCCGTGACCGCCGTCGATCCGGTGCCGCAGCCGGCCCTCGTCGAGATGGCCGAAGGCAGCAGCAACCTGCGACTGGAACGAGCCACGAGCATCGAGGCGATCCCGCGGATGGAGCTCCCGGACGCCTTCATCATCGACGGCGATCACAACTACCACACGGTCAGTGAGGAGCTCCGGCTCATCGCCGAGAAGGCCGGAGACGGGCCGATGCCGCTGCTGCTGTTCCACGACGTCTGCTGGCCGCACGGGCGCCGTGACTCCTACTACGCGCCCGATCGCATCCCGGACGAGTACCGAGAGACCATCGCCGAGGGCGTCGGGATCGCACCCGAGGAACCCGGGCTCACCTACGGCGGATTCCCCTACAAGTGGGTTCAGGAGCGTGAGGGGGGAGAGCGGAACGGCGTGCTGACGGCGGTCGAGGACTTCCTGGCGGAGCGTGACGACCTCGAACTGGCCATCGTTCCGATCTTCTTCGGCTTCGGCGTGAGTTGGCCTCGCGAGGCCCCGTACGCCGGAGCCCTTCGCGAGCTTCTGGCTCCGTGGGACCGCAACCCGATGCTGGCCCGCCTCGAGTGGAATCGCGTCAAGTCGCTTGCGCAGAGCTACGTCTCGCGGACGGAGGTCGCCGTGCTGAGGGAGCGCAATTGGCGCCAGGAGAAGCTGCTGCTCGAGATCGGGCGATCGACCGGACTCGCCGTGACCGACCGACTCAGCCGATTCAACCGCAACGGGAACCCGGGCCTCCGCGAGCGAATCACCGACGAGCTCGAGACCAGCCGGAACGAACCCGTCTGACGGGTTCAGCTCG
>JADFCZ010000152.1 GCA_018263295.1 Conexibacter sp.
GGGGAGGAGGAGTTCGAGCTGCTGAAGCTGCGGACGATGAGCGCCGGCAGCGATCCGGTCGGCGCCGGCACCGCCGTCACCGGGTCCGACCCGCGCGTCACCCGGGTCGGCCGCGTCCTCCGGCGGACGTCGCTCGACGAGGTACCGAACCTGGTCAACGTGATCCGCGGCGAGATGGCGCTGGTCGGCCCGCGGCCGACGATCCCCGCCCACCTCGCCTGGTTCCACCCCCACCAGCACCGCCGCCACGCGGTCCGCCCCGGGATCACCGGTTGGGCGCAGGTCAACGGCCGCGTCGGGATCAGCTGGGGCGAGCGGATCGAGCTCGACAACTGGTACGTGGATCATCGCTCCCCGCGGCTCGACCTCGAGATCCTCCGCCGCACGCTCGCCCAGGTGGCCGGCGGTCGCGGGGTCGATGCGGACTAAGGTGCGGCGGATGACGAGCGAGCGTGGTTCCGAGGTCGAGGTCCGGATCAGGACGTTCCGGCCGGACGACTGGCCTGCGGTCCACCGCTGGTTCAACAACCGCGAGGCGATCTCGTCGCTGATGGAGGTCCGCCCGTCGTTCACCGAGGAGAACGCGAAGGGGTGGACGAACGCCGCTGTGACCGCCGACGGCGAGGATCGCAAGTGGGCGATCGAGGTCGAGGGCCGCGACGAGCCGGTCGGCTTCACCGCCCTCTACGGGCTGTTCCGCCAGACCGCTCCCGAGCTCGGCGCGCTGATCGGCGACCACCCCGGCGCCCGTGGCGTCGGCCGCGAGGCCGAGCGCCTGACCGTCGCCAAGGCGTTCGAGGAGTTCGGGGCGCACCGCGTCTACGGGCGCATCCCCGCCTTCAACATGCCGGCGAAGAAGGCCGTCACCTGGCAGGGCTGGGAGCTCGAGGGGACGATGCCGGGGCACATCCGCCGCCCCGACGGTGAGCTGATCGACTGCGAGATCTGGGGGATCAGCGCCGACGGCTGGCGCGAGCGCTGGTCCGGCGGGGAGTAGGCCGATCGCGGTCGAGCTGATCGCGGACGCGGGCGCGGCGGCGGTCGAGGACGAGTTCTTCCGCAGCCGTGAGTTTCTGACCGCCGAGGGCGTCACCCACACGCTCGTCGCGAGCGCCGGCGGCAACGAGGTCGCGGTGCCGCTGCTCGTCCGCGAGATCCCCGGCAGCGGCCGCCTCGACGCGATCTCCCCCTACTCCTATCCCGGCGCCCGGGTCAGCGGCGGGCCGGTCGACCCGGAGGCCGCCGGCCTCGCCGGCAGCGGGCTCGTCAGCGCCTTCGTCCGCGACCGGCTCGGCGAGCCACTCGCGTTCACCGGCGCCACCGACCGATCGGTCGTGCTCGTCTCGGACCCGTCGCAGCCGCGGAAGTCGCGGATGAGCGATCGCCAGCAGATCCGCAAGAACGATGCGGCCGGCTACGAGGTCTCCTCGCTGCACGGGCCCGACGTCACCGACGCCGCCCTCGCCGGCTTCCTCTCCGTCTACGAGGAGACGATGCGAGTGGTCGACGCGACCGACCGCTACTTCTTCGGCGCCGACTACTTCCGGGCGCTGCTCGCATCGCCTCTGTCGTGGCTGCTCACCGTCACCGGGCCCGACGGCGACTGCGCCGCGTCCGGCCTGCTGGTCCGAAGCGACGGCTTCATCCACTACTACCTGTCCGGCACCGCGGACGCCCACCGCCGCAAGGCGCCGTCGAAGAACTTGATCGTCGCGTCGACCGACTTCGCGGAGGAGATGGGTCTGCCGCTCAACCTGGGCGGCGGCGTCGAGCCCGGCGACGGCCTCGAGGAGTTCAAGCGCGGCTTCGCCAACACCGAGCTCCCGTTCCGCACCCACGAGCTGATCTGCGACCCGGCCGCCTACGCCGAGCTTTCGGCCGGCCGCGAGGACTACGGCTTCTTCCCGCTGTACCGGCGCTAACCGATCTTCCTGGCGACCTTCTCGCGGATCCGCGGGACCAGCTTGTTCAGCGCCGCGCCCGCGCAGGCCGTGTAGTTGGTCGTCCCGTGGTTGAAGATCGTCTTCACCTTGATGCGCTCACCCTTCGGCGTCTTCTGGCTCTCGCCGCCGGTCGACTTCAGGAAGGTGCTGCCCTCGGCGGGCACCTCTGAGATGTCGAGCTTCCAGGCCAGGTACTGGACGATGCCGCGCTGAAGCTCCTTCGAGGGCTTCTTGCGGGTGAAGTCTCCGATTGCGGCCACGCCGGTCGTCTGCGTGTTGACGCCCTCGGCGTGAGCGCCGATGACCGGCCGTGACATCCCGCCGGCGCGGCCCTGGTAGACGTTGCCGAAGCGGTCGACGAGCGCGTTGTAGCCGATGTCGTCCCAGCCGTTGCCGTTGCGATGGAAGCGGCAGATGCCGAGAACGATGCCCGGGACCTCGGTTTCGCTGTAGGTGTTGGTGCTGACGGTGTGGTGGATGACGCCGGCCTTGATCCGGCCCATGTCCGGCCGGTCGCGAGGCTCGCAGCCGCCCCGCTTCTGCTTGGCGCCCCACTCGCGGCGGGCGACGAAGTCGGGCTCGCCCGCCGCCCTCGCGGCGGGGGCTTCGGCGCCGGCGAACGCGGTGTCGCGCTCGACGTCGACGTAGTGCAGGGTGCCGCGGATCGGCCGGCTGCGGCTGCGGATCTGGAGCTCGTCGCTGCCGCCGGTGTAGACGGGATCGCCGTTGTCGGCTTCGGTCCAGCGCCCCCAGTCGCCTCCGCTCACGCGGGCGCGGTACTCGTAGGCGTGCAGGTTCCCGGCGATCCCGGCGAGGTCGAAGCGGTGGGGTGCGGCGATCGGCTCGCTCCGGTAGAGGACAGGGCCGTGGGCGCCGTAGCCGCCGTGAGCGGCGGCGCGCTCGAGGTTTCGCGGGGTCGCGGCGCGGAGCCGGACCGAGGGCGGGACGGGTTGCTCGAAGTCGGCCGTGGCCCGGGCGCGCGGCTGGGACGAGAGCGCCGGGGTGACCGCCCAGACGAGGGCGGCGGCCGCGAGCAGCAGCGTGGAAGCGATTCGGCGAAGGGTCATCTGAGTGTGAGCAGATCCTTACAGACCCGAACACACGGGTTCTCAGGAAGTACCGCCCGCCGATGGTGACGGACCTCCGGCCGCGATGACCCGCCTGCAGGATTCGTTGCAAGCGGGCGTTCGCCCGCCGGGTCGGGCGCCCCCTAGTAGGGGATGGCCTCGGGGCCGCGACCGAGGTAGGCGTCGCGGAAGTCCCGGACCGCGTCGAGGGTGGCCGCGCCCTCGAACGTCTTGCACCCCATCATCTGCGTCCAGGCGGCGGTGGCGACGTCGTATGGCATGTCCGGGTTCGGGAAGAGGTCGACGCCGGGGCGGGCGTCGTCGAAGACGCCCTTGAGCGCGAGCTGGTCCTGCTCGGAGAGGTCGGGGCTGTACATGATGATCACGCGCCCGTGCTCGAGCGAGTGGACGTAGGCGCCGGGGCTCGGGTAATCGAGGAAGGCGCCGTCGGCCAGCGGGACCGGGTAGTGGTCGCCCGAGGTCGGCGGGTTGGTCTCGTACTCGGGCAGGTCGTCCTTGTTCGGGTCGAGGTGGGTGCTCCCCTCGTCCTGGAGGTTGAGCTGCAGGTCGCAGCCGGCGGCCTTCGCCGCCGCGGTCAGATCGCCGTTCTCGACGGGCGGCGGCGCGGTGCCGGCGCGGTCGTCGACGCGGATCCCCTCGGGGACCTTGCCGCCGAAGTCCATGTTCACGTTGTCGCCGCTCGCCTGAGTCGCGCCGTCGTCCCCGTCGTCGCCGCCGGCCAGGGCGACCACGAGCCCGACGACGATCACCAGGGCCAGCACGCCGGCGACGACGTAGGCGATGATCAGCCGGTTGCGCCCCGAGGCCTGAGCCTTCTGTTCGGCGTCCAGACGCTCCTTGCGCAGGCGTTCCTTCTCCTCCTTGCGGCTTGCCACGGCGCGGAATCTAGCGGACCAACACTGCGGCGCCCTCGTTTAGGGTGCGCGCATGGAGAGGGTCGAGACGATCACCGGTGCGATCGACGCGAGCGATCTCGGGACGACGCTGGTCCACGAGCACCTGCTGGCGCGAGACGAAGCGGTCCACGCGCAGTGGCCCGACGCACCCACGCTCGGCGGCGACCCGCCCACCGCGATCGAGCCCGGCGGCGAGTACGACAGGGCGGTCGAGGCCGCCCGCTCCGCCCTCGAGCTCGGGGTCCGGACGATCTGCGACCCGACCGCGATGTTTCTCGGCCGCGACGCCGCCTTCATGCGGTGCGTCGCCGAGGAGACCGGCCTGCAGGTCATCGCCTGCACCGGCATCTACACCTACGACCACCTGCCGACGTTCTTCCTCTCCCGCGACCCGGACCAGATCGCCGACCTGTTCGTCGCTGACATCGAGACCGGGATCCAGGGGACCGGCGCGAAAGCGGCGTTCATCAAGTGCGCCGCCGACGAGCCCGGCGTTACCGAGAACGTCGAGAAGGTCCACCGCGCCGCCGCGCGCGCCCACCTCCGAACCGGCGCGCCGATCATGGCCCACTCCCGACCCGCGAGCGACACCGCGCCCCGACAGATCGAGATCTTCGCCGAGGAGGGAGTCGACCTCGACCGGGTCCAGATCGCCCACTGCGGCGACAGCCCCGACGCCGACTACCTCGAGCGGCTGCTCGAGCGCGGAGTCCGCGCAGGCCTCGACCGCTGGGGGATCGAGATGTACCTCCCCTACGACGAGCGGATGAAGGTGACGCTGGAGCTGGTCGAGCGCGGCTACGCCGACCGCATCTTCCTCTCGGCCGACTCCTGCGCCACGATCGACTGGTTCCCGCCCGAGGCCGCCGCTGCGCTCGCCGAGGCGGGGATGGTCCGCGACTGGACGATCCGGATGACGCCGGAGCGGGTCGTGCCCGACCTCCGCGAGGCCGGGATCACCGACGCGCAGATCGAGACGATGCTCGTCAGGAACCCGGTCAGCTGGCTGACCGGCTCCGGATAGCGGCGCCGTCGGCAAACGGTGGCTTGGGCTGGACCACCGGATGTGTTTGTGCGTCCATGCGACGCAATACCCCATCCAGTGGATCGGCCGAGCGCAGCCGAGTGGAGCGGAGCCCTGCGAGTCGAGCTGCTAATTCGTCCCGCGTGCCGCAGCGAGGATCTCGCCGCCGGTGCGCTCCCAGGGCCGCCCGGCCTTGAGGGCGCCGAGGATCGCCTTGACCGACGTCGCCCGGTTGAGCACGAAGAAGTGGATGCCCGGAGCGCCGGCGGCGAGCAGCTGCTCGCACTGGCGCGAGGCGTAGGCGATCCCGAAGGCCTGCTCGGCGTCGGGATCGCCGTCGAGGGCGGCCAGTTGCTCGTCGAGGAGATCCGGGATCTCGGCGCCGCAGACGTCGCAGAACCGGTGCAGCCCGGAACGGGAGATGATCGGCAGGATGCCGGGGATGATCGGGACGTCGATCCCGGCCTCGCGCACGCGCTCGACCCAGTCGAAGTAGACGGCGTTGTCGAAGAAGAGCTGGCTGATCAGGAACTCGGCGCCGGCTTCGACCTTCTCGCGGAGGAAGGCGATGTCGGCTTCCGGCGAAGCGGCTTCGGGATGGACCTCGGGGTGGCAGGAGGCGCCGATGCCGAACCGCGCCGACGCTTCGCGGCCGCGGAGGAAGGCGGCGAGCTCGGCGGAGCTCCGAAGTCCCCCGGCGGGCGGCGTGAAGTCGGCGACGCCGCGAGGCGGGTCACCGCGAAGGGCGAGGATGTTCTCGATCCCCGCCGCGCCGAGGCGGTCGAGGATCGCGTCCAGCCCCTCGATCGTCTCGCCGACGACGCTGAGGTGGGCCATCGTCTCGATCCCGTAGTCGCGCTTGATCCGCGTGGTGACCTCGACGGTTCCCTCGCGGGTTGAGCCGGCGGCGCCGTAGGTGACCGAGACGAAGCTCGGCTCGAGCCGCCCGAGGTCCTCGACGCTCGCGAACAGCTCCCCGACCCCCTCCTCGGTCTTGGGGGGGAAGAACTCGAACGAGAAGCAGGGCTCGGTCGAGGATGCGAGCAGGTCGGGGATCCGCATGGCTGCAAATCGTACGGCCTGGGCGCGGCGATGATCTACTGTGATCGCATGGCCGCAGGGGTCGAACCGGGGAGCGAGGGGACGGTGATCTTCTTCCCCGAGGGCGCCTTCGGTCCGACCAACAACTGCATCGGCATCGCCGATCTGATGCGCCGCCGCGGCTGGCGGGTCGTCTTCATCGCCGAAGAGTCCTTCGAGGGGACGTTCGTGGAGAAGGGCTTCGAGGAGCGGCTGATGCGGCTCGGGCCGGCGCCCGAGCAGGAAGAGGACGCCGGCCAGTTCTGGAAGGACTTCATCCGCGAGACCGCGCCGGTCTTCCGCAAGCCGACGATCGAGCAGCTCGAGGGCTTCATCGTCCCGACCTTCGAGGCGCTGGTCGACGGCGCGCGCTACGTCGACGAGCGGCTGACCGAGATCATCGAGGAGGTCCGGCCCGACGTGATCGTCGAGGACAACGTCGTCTCGTTCCCGGCGCTCCCCGCCAGCGGCGTGCCCTGGGTCCGGATCGTCTCCTGCAACCCGGCCGAGGTGAAGGACCCTGAGGTGCCGCCGACGTTCTCCGGCTACCCGATCGCGGACCGCAGCGGCTGGGAGCAGTTCCGGGCCGAGTACGCGCGGGTCATCCGGCCGCTGTACGAGTCGTTCAACGAGTTCTGCCGCGAACGCGGCGCCCCGCCGTTGCCGCCGCTCGAGCTGATGCACGACTCGCCCGACCTCGACCTCTGGCTGTATCCGGCGGCGGTCGACTACGTGCGCTTCGAACCGCTCGCCGGGATCTGGCACAACCTCGAGTCGTGCGTTCGCGGGACCGACGGCCCCTGGCAGATCCCCGAGGAGCTGGCGACCGGCGAGCTCGCGGAGCGGCCGCTCGTCTACCTCAGCCTCGGCTCGCTCGGCTCCGGCGACGTCGAGCTGATGCGCAAGCTGATCGGCGAGCTCGCGGACGCGCCCTACCGGGTGATCGTCTCGATGGGGCCGCAGCACGCTGAGCTCGAGCTCGCCCCGAACATGGCGGGCGCGGAGTTCCTGCCGCAGGTCTCGCTGCTGCCCGAGGTCGACCTGATCGTCACCCACGGCGGCAACAACACGATCACCGAGGGCCTCCACTTCGGCAAGCCGATGGTGGTGCTGCCGCTGTTCTGGGACCAGTACGACAACGCGCAGCGGATCGATGAGACCGGCTTCGGCCGGCGCCTCGACACCTACGGGCACGAGGGTCCCGAGCTGATCGGTGCGATCGACGAGCTGCTGGCCGACCACGCGCTGGCGGAGCGGCTGGCGAGCGTCTCCGCCCACCTGCGGGGGGTGCGCGGGACCGAACGCGCCGCCGAGCTGATCGCAACGCTCGGGTAGGAGACCGGGAGCGGGGGCGGAAGGCAGGGGGATGAGCCTGGACGAGCGACAGAAGGCGGCGGTCAAGGCGGAGCGTGAGGAGAGCTTCCTGCTGGCGGTGCCCGAGAAGCGGTTCCTGCGCTGGGCCGCCGGCAAGCTGCCGCGCTGGATCCTCCCCGACGACATGACCGCGCTCGGGGTCGTGGCGGCGCTCGCCATCGCCGTCGCCTACCAGCTCTCCAACGACGGCAGCGGGTGGCTCTGGGCCGCGAGCGCGCTGCTCGTCGTCCAGTGGGTCGGCGACTCGCTCGACGGCACGCTCGCCCGCGTCCGCAGGATCGAGCGCCCGACCTACGGCTACTACCTCGATCACCTCGTCGACGCGATCGCCACAGCAGCGATCGGCATCGGGCTCGGGCTCAGCCCCTACATGCTGCTCTCGGTCGGGACGCTGATCGTCGTCGCCTACCTGATCCTCTCGATCAACGTCTACCTCGAGAGCTTCGCGTTCAACCGGTTCAGCATCGGCTACGGCAAGATCGGCCCGACCGAGATCCGGCTGATCCTGATCCTCCTCAACACCTTTCTCGCGCTCGACATCGTCGGCCTCGACTTCGACCTCGCCGGGCTCGACCTGACCGTCTTCGATCTCGTCGGGCTGGGGATCGCGGCGACGATGATCGTGCTGCTGCTCGGCCGCTCCTTCCGCAACCTCCGCGAGCTCGCCGAGCGCGAGCCCGCGGCGCCGCGCCGCCCGTCCGCCGAGTAGCCGGTCTGCCATAGGGTGGTCGGGTGAAGTTCGGCCTCGCGATCTTCCCGACCGCCGAGACGATCCAGCCGGCCGCGGTCGCCCGGCTCGCGGAGTCGCACGGGTTCGAGTCGCTCTGGTTCCCGGAGCACACCCACATCCCCGTCAGCCGCGACACGCCCTACCCCGGCGGCGGTGAGCTGCCAGGCGAGTACAGCCGGATCTACGACCCGTTCGTCGCGCTGACCGCGGCCGCCGTCGCGACCGAGCGGCTCCTCGTCGGCACCGGCATCTGCCTGATCGTCGAGCGCGACCCGATCACGACCGCGAAGGAGGTCGCGACGATCGACCGCGTCTCGGGCGGCCGCTTCGTCTTCGGCGTCGGCGCCGGGTGGAACCGCGAGGAGATGGCGAACCATGGGACCGATCCGAAGTCGCGCTTCTCGCTGATGCGCGAGCGGATCGAGGCGATGAAGGCGATCTGGACCGAGGACGAGGCCTCCTACCACGGCCGCCACGTCGACTTCGACCCGATCTGGTCGTGGCCCAAGCCGCTGCAGAAACCGCACCCGCCGATCCTCGTCGGCGGCAACTCCGACGGGGCCCTCGACCGCGTCGTCGCCCTCGCCGATGGCTGGATCCCCAACCCGGAGACGAGGCTGCGCGAGCTGCCGGAAAAGATCGGCGATCTGCAGCGGCGAGCTGCCGAGGCGGGCAGGGAGCGCCTGCCCGTGACGTTCTACGCCGTCAAGCCCGAGCTCGAGGCGCTGCGACGGTTCGCCGACGCGGGCGTCGATCGCGCCGTCTTCTACCTGCCGTCGGGCCCGGCCGATCAGGTCGAGGCCTACGTCGGTC
>JADFCZ010000153.1 GCA_018263295.1 Conexibacter sp.
CACCGAGGCGCCGGCGAGGGCGCTCTCCGGATCGGCGACGCTGAACTGCAGCGGATCCGACATCAGCCAGTCGGTGATCGGGTAGAAGGCGATCGCCGACAGCACGCCGGAGACGATCAGGCCCTTGTAGAGGGCACCCTCGACGTTGCCGCTCTTGGAGCGGACCGAGAGCGCGCCGATGATCGAGGCGAGGATCGCGACGCCGCCGAGAATCAGCGGGTAGATCGCCACCTCGCGGGCGGCGTCGATGTTGAAGCTGAGCACGCCCAGCAGCATCACCGCGACCGTCGTCACCGCGTACGTCTCGAACAGGTCGGCCGCCATGCCGGCGCAGTCGCCGACGTTGTCGCCGACGTTGTCGGCGATCACGGCCGGGTTCCGGGGGTCGTCCTCGGGGATTCCCGCCTCGACCTTGCCGACGAGGTCGGCACCGACGTCGGCGGCCTTCGTGAAGATGCCGCCTCCGAGCCGGGCGAAGACCGAGATCAGCGAGCCGCCGAAGCCGAGGCCGATCAGCGCGTCGATGGCATCCTTGTCGTCGTCGCCGGTCAGGACCAGGATCCCGAAGTAGCCGGCGACGCCGAGCAGCGCCAGGCCGACGACCAGCAGACCGGTCACCGAACCGCCCTTGAAGGCGGCATCGAGCGCCGGCGGGACGCCGCCGCGGGCCGCCTCGGCGACGCGCGCGTTCGAGCGCACCGAGACGTTCATGCCGATGTAGCCGGCGGCACCGGAGAGGACGCCGCCGATGACGAAGCCGATTCCGGTCGAGACGCCCTGGAGGATGATCAGGATGATCGCGAGGATGATCGCGACGACCCCGATGATCGTGTACTGGCGGTTCAGGTAGGCCTTGGCGCCCTCCTGGACCGCGCCGGAGATCTCCAGCATGCGCTCGTTGCCGCCCGGCAGGGCCAGCAGACGATTGGTGACAATCGCCCCGTAGAGGACCCCGGCGGCCGCGCATACGAGCGCGACCACGACGCCGTGGTCGGTCAGGAAGTCAGTCAAGTTTCGATTCCCTCCATCGAGTGTGGACTCAGAAAGGAGCCGTCCCTGGGTGCCGGGACGGCTCCGAAAGCCGGGGCAGCATACCCGTAAGGGGCGCTGTAATGCCGTTCGGTGCGGCTCGGCGCTAGTCCGAGCCGGGAGTCCAGAGACGGGGCGGCGGCTGGCCGCCCGGGCTCGCTCCGGGACCCGGCGCTCCGCCCTCCGGCGCCGCCCCTCCGGCCGGGCCCTCACCCTCGCCTGCGGCCTGCGCGTAGAGCACCTGGATCTGCGAGAGGGCGTTCTTGATCTCGCGCTGCGAGTCGGCGTCGAGGACGTCGACCATGCCGCGGATCGCCTCGATGCCGACGCGAGCCTGCTCGAGATCGCGCTCGTCCTCCTTGGCGATCCGGCGATAGGAGAGGTTGAGGATGCTGACGACGCTCTGGGCGACCAGGTCCTGGACGCGGACGCTCCGCATCTGCTCCTCCATCTCGCGCAGCATCTGCTCCTGCTCGGGCGAGAGCTGCTCGTCCCCCGGGCCGCCTGGGCCCGGCGCGGGCTGTCCCGCCTCCGGCTCGGTTCCCTCGGTATCGCTCATGCGCTCACCTTACCCCGCGACCGGGTAGGTGTCGGCCGTCCGGTCGACCGAGGCCCGGTAGACGTCGGCCATCGAGGCGCCGGACTCGAGCAGCTCGCGCGAGCGCTGCGAGCCGTTCGGACCGGTGGGATCGAAATCGCCGAGGTCGATGCCGAGCTGCCCGCGGGCCGGCGCGGTCCACTCGAGCAGCTCCTCGACCGCCGTCGTCGTCGGGACCTCACGGCCCGCCTCGAAGTCGATCATCTCGCCGTCGAGTCCGTGCCTGATCGCGCGCCAGAGGTTCTCCTCGAGCTCGCGGGCGCGGCGCGGCGGCGCGAGCACTCCGTCGTCGTAGTCGGCGCAGGCCTGAGCGACGGCGGCGACCATCAGCCCGGCGAGGGCCAGCGACTCCTCGCCGTCGCTCTGGGCGTCACAGATCCGCACCTCGACCGTGCCGAAGGCGTGATGGGGACGGACGCTCCACCAGAGCTGCGTCGACTCCACGATCGAGCTCGTCCGCTCGAGCAGGTCGACGAAGCTGGCGTACGACTCCCAGTCCCCGAACGGATCGTGGAGGCCGCAGCGCGGGAACGTCCGGGTGAAGATCTGAGTCCGGACCGAGGCGAGGCCGGTGTCGCGGCCGTCGAGGAACGGCGAGTTCGCGGAGACGGCCAGCAGGACCGGGAGGACGTTGCGCAGCGAGTCGCAGACGGCGATGGCCCGGTCGGCGCCGCGGACGCCGACGTGGACGTGCAGGCTCCAGGTGTTGTTGCGCTGCGCGACCCAGCCGAGCTCGGCGCGCAACCGGCGGTAATGCGGCGTGTCGATGATCGCCTGGTCGAGGTAATCGGCCCACGGGTGGGTCCCGCACGCGGCGAGCAGGCGGTGCTCGCGGGCGGCGAGGTCGAAGAGGAGGCGACGGCGCTCGTACTGCCGCTCCTTCATCTCCGCGAAGCTCTCCGACCGGCCCGAGCGGATCTCGATCTCGGTGTCGATCAGCTCTCCGCGAACGGAGTCGGCGAGGACCTCGTTCTCCTGCGACTCCTCGAACATGCGCTCGAAGCCGTGCGCGAGGTCGAGGCTGGCGGGGTCGAGGATCGCGAACTCCTCCTCGACGGCCATCGTGAAGTCGGTCGCCTCCTCGAACCGCCCCCTGGCGGCGTCGAGGTCGAGGCTCTCGTCCCGAGCCATGGTCATCGGATCAAGCCAGGTAGAAGTAGAGCGCGTAGAGCAGGTCGACGGCGGGGCTCGACGTGTGGACGGTGACCTCCGGCGGAACGTCGAGAAGCTGCTCGGAGTAGTTGAAGATGACCCGGACGCCGGCCTCGACGAGGCGGTCGGCGACGTCCTGGGCGGCGTCGGCGGGCACCGCGAGCACTCCGACGACGACCTCCTCGGAGCTGACGAAGTCCTCGAGATCGTCGAGCGGGCGGACCTCGATCCCGCCGATCTTCTTCCCGGTCAGCTTCGGCGAGACGTCGAATATCGAGACGATCCGGAAGCCGTGGTCGGCGAAGATGTCGGAGGTGGCGATCGCCCGGCCGAGGTGGCCGGCGCCGAACAGCGCGATGTTGTGCTGGCCCGAGGTCCGGAGGATCTTGCGGATCTCGGAGACGAGCGAGTCGACGTTGTAACCGACGCCCCGCTTGCCGAACTTGCCGAAGCCGGAGAGATCGCGCCGGATCTGGGTCGAGTTGACGTGCGTCCAGGAGGCGAGGTCCTGGGAGGAGATCGTCTCCCGCCCCATCTTCCGCGCCTGAATCAGGACCTGGAGGTAGCGCGCCAGACGGGCGGCGACGCCGAGCGAAAGCCGTTCGGAACCGAGGCCGTTGCGAGCCGCGCCCGCGGCAGGGAGATCTGTGCTGCGCCGCGCGCTCACCGGGACAAGGTATCGAGCCGGGCCCGGACGGCGTCGGCGTCGAGGATCAGCTCGCTGACGCGGACGCCGTCGACCTCGACCACCGGGATCAGCTCGAGCATCCGGCGATGCATGTCGGGGTCGGCCTCGATGTCGACCTCGACCAGCGTGAAACTCGCCCCGCCGCGACGCATCTCCTCGAGCCGGACCCGCGCCTCCTCGCAGAGATGGCAGCCGTTGCGGCCGTAGAGCGTCACGACCTGGTCGGCCATCAGCGCGCCGCCGCGTCGAGCTCGAGGTACCGCGGGTAGGGGATCGCCTCCGCGAACCGAGCGGCCGAGCCGATCATCGCCGCGTTGTCGGTGCAGAGCTCGAACGGGAGCAGCTTCAGTGCGATGCCCCGCTCCTCGCAGAGCGCAGCGGTCCGATCGCGCAGGGGCCCGTTGGCGGCGACGCCGCCGCCGAGCGCGACCGACCGCCACTCGCCGAGGTCGAGCGCGCGGCGGAGCTTCGCGACGAGCTGGCCGACGACGGCAGCCTGGAAGCTGGCGGCCAGATCGGCCCGGCGTTCGCGGGTGCGTTCGGGACCGAGGTCGCGGACCGCGTAGACGAGCGCCGTCTTGAGGCCGCTGAAGCTGAAGTCGAGGCTGCCGTCGTGTGCCATCGCGATCGGCATCGGGAAGGCATCGGGGTCGCCGTCCTCGGCCTCGCGCTGGATCGCGGGCCCGCCCGGGAAGCCGAGGCCGAGCAGGCGGGCGGCCTTGTCCAAGGCCTCCCCGGCGGCATCGTCGAGGGTCTGGCCGGCAATCGCGAACCTGCCCTCCTCGCGCACCTCGGCGAGCAGCGTGTGGCCTCCGCTCGCGATCAGGGCGAGGAACGGCGGCTCGATCGGATCGGGCTCGAGGTAGGCGGCGGCGACATGCCCCTGGAGGTGGTCGACCGGGATCAGGGGCTTGGCGGTGGCGGCGGCGAGCGACTTCGCCGAGTTCACCCCGACGAGCAGGGCGCCGATCAGCCCCGGCTTCGTCGTCACGGCGATCGCGTCGATCGCGTCGAGGTCGCGTCCCGCGTCCTCCAGCGCCGCGTCGATCACCGGGTTGATCAGCTCGAGGTGGCGGCGCGAGGCGACCTCGGGCACGATCCCGCCGAAGCGGGCGTGCAGCCGCGCCTGCGAGGAGACCACGTTGCTGAGGATGCGCGGGCCGTCGAGCACCGCGGCGCAGGTGTCGTCGCAGGAGGTCTCGATCGCGAGGATCTGCGTCATCGGCGGGCGGTCAGGCGGGCGGGCATCTACAGCCAGGGTTCCCCGAGCCACATGATCATCGCGTCCTCGCCGTTGTCGCTGTAGTAGCGGCGCCGGCGCCCGGCCCGGCGGAAGCCGAGCTTCTCGTACATCGCGATGGCTCCGTGGTTGGAGACCCTGACCTCGAGCGTGAAGCGCTCCTCCCGGCCCGCCTCGAGCAACATCCGCTCGACCATCCGCTCGGCGATCCCGAGCCGGCGCCGGTCGGGGTCGACCGCGACGTTCATCAGGTGGAAGACGTCCGCGTAGCGCGAGCAGACGAGGTAGCCGACGATCCCGTCGCCGGCCGTGGCGGCGAGGCAGACGCCGGACGGCTTCGAGACCTCGAGCACGAACATCGCCAGCGACCACGGGGCCGGAAACGAGCGCCGCTCGATCGACAGCACCGCCGGAAGGTCCCCGTAGGTCAGCCGCCGGAAGGTGACCTCCCCGGGCTCGATGATCGCCGATTCAGCTGCCGTCGTTTCGCTCAAGCCAACGCTCCGCGTCGGGTCGTCTCATGTACTTCGGGGTCACACCGGCCGGGAAGTGGGCCCCGCCGGGCTCCATCTTCGCGGCCAGAAGGCAGATCTGCCGCGCCGAGAGCCGGTTCGCAGGATCCTCGTCAGCGGGGATCTCGCATCCGATCGCCTCGATTTCGGTCCTGAATCGTACTGCGCCATCGCCGCCGGCCACCGCGCCTCCGAGCCCCTCGCCGAGCGCATCGGCGAGGTCGCCGGGGGCGCAGACCACGGGTTCGCCGGCGCCGCTCCCGAGGTCGGCAGCGGCGAACACCTCGCCGCGCCGCGCGTCGACGATCCCGACGACCGGCCGCCCCTCCCCCGCCCGCTCCCGCAGCCCCGCCGCCAGCGCCGCCGTCGAGTCGACCCCGGCGACCGGGATCCGGCGCGCCTGCGAGATCGCCCGCGCGGTGCTGATCGCGATCCGCAGGCCGGTGAACGAGCCGGGGCCGCGACCGACGGCCATCGTCGCGATCCGGTCCCAGCCGCCGGCCGCCGCCGCGGCCTCGTCGACCATCCCGAGCAGCGCCCGGCCGGCCACCGGGCGGCCGTCGGGGCCGGGCCCGGCGGCGTCCTCGAACAGCACCTCGTCGCCATGGACGACGGCGACGGTCGTCTCCGGGGTGGCGGTGTCGAAGCCGAGGATCATCGCCGCCGCTCGATCGTGATCTGGCGGACGTCGCCGCCGCCGTGCTCGAGGGTGACCACCGCCGCGGGCTCGGCGATCAGCAGCTCGGCGGGCTCCGGCCACTCGACGAACGCGATCGCGTCCGCCGTCAGGTAGTCGTCGAGCAACGCCGGGTCCTCCGCCTCGAGCCCATGGTCGGAGGCGAGCCGGTGGAGGTCCAGGTGGGAGACGGGAACGGGACCCTCGTAGCGCTGCCCGATCGTGAAGGTCGGCGAGGTCACCGGCCCGGTGACGCCGAGGGCGCGGGCGGCGCCGCGGACGAACGTCGTCTTGCCCGAGCCGAGGTCGCCGCGCAGCAGGACGACGTCACCGGGCCGCAGCGCGGCGGCGAGCTCAGCCGCGATCGCGGCCGTCCGCTCGGGGCCGGACGACGCCTGCCGCTCGGGCTGGCCGGAGTCGCGCGCCATCTCAGGGGGCGAAGATGTCGAGCTGGTCGTCGCCGGCCCGAGGAGGCTGCGCCTCGGGCGCCTCCGGCGCAGGCGCCTCGGGCGGCTCGGCGGCGGTCCGCCCCTGCTCCGGCGCGGGCTCGGCCAGCAGGCGGCCCAGCGAGGCGAAGTCCTCGCTCATCGTCTCCCGCAGCCGCGGCGTCCGCAACGCCGCGGCCGGATGGAGGATCGGGAAGACGCGCACGGTCCGCTCTCCGAGCTGGTGGGTCTGCGGGCGCCCTCGCACCTTGGTGATCCCCGTCTGATCGCCGGTGATCAGCTTCGTGGCGAAGTTGCCGAGCGTGGCGATCACCTTCGGCTCGATCAGCCGCACCTTCTCCAGCAGGTAGGGGCGGCAGGAATCGAGCTCGACCGGCTGCGGGTCGCGGTTGCCGGGCGGGCGGCACATGAGCGTGTTGGCGATGAAGACGGAGTCGCGATCGAGGCCGATCTCGGCGAGCAGCTCGTTCAGGAGGCCGCCGGCGCGCCCGACGAACGGCAGGCCCCGCTTGTCCTCCTCGGCGCCCGGCGCCTCGCCGATGAACATCAGGTCGGCGTCGGCGTCGCCCGCCCCGAAGACGACCTTGGTCCTGGTCTGCGCGAGCGGGCAGAGGGTGCACTCCGACGCCTCCCGGTAGACGGCGACCAGAGCCTCTCGACGTTCCTCGGCCCCGGTCACGGGCCCGGCTTCCGCTCTCGGCCCTTCGCGAGGTTCGCCTTGAACCGCTGCCGTGCCCCGTCGCGATCGGTGCCGCGCCGGTCCTCCATTCGCCGCTTCTGGCCCGGCGTCGGCTGCCGGGTGACGCCGAACGACGAGAGCCGGCGCTCGGCGCCGGCCGCCGCGCAGGCCGGGCATTCTGCCCGCTCGGTGCCCGCGGGGACGAGTTCCTCGAAGCGCTCGCCGCATTCGCCGCACTCGAACTCGTAGATCGGCATCGCGGCTGATCGTAGTCGGGCACGCGGATCGGCCGGGGGGCACGGGTATCATTCCCGGCAGGCCTCCGGCCGCCATCCCGCGACGCGCAAGCCACGCAGGTCGGGAGGTGGACCGCTCACGAGGGGCCGACCCCACGACAACAGATCCACCGTCTGGTATCTCCGCCGAGAACTGGAACGGATGCTCTCCGCCCCTGCGCACACCACCCCGATGCCGCCGATCACGCTGGTCGGCGACGGCCGCGTGGGCGGAAGCCTCGCCCGCGCGCTTCGCGCCGCCGGCAACGAGGTCGCGCTCACCGGGCGCGAGGGGATCGGCGAGCGGCCCGCCGAGGTCGTACTGATCTGCGTCCCCGACTCCGAGATAGCGAGCGCCTGCGAGGCGGCGGTCGCCGCCGCGCCCGGCCTGCGCTTCGCCGGCCATACGAGCGGCGCGACGACCCTCGACGCCCTCGCGGCCGCCGCCGCGGCCGGCGCTGAGACCTTCTCGCTGCACCCGCTCCAGACGATCCCCGACGCCGAAACCGACCTGACCGGCGCCCCGGTCGCGGTCGCCGCCTCCTCTGCGGCCGCCGTCGATCTGGCGCGGCGGATCGCGACGGCCTGTCAGATGTCTCCCTTCGACGTCCCCGAGGAGTCGCGGGCCGCCTACCACGCGGCCGCCGCGATCGCATCGAACTTCCTGGTCGCGCTGGAGTCCAGTGCTGAGGAGCTCCTGGCCGCCGCCGGGATCGAGAACGGCCGCGAGCTGCTCGCGCCGCTCGTGCTCCGGTCCGCCGCAAACTGGGCCGAGCGGGGCTCCGATGCCCTGACCGGACCGATCGCGCGCGGCGACGAGGAGACCGTGGCCCGCCATCTCGAGGCGATCGCCGCGACCGACCCGGAGCTCGAGGCGCTCTACCGCGCCCTCGCCGACCGGACGCGCGCGATCGCCGCCGCGGGAGGCCGCCGATGAGGATCGTCGAGACCAAGCGGGAACTGCGGGCGGCGCTTGCCGGCCCGCGCCGCGAGGAGCGGACGATCGGCCTCGTGCCCACGATGGGCTATCTCCACGACGGCCACGTGGCCCTGCTGGAGGCTGCGCGACGTGACTGCGACGTCGTCGTCATGAGCCTGTTCGTCAACCCCGCCCAGTTCGGTCCGGGCGAGGACCTCTCCCGCTACCCGCGCGACCGCGACCGCGATGCGGCGATCGCGTCCGCAGCCGGCGTCGACCTCCTCTACGCCCCCGCCGTGGACGAGATCTACCCCGAGGGGTTTGCGACCGCGGTCGAGGTCGACGGGCTGACCGAGGTCCTCTGCGGCGACCCGGCGCAGCGCGGGCCGGAGCACTTCCGCGGCGTGACGACCGTGGTCGCGAAGCTGTTCAACGCCGTCGGGCCCGACCTCGCCTACTTCGGCCAGAAGGACGCCCAGCAGGCCGTCGTCATCCGCCGGATGGCCGCCGACCTCGACTTCCCGGTCGAGATCGTCGTCGTGCCGACCGTCCGCGAGCTCGATGGGCTCGCGATGTCCTCGCGGAACGCCTACCTCTCGCCCGCCGATCGCGAGCGCGCCCCCGCCCTCCACCGCGCCCTCGAGGCCGCGGCGGCGGCGGCCGGCCCGGGCGCCCCGGCCGACGCCGCCCTGGCGGCGGCCCGCGAGGAGCTGGCCG
>JADFCZ010000154.1 GCA_018263295.1 Conexibacter sp.
CGCCTTCTGGCTGCGCCTGCGCGACGACGGCCGGGCGGCGTCGGAGCTCTACCGACCGCGGCTCGAGCGGGCGATCGGCGTCATCTACCGACCCGAGAACGAGCTCGTCAGCCACTACTTCGAGGCCCATCTCTCCGAGCAGTTCGACTACGTCGTCCACTTCGACGAGACGCGAGCGGTCGAGCCGCTCGAGCGGACCGTCGAGTGGCAGCGGGGCGAGCCGCCGGAGACCTACCCGACGGCACTCTGATGGGTTCGGGGGCCGGCAGGCCCGAGCCGACCGCCGGGCGCCCGGCGCGGCGATCCGACGCCGGGCCGATGCACGCGAGCTTCAGCCTCGGCCGGTGGGCGGGCGTCGAGATCGGCGTCAATTGGAGCTGGGTCGTCATCTTCGTCCTGATCGCGTGGTCGCTCGCCGCCGTCGTCTTCCCGGAGGCGACCCCCGGAATGAGCACCGGGGCCTACGTCGCGATGGCGGCGATCTCGTCGGTCCTCTTCTTCGCGTCGCTCCTGCTCCACGAGCTCGGCCACGCCGTCGTCGCGCGGCGCGAGGGGATGGAGATCGACGGGATCGTCCTCTGGCTCTTCGGCGGCGTCGCGAAGTTCAAGGGACTGTTCCCTTCGGCGGGAGCCGAGCTGCGGATCGCGATCGCGGGCCCGGTGGTCAGCCTCGTGATCGGGGTCACCATGCTCGCGCTCGCCACCGCGCCGCTGCCCGACGCGGTCGGCGGCGTCGTCGCCTGGCTCGGGAGCATCAACCTGATCCTGCTCGTCTTCAACATGCTGCCGGCGTTACCGCTCGACGGAGGTCGGGTCTTCCGGGCGCTGGTCTGGCAGCGGACCGGCGATTTCACGCGGGCAACGCGAATCGCCGGCTCGCTGGGCCGCTTCTTCGGTCAGCTGATGATCGGCGGGGGCCTGCTGATGCTGCTCCTGCTCGGGGCGCCGGGCGGGCTGTGGATGGCGCTGATCGGCTGGTTCCTGATCGCCGCGGCGACGGCGGAGATGCGGATGGCGACGATCGCCCTCGCCCTCGGGCCGCTGCGGGTCTCTGACGCGATGGCGACCGCGCCGGTCTCGGCTCAGGCGCGCTCCACCGTGGCCGACTTCGTCGAGACCCGGTTCAGCGGGAGCCGGCACGCCGCCTATCCGGTCCTCGACGGCGAGCAGGTCGTCGGGATGCTCGGCTTCCGCGACCTGACCGCTGTGCCGGCCCCGGAATGGGAGGACACGCGGATCGAGTCGATCGCCCGGCCGCTCGGGAGCGTGCTGGTCCTCGAGCCCGGAGCGAACCTCGGCGACGCCACGATCGAGCTCGTCCAGGACGAGCTCGGAAGGGCGCTCGTGCTCGAGGGTGAGCGGCTCATCGGGCTGCTTTCGATGACCGACGTCTCGCGGCTGATCGAGCTCCGGACCGGCCCGGGGTCGGACCGGCCGGACGCAACGGGGGCTGCGCCGCTGGGCAATACCGCGGCGCTTCGTCAGTAACTGCCGGGCGGGTGCGACTCCTCTTGAGAGGAACCGTGCCGAATCAGCCACAAACCCGCATCAGGACTTGCATTCCGGGAACGCCGTCCGCCCCCATCCGTACCGTCCCTGCGGTCATGGACCAGCTGCAGTCACAGCTCGGCGAACTCAACGGCGAGGAGCTTCCTCCCCCCGCTCACCAGCACCTGAACGGGCTCGCGGACGGCGACCGGGTCGAGGGCTGCTACGCGGTCCGGGACCGCAGCCGCCGGCCGACCAAGCGAGGCGGCGAGTGGCTCTCGGTCAAGCTCGCCGACCGGACGGCGACCGTCGCCGCCAAGTCCTGGGACGAGGTCGAGGACCGGTTCCGGATCGCCGAGCCGGGAACGGTCGTCCGGATCATCGGCCGCTTCGAGCGCAGCCCTCAGTGGGGCGACGCGCTGATCATCGAGTCGATCGCGCCGGCCGCCGACGGCGACTTCGACCCCGTCCACCTGCTCGAGAGCTCGCCGCTGCAGCTCGAGCGGATGGAGGAGGACCTCCTCGCCCTGATCGACACGATCCAGAACGAGGACCTGCGGATGCTGCTCGACCGCCTGATCGCTCCCGGGGGCGAGCTCTGGGAGCGCTTCCGCGACGCACCGGCGGCCAAGCATTTCCACCAGGCCTACCGCCACGGGCTGCTCGAGCACACGCTCTCGGTTGCCCAGGGCGTCAGTGCCGCCGCATCGTTCTTCCCCGGCATCGATCGCGACGTCGCGATCACCGGGGCGCTGCTGCACGACATCGGCAAGCTCGAGGCCTACAACGACAATCCGCTGGCGATCGACATGACCGACCTCGGCCGGCTGATCGGCGAGATCCCGCTCGGCTACTACCGGGTCCGCCGCGAGATCGAGTCGATCGAGGGCTTCGACCCCGACCTCGGCTGGGCGGTCCTGCACATCATCCTCTCCCACCACGGGATGCTCGAGCACGGTTCGCCGGTGACGCCGGCGACGCGTGAGGCGACCCTCGTCCACGCGATGGACAACCTCGGCGGCAAGCTCGGATCCTTCGACCGGATCGAGCGGACGCTGGCCGACGGCCAGGCCTGGTCGGGCTTCGACCGCGGGATCGCCGGCTCCGCCTACTTCCGGGATAGGGCCGCTTAGGTCAGCGGTCCTGGGCGCGTCGGCGGGCGGCGGCCCGGCGGCTGACCCGCTCCGGGTCGATGCGGTTCTCTCGGGCGAAGTACTGGGCGATGGCGAGCATCGGATGCTCCTTCCTCGGTTGACTTAGTGACCGGTTAAAACGTTATAGAGGTCACGCTGACCTGTCAAGTTGATTTACCGGTCACGCGACGGTAGGATCGGTCCATGAACGTCGACGCCCTCAGCGAGTGGATCGGGGAGAAGGCGGCACCGGAGCCGCTGATCGCGGTCCAGGCGTTCGCCGACTCCCACGAGTCCGAGGACGAGGCGGAGAAGCTGCCCGACCCGGCTACCGCGCGTCAATGGCTGGTGAGCATCGGGCTCGCCGCGCCCACGATCGAGCTCGAAGACGCCGGGCTCGCCGAGTTGCTCGAGCTCCGCCGCTGCCTCCGAGCGCTGATCGACGCCAACGCGACCGGCGAACAGGACGAGGCAGCGAACGCGAAGCTGGCCGCCGCGGCGGCGGCGCACCCGGTCCCGGTCAGGATCGCCGCCGACGGCGGCGTCGCGATCGACCTCGACCCGGCCGGGTCGGTCGACGCCCTGATCGCCCAGCTGATCGGAGTCGTCCTCCGCGCCCAGATCGACGGCACCTGGGGCCGGCTGAAGATCTGCGCCGCCGACACCTGCCGCTGGGCCTTCTACGACTCGTCCAAGAACCGCGGCGGCCACTGGTGCTCGATGGAGCTCTGCGGCAACCGCGAGAAGAACCGCGCCTACCGTTCGCGCCGGTCAGCCGCGAAGTAGCCACTCGGCCGTCGAGGCGCTCAGGCGGTCGATGGTGAAGTCCGCTGCTTCACCGGCCCTGGCGTCCCCGGCAACGGCCGCGCAACGCATCCCGGCCCCGTGGGCTGCCGCAACCCCGGCGGCCGAGTCCTCGATCGCGAGGATGTCGGCCGCCGGGGCCGTGGATCCGCTCGCCTCGTTCATTCGCTCCCGGGCCAGCAGGTATCCCTCCGGATCCGGCTTGCCGGCCTCGACGTCGTCGATGCAGACGATCGCGTCGAATCGGTCGCGGATTCCGGCCAGCTCGAGGACGAGCTCGACCTCCTCCCGGAAGGCCCCCGAGGCGATGGCGACGGGAATCCGATCGGCGAGGACCTCGACGAACTCGGTCGCGGCATTGGTGATCGGAGGCTCCTCCTCGACGGCACGCAGATAGCCGTCGACCTTCGCTCGCAGAATGCGCTCGACGAGCGCGGGGGACGGATCGATGCCGCCGGCGCGGAGTGCCGAATCGGCGATCTCGGGGTCCGACAGGCCCGCGAACCGCTCGAAGTAGTCGGCCGACGTCATCTCGATCCCCGCCTCCTCCGCGAGAGCGTCCCGGAAGAGGAGATCCAGCAGCGGCTCGTCGTCGGAGAGGGTCCCGTTGAAGTCGAGGATGACGGCGAGCGGCGCGGACACGGTCCCGGCAGGCTAGAGGGGCTGACCATTAGTTTCCCCGGCGAAGGAGAGCATCATCGGCAGCGACAGCAACCTCGATCGAATCCTCGAACGCGTTCCGGAGCTGGCAGGCGAGCGCACGATCGCCGAGTTGGAGGGCGGGCTCACCAACCGCAACGTCAAGGTCGAGACGGCGGGCGGCGCCTTCGTGGTCAGGATGTGGAGCGACGACGGCGCCCTGCTCGCGATCGATCGGGACAACGAGTACGCCAACTCGCGCCGCGCGGCGGCGGTCGGGGTCGGCGCTCCGGTCGTCGCCTACCTACCGGACCTGAACGCGCTCGTGATCGAGTTCGTCGAGGGCCGGACGCTGAGCGCCGCCGATCTCCGCGCCGGATTCCCGCCGACCCGGATCGCCGACGCCGTCAGGACCCTGCATTCGGCTGATCCGTTCGAGCGGGACTTCGACATGTTCGAGATCCAGCGGGGGTACCTCGATCTGGTCACCGAGCGCGGGTTCCGGTTGCCCGAGCGATATCGCGAATTCGAACCCCAGGTGGCCGAGATCCGCGCGGCGCTGGTCGTCGGCGCCGAGGCTCCCGTCCCCTGCAACAACGATCTGCTGGCCGAGAACTTCATCGATGCGGGCGATCATCTGTGGCTGATCGACTACGAGTACTCGGGCAACAACGAGCCGAGCTTCGAGCTCGGCAACATCTGGAGCGAGTCCGGCCTCTCGCTCGATCAGCTCGAGGAACTCGTCGCCGCCTACTACGGGGCCCCCGATCCCGCCAAGGTCGCGCGGGCGAGGCTCTGGGGGTTGATGTCGAAGTACGGGTGGACCCTCTGGGCCTCGATCCAGGACGGCGTCTCCACGCTCAGCTTCGACTTCTGGGCCTGGGGGATGGAGAAGTACGAGCGGGCGGTCGCGGAGTTCGACGGCCCCGACTTTCCGCGGCTGCTCGAGTCGGCGAGGATGTCGCGATGAGCGCGGGCGACCTTCCGGCCTCGGCCGCCGCCGTCGTCATCGGCGGCGGCGTCGGCGGGGCGAGCGTCGCCTACCACCTGGCCGAGCTCGGGCTGACCGACACCGTCGTCCTCGAGCAGCACGATCTGAGCGACGGCAGCACCTGGCACTCGGCGGGGTTCGTCGGCCAGCTCCGGTCGTCGATCTCGCAGACGCGGATGATCATGTACTCGACCGAGCTCTACGAGCGGCTCGGTGCCGAGACCGGGCTCGACCCCGGCTGGCGAGGGGTCGGCGGCCTGCGGATCGCGACGACTCCCGAGCGGGTGGAGGAGCTGCGCCGCCAGCAGAGCGCGGCTGCGACCTACGGCCTCGAGCTGGATCTGCTTACGCCCGAGCAGACGAGGGAGAGACTGCCGCTGCTGGCCGTCGACGACGTCTTCGCGTCCGCCTGGCTCCCCGGCGACGGCTACGTCGACCCCGAGCTGCTCGCCCTGGCGCTCGCCAAGGGGGCGGAGCAACACGGCGCGACCTTCCACACCGGCGTTCGCGTGACCGGGTTCGAGCTCGACGGCGACCGCATCGCCGGCGTCGTCACCGACCGCGGCACGATCGCGACCGAGACCGCCGTGATCGCCGGCGGCGCTGCTTCCGGAGCCCTCGGCCGCCTCGCCGGCGCGACCGTCCCGATCGTGCCGATGCGCCACCAGTACGTCGTCACCGAGCCGTTCGAGCCCGCGGTCGGGCCGGAGACGACGACCGTGCGCGACCCCGACTCGATCAACTACTTCCGGCCGGAGGCGGGCGGGTTGCTCGTCGGCGGCTACTCGCGCGACCCGGTGACCTGGGACGTCGACGCGCCGCTGAGCGAGCCGCGGATGCTCTTCGAGGCCGACATGGACCGTTTCGCTGAGTCGTGGGAAGGGGCGCGACGCCGGGTTCCCGCCCTCCGCGACGTCGAGATCGCGAAGGTCGTCAACGGACCCGAGGCGTTCACCCCAGACGGCGAGTTCATCCTCGGCGAGACCGCCGAGGTCACGGGCCTCTGGGTCGCCGCCGGGTTCTGCGTCCACGGCCTCGCCGGCGCGGGCGGCGTCGGCCGCGTGGTCGCCGAGTGGATCGTCAAGGGGATGCCCTTCGTCGACCCGTCCGGGATGGACATCCGTCGCTTCGGGGCCCACTACGCGAGCCGTAGCCACTCGAGGGTCCGTGCCCTCGACGCGTACTCCCGCTACTACGACATCGTCTATCCGAACGAGGAGCGCCCGGCCGGCCGCCCGCTGCGGCTGCCGCCTGCGTACGAGCGGCTCCGCGAGCTCGATGCCGGCTTCGGCGAGAAGGCCGGATGGGAGCGGGCCAACTGGTTCGAGTCGAATGCGTCGCCCGGCGCCGGCGAGCGCCCGGACGGCTGGCCGGGCCGCAACTGGTCGCCGGCGATCGGAGCGGAGTGCCTCGCCACCCGCGACGCCGCCGGGCTCTTCGACCAGTCCTCGTTCGCGAAGCTCGACGTCGCCGGCCCCGGGGCGCTCGCGGCCATGAGCCGGATCTGCGCGAACGACATCGACAAGCCGGTGGGCTCCGCGGTCTACACGCAGCTGCTCAACGACCGCGGCGGCATCGAGGCCGACCTGACCGTGACGAGGGTCGGTGAGGAGTCGTTCCGGGTCGTCACCGGGACCGCGTTCGGCACCCACGATCTCGCCTGGATCCGGCGCCACCTCCCCAACGACGGGTCGATCGTCTCCGCCGACGTCAGCGGCTCGCGCGCCTGCTTCTGCCTCTGGGGGCCACGAGCCCGTGACATCCTGCAGCCGGTCACCGACGCCGATCTCAGCAACGAGGCCCATCGCTTCCTGCAGGCGCGCTGGGTCAGCGTCGGGCCGGTGCCCGTCCTCGCCCAACGGATCACGTTCGTCGGCGAACTCGGATGGGAGCTCTACTGCGACGCCGAGTTCGGCCGGGCGCTCTGGGACCTGCTCTGGGAGGCCGGGGCCCCGCACGGCATGGTCGCCGGTGGGTACCGGGCGATCGACTCGATGCGGCTGGAGAAGGGCTACCGGGTCTGGGGTACCGACATCACTCCTGAGACGACCCCGCTGGAGGCCGGCCTCGGCTTCGCCGTCGAGTGGGAGAAGCCGGGTGGATTCAACGGCCTCGATGCGCTGCTCGAGCAGCGCGAGGAGGGCCCCGGCCGGCGATTGCGGTGCCTCGTCCTCGACGAGCCGCGGTCGATCGCCTTCGGCGACGAGCCCGTGCGGGTCGGTGGGGATGTGCTCGGCCGCGTCACCTCGGGCGGCTACGGCAACCGGACCGGCAGCAGCATCGCCTTCGCCTACCTGCCGGCCGGCGTCGAGATCGGCACCGGGGTCGAGGTGGGCGTCTTCGGCCGCTGGGTGGGTGCCGAGATCGTCAGGGACCCGATCTACGACCCGAAGATGGAGAGGGTTCGCGCCTGACTAGTTCGTGAAGCGCTCGGCGCACTTCTGCATCTTCGTCGTGTCCGGCTGAACGCGCCGGACACAGGCGAGGACCTTCTCGGCATCGGTCTTGCCGACCCCGGTGAGGTTGGGAGGGTTGTTGATCCCGGCGTCCTCGAAGGCGTTGTCCAGGGAGCTCTCGACGCCGTCGAAGCTGTCGAAGGCCTTGTCGATCGTGTCGTTCGTCGTATCGAGGATCGGCCGGACCAGGAAGAAGTACACGGCGGCGAGGATTCCGATCGTGACGATCAGTCGGATCAGGCTGCGGGCGAGCGTCTCGGACATCTGCAGTCGCGAATCTAGCCGGTGCGGGGGTCGGAGGGGCGTACGGATGCCGCGCCAGAGAGCGCAAACTGCGCAAATCCGGCGGCCGGGCGCGGAGCCGGCCCCCCGGCGGCAACTATCCTCAGGGCGTGGCCAAGGACACCGAGAAGCTGATCCGCCAGCTCTCCCTCATCTCCTTCTTGATGGCGAACCGGCGCCCGGTTTCGGCCCTCGAGATCAAGCAGGAAGTGGAGGGCTACAGCTCGATGAACGAGGACGCGTTCGCGCGCCGGTTCTACGCCGACCGCGCCGAGCTCGAGAGCCTCGGGATCGCGCTCAAGGTCGACAAGCCGAGCGAGGGCTTCCTCGAGTCGGAGCTCTACGCGCTGCCGCCCGAGAACTACTACCTGCCGGCGATCGAGTTCACCGACTCCGAGCTCGCCGCGCTGCGGACGGCGCTGGCCCTCCTCGACGGGCAGTTCGCCTATGCCGAGCCGCTGCGGCTCGCCCTCCAGCAGGTCTCGTGGGGGCGGAAGAGCCCGCTCAGCTCCGGCGCCGAGGCCCCGATCGAGATGGCGATGACCGCGTCGGCCGGCGGCCGCGAGCTCTCCCAGCGCCTGGCGAAGATCGAGACGGCGATCTCGCGCCGCAAGACGATCCAGTTCAGCTACTACACGATGGAACGGGACGCGACGATGGACCGCAAGGTGGACCCCTACCACCTTGTCTTCCGCTCCGGCCAGTTCTACCTGATCGGTTACGCGCACGAACGCGATGCCGTTCGCGTCTTCCGCCTCTCGCGGATCCAGGGCAAGGTCTCCTACGCGAGCAAGGCCGAGCACGACTTCAACCCGCCCGGCGACTTCGACCGCCGCGACTACGCCTCCCGCGCCGACTGGCAGATGGGCAGCAAGGAGGGGACCGCCCGGATCTTCCTCCGCGACCGGATCGACTGGCTCGTCGAGCGCGACTACGGCGAGTACGGCGCGATCGAGCCGGCGAGCAACGGCGACGGCAAGCGCGGCAAGGGCTCCGTCTTCGAGACCGAGTTCTCATCCTCGCGCCAGCTCGTCGCCTGGCTGCTCGGCTGGCGCCAGAACGCCGCCGTCATCGACCCGCCCGAGCTGGCGA
>JADFCZ010000155.1 GCA_018263295.1 Conexibacter sp.
CGCGTCGGAGTCCTGGCCAGTCAGGGCGACTTCGCCGCTCACGTCCGGATGCTCGCCGACCTCGGTGCCGACGCCCGCGAGGTGCGGACTCCCGCCGACCTCGACGGCCTCGACGCCCTCGTCATCCCCGGCGGCGAGAGCACGACGATCACCAAGGCGATCGAGCGGGACGGGCTCGAGCCGGCGATCCGGGCTCACCACGAGGCCGGCCGGCCGATCCTCGGCACCTGCGCCGGGATGATCGTCTGCGACCGCGAGCACCTCGGGCTGATCGACGCCGAGGCGCGACGCAACGCCTTCGGTCGCCAGCTCCAGAGCTTCGAGGCCGATCTCGAGCTCGATCCGGCCGCCGGCGTCGGGCCGGAGCCGGTTCGGGCCGCGTTCATCCGGGCCCCCTGGATCGAGTCCCACGGCGACGGCGTCGAGGTGCTGGCGAGCTGGGAGGGGCATCCGGTCGTGATCCGCGAGGGGACCGTGCTGGCGTGCTCGTTCCACCCGGAGATCACCGGCGACTCCCGGATCCACGCTCTGTTGATGGCAATGGCGACGGCGGCGCGAGATCGCGTCGCGGAGGAGGCAGGAAGATGAGGGATCCGCGGATCGAGGGACTGGCGAAGGTGATCGTCAACTACTCGCTCGAGCTGAAGGAGGGGCAGACGTTCTTCATCACGAGCGGCGCCGTGGCGGAGCCGCTCGTCCAGGCGCTCTACGAGGAGACGCTTCGCGCCGGCGCGAATCCGGTGCTCGACCTCTCGCTGGAGGGAACGGCCTCCGCGTTCTTCGACCTCGCGAGCGACGAGCAGATCGACTGGGTCTCGCCGGCGCAGCAGTGGGCGTTCGAGTCCGCCGACGCCCGGATCCGGGTCCTCTCCGACACCAACGTCCGCGAGCTCTCCAACGTCGCGCCCGAGCGCCAGACCCGGCGCCAGAAGGCCATGCACCCCTACATGCAGAAGATGATGGAGCGGAGCGCCGCAGGCGACCTGCGCTGGAACGTGACGCTGTTCCCGACCAACGCCTACGCGGCGGCTGCGGGGATGAGCCTGCGCGAGTACGAGGACTTCTACTACCGCGCCTGCCTCTGCGACCAACCCGATCCGGTCGCCGCCTGGAAGCAGGCGGCGGCGGAGACGATCCGGCTGGCGGAGTGGATCGAGGGCCACGAGGAGGTCCACATCCAGGGGCCCGGAACCGACCTGAAGCTGAACGTCGCCGGCCGCCACTTCAAGCCCGCCGACGGCAAGTACAACATGCCCGACGGGGAGTTCTTCACCGGCCCGGTCGAGGACTCGGCCGAGGGAGAGGTCACCTTCCACCTGCCGGCGACCTACGCCGGTCGCGAGGTCGCCGGCGTCCGCTTCCGCTTCGAGGACGGCAAGGTCGTCGACGCCACCGCCGAGCGCGGCGAGGACTTCCTGATCGAGATGCTCGACACCGACGAGGGCGCCCGCCGGCTCGGCGAGCTCGGCATCGGCACCAACTTCGGCATCGCAGACGGCACCGGGGAGATCCTCCTCGACGAGAAGATCGGCGGCACCGTCCACCTCGCCGTCGGCGAGTCCTACCCCGAGACCGGCGGCGTCAACGAGTCCGCGATCCACTGGGACATGATCTGCGACCTCCGCAAGGGCGGCAGCATCACGGTCGACGGCGAGCTCCTCCAGCAGGACGGGCGCTTCGTGGTGTAGGGCCGGCGATCGCTGGCGCCAAGCGTGGTGCGGCGGTGCGGAATGCGGTCTTGGCAGTGAGGGGACGTGGCCGGGAGCGCTCAGCGTGGCAGCGGGCCGAGTTTGGTGGCCTATGGGCCCCAAATCCGGCCCAGTGACCGAGCCGGATCGCCAGTGATCGGGATTTGGGCTGCCTACCAACCTCAATCCCGATCAGTAAGCCCGCCCGCGACCCCTCCCTGCCTGAACTACCGCCCGGGCCGCATGCGACGCCCTCGGCAGGCCACGCCACCGCAGCACCGCAACTTTCCCCCTCTGCCGCTGTTTCAGCGCGCAGAACCCCCGAACACCGTGCAGACGTGGACGCTTGCGGGAGCTCCTGACGAATGCAGATCGATGTCCGAGGGTGACACGGCGCGACCGGATCTCGTCCCCCCGCGATCCGGTCGTCGTCGTTCTGCGGCCGGAGAGGGAGGATGGCGGATCTCGCCGTCGCGTGCGCCGGTTCTAAGATCAGGGGCATGTCCGGTCACTCCAAGTGGTCCTCGATCAAGCACAAGAAGGCCGCCACCGACGCCAAGCGCGGCAAGCTGTTCACGAAGCTGGCCCGCGCGATCACGGTCGCCGCGCGCGAGGGCGGGGGAGACCCCGACGCGAACGCCACCCTGGCGACGGCGATCCAGAAGGCGCGCGACCAGTCGATGCCGAAGGACAACATCCAGCGGGCGATTGACCGCGGGACCGGCGAGGGCTCCGACGGCGTCGTCATCGAGCGGATCCTCTACGAGGGCTATGGGCCCGGCGGGGTGGCCATCCTCGTCGAGGCGCTCTCCGACAACCGCAACCGGACCGGGTCGGAGGTGCGCCACGCTTTCGACCGTCACGGCGGCAGCCTCGGTGAGCCGAACTCGGTCGCCTGGACCTTCGAGAAGCGCGGCGTGATCCTCATCGACGGCGACCGCTACGACGAGGACGACCTGATCGTCGCGATCGACGCCGGGGCCGAGGACGTCGTCGACGACGACGGCACCTTCCGCGTCCTGACGGCCCCGAGCGACCTCGCCGCCGTAAGGGCGGCGCTCGATGAGGCCGGCGTCGAGATCGTCTCCTCCGACATCGCGATGGACCCGAAGAACACCGTCGAGGTCGCCGAGGGGCAGGCGAAGACGCTCCTGAACCTGATCGAGGCGCTCGAGGACCACGACGACGTCGACGCGGTCCACGCGAACTTCGAGATGAGCGAGGAAGTCATGGAGCGCGCGCTCGCCTAAGCGACGTGCCGCCCCCGTGGCGCGGGGGAGGCATCCGGGGCCCGGCCCAGAATGTCCCCGTATGCGGATCGTGATGGGCATCGATCCCGGCATCGCGAACACCGGCTTCGGTGTCGTCAGGGTGGCCGGCTCGCGGATGACCGCGATCGACGGCGGCACCGTCGAGGTCGGCAGCGACATGCCGGCCGAGCAGCGGCTGCGGAAGATCCACGACTCGATCTGCGAGCTGATCGCCTGGCACGAGCCCGAGTCGGTCGCGCTCGAGAGCATCTACTTCGGCAAGAACGTGCGCTCGGCGATCGGCGTCGGGCAGGCCCGCGGCGTCGTCATGCTCGCGGCGGCGGCTCGCGACATCCCCTGCTTCGACTACACGCCGCAGGCCGTGAAGCTGGCCGTCTGCGGCACCGGCGGCGCCGCCAAGGACCAGGTCAAGCACATGGTCGGCGTCCTCCTCAGCCTTCCCGTCGAGCCGCCATCCGACCACGCGGCCGACGCACTCGCCGTCGCGGTCTGCCACGCCTCGCACGCCCGCGCCTCCCAAGCAGGTCAACCGGGTCTGGCCGCCGAGGCGGCCGTGGCCGGATGATCGCCGCCGTCAGCGGCGAGGTCCTCTCGCGGCGATCCGAGCACGTCGTCGTCGATGCCGCCGGAGTCGGCTACCGGCTGGCGGTCTCGGCCGAGACGCTGCGGACGGTCCCGGCGGTCGGCGAGCGCGTCTCGCTGCACGCCCACCTGATCTCCCGCGACGACTCGCTGGCCCTCTACGGGTTCGCGACCGAGGACGAGCGCGAGCTCTTCCTGTCGCTGATCTCCGTCTCCGGCGTCGGCCCGAAGGTCGCCATGGCGGCGCTCTCGGGCGGCACCGCGGGCGAGCTCCTGCGCGCGATCGCCGCTGGCGACGCCAAGCGCTTCCAGGCCGTCCCCGGGATCGGCAAGCGGACGGCCGAACGGATCATCGTCGAACTGCGGGAGCGAGTCGCCGGCGAGCTCGAGGAGGGCGTCGCGACGGTCAGCTCCGAAGACGATGCCCGCTCCGAGGCCCGCGACGGACTGCTCGGGCTCGGCTACACGCCGGTCGAGGCCGAGCGCCTGCTCGCCGCGGTGAGCGGCGAGACGGCCGAAGAGCTCGTGGCCGCGGCGCTCCGCAGCGCTCGCGCCGCCGCGTAGGCCAAGCTGTGGGGTGACGATGTCGATCGAGCGCATCCCACTGAACGAAGCGGCGATAGCCGCCGACGCCGAACCGCGGATCGCCGACGCGAGGCGGGAGCGCGGGGAGGAGGAGCTCGATCGCAACCTGCGTCCGAGCCGGCTCTCCGACTTCGTCAACCAGCGGCAGGTGACCGACCAGCTCGGGGTCTTCATCGAGGCAGCGCGACGCCGCAAGGAGCCGCTCGACCACGTCCTCCTCGCCGGCCCTCCGGGCCTCGGCAAGACGTCGCTCGCACACATCATCGCCGCCGAGCTCGGCGTGCCGATGATCCAGACGGCCGGGCCGGCACTCGAGCGCAAGGCCGACGTCGCCAGCTTCTTGACGACGCTCGAGCCGGGCAGCGTCTTCTTCATCGACGAGATCCACCGCCTCAACCGGGCGATCGAGGAGACGCTGTATCCGGCGATGGAGGACCGCCAGCTCCCGGTCGTCCTCGGCCAGGGAGCCGGCGCCCGCACGGTCACGCTCGACCTCCCCGATTTCACCCTCGTCGGCGCCACCACCCGCGCCGGCCTGCTGACGACGCCGCTGCGCGACCGCTTCGGCGTCAGCCACCGGCTCGAGCACTACGACCCCGCCGACCTGGCGCAGATCGTCGAGCGCTCCGCGGGCATCCTCGGGGTCGAGATCGACGCCGCCGGCACCGCCCAGATCGCGAGTCGCTCCCGCGGCACCCCGCGGGTGGCGAACCGGCTGCTGAAGCGGGTTCGCGACTACGCCGAGGTCCACGGCGAGGGCGTGATCAGCGGCGACATCGCGGCGTCGGCGCTCGCCATGCTCGAGGTGGACGAGGGCGGGCTCGACCGCCACGACCGGGCGATCCTCGAGGCGATCACCGGCAAGTTCTCGGGCGGCCCGGTCGGCCTCTCGACGCTGGCGGCCGCCGTCGACGAGGAGCAGGACACGATCGAGGACGTCTACGAGCCCTACCTCCTCCAGCAGGGATTCCTGAAGCGGACCCCCCGGGGCCGGGTCGTGACCGAGCGAGGCTACGAGCACCTGGGCCTGCCAATCCCAGAGAGCGCGGCAAGCCTCTTCTGACCTTTTCTCCGCTCCAGCTGCGGAGGCTGTGAACGGCGGCGGGTTCCTGGGACGAGGCCGGGTCGGAGCGGCGGCCGATGGGCGCACCACCCGCCCGGCGCGAAGCGCCGCGCCCGGCGGTCGCCGCTCCGCCCCGGCCGTGCCTGCGGGGTCGCCGACGCCGATTCATTAGCCTTCCGCGCGTGCCCTTCTTCATCTGCCCCAACTGCGGCAATCGCGTTCAGAGCGGCGAGCGCACCGCCGGTCTGTCGAACCGTCCGAAGGGCTGTCCGAAGTGCGGGTTCGGGTTCCTGTTCGAGCTCCTCGACGACTACTACCCGGGCCCGGAGGCGGCGTTCTTCACCTGCGACGCGCAGGGGCGGATCCTCGACGTCGGCCGCGGCGGCTTCGAGCTGACCGGCCTGACCGACGAGGACGTCATCGGCCGCCCGGTCAAGGAGGTGCTCGGGCTCGAGTGGATCGACCCCGGCGCCGGGGGCGAGGAGGCGGACACCGACGGCGACGGCGTCGCCGATCCGATCGAGACGACCCTGGAGTGGGGCGTGCGGTCGCTCGGCAAGCGGGTCGCGGTCCACGCCGAGGGCGATCTGCCTGCAAAGGCCGTTGCCGACGTCTTCCCCGCTTACGATGACGACGGCGGCATGCTGCTCGTGCTCACGCCGGAGTAGGCGGCGGGCACAGGCAGGCGTTACCGCCGTACCCTGATCGACTCATGGGCTCACGCCGCTCCAACATCATCATCGTCAGCCTGATCCTGGTCCTGCTGGCCGGATCGCTGTACGTGATCTTCACCAAGCCCACCAAGAGGGGGCTCGATCTCAGCGGCGGCATCCAGCTCATCTACCAGGGCCAGCCGAGCGCCGAGAACCCGACGGTCGATCAAGAGGACATCGACCGGGCGATCGAGATCATCCGCGACCGCGTCGACGCCCTCGGCGTCTCCGAGCCGGAGATCGCGCCGCTGGGGACCGATCAGGTCCAGATCAGCCTCCCGAACGTCCAGGACACGCAGCGCGCGATCGATCAGGTCGGCGACACCGCGAAGCTCTACTTCTACGACCTCGAGCCCAACGTCGTCCCGCTCGACCCGAAGGTCGACGAGGTTACGCCGGCGAACCTGAACCAGCAGGCGACGACGAGCTTCTACGACGCGGTCGAGCTCGCCTCGAAGCAGAACACGAAGTGCAACGACGTCTGTACGACGACGGCGCCGCAGCAGTACCTGTTCACGAAGAAGAGCCGCGAGTACGTCGCCGGCCCGGAGACCAGTCAGAGGGACCTGTTCGCGACCGACGAGGCGAAGGCGGTCCCGAAGGACGATCAGAAGATCTTCACGGTCCCCCAGGGGACGATCGTCGTCCAGGACCAGCAGGACGACCCGAACGCGACCCCGCGCTACTTCGTCCTCAAGGACAAGCCGGAGCTGAGCGGCGACGACATCACCAACCCCGAGCAGAACTTCGACCAGAACAACCAGCCGAACGTCACCTTCGACTTCACCGACGAAGGGCGCCTCGCCTTCCAGCAGATCACCAAGCGGATCGCCGAGCGCGGCCAGGAGACGCTCGGCGCCCCCTACTCGTTCGCGATCGTCCTCGACCAGAAGATCGTCTCGCGGCCGGTCATCGACTACCAGGAGAACCCGCAGGGCATCGACGGCCGCACCGGCGCGCAGATCTCCGGCGGCTTCACGACCCAGCAGGCCCAGGACCTGGCGACGTTCCTGAAGATCGGCGCCCTTCCGGTCAACCTGAAGCTGATCAGCCAGAGCACGGTCACCGCGACGCTCGGCCAGCAGGCGCTCGACGACGGGCTCAAGGCCGGGCTGATCGGCCTGCTGCTGGTCTCGATCTTCTTCCTCGTCTACTACCGCTTCCTCGGCGCGATCGCCATCCTCGGCCTCGGCGTCTACGCGATCTTCTTCCTGGCGATCATGAAGCTGATCCCGATCACCCTGACGCTGCCGGGGATCGCGGGTTTGATCCTCACGATCGGCGTCGCGGCGGACTCGAACGTCGTCATCTTCGAGCGAATAAAGGAGGAGGCCCGGAAGGGCCACTCGATGATCTCGTCGATCACGACGGGATACAAGCGCGGGATCAGCACGATCATCGACGCGAACGTGATCACGCTGCTGACCGCGTTCATCCTCTTCGGGCTCGCGACCGCGGGCGTCAAAGGCTTCGCCTTCACCCTCGGCATCGGCACGATCGTCTCGCTGCTGACGGCGGTCGTCTTCACCCGCGCGGTCCTCGGCCTGCTCGGCCGCAGCCCGATCCTCCGCTCGCCGTCCTTCCTCGGCGCCCGCCCGCAGCGGTTCACCTGGCACTTCGACTTCGCGGGCGCCAGCCGCTGGTTCTTCTCGATCTCGGGCGTGATCCTGGCGGTCGGCGCACTGTCCTTCGCCACGAACCAGCTCAACTTCGGGATCGACTTCGAGTCCGGGACGAAGATCAACGTCGCCCTCGCGGAAGCCGCGAGCGTCGATGACATCCGCTCCTCGCTCAGCGACGCCGGCGTCGCCGACGTCGAGGCCGTCAAGGTCCAGGAGGTCGAGCAGCCGGACTTCGGCGCGAACGTCTTCCAGATCCAGGGCACGATCCCGCCCGACGAGGTCGGTCGGGTCCAGCGGGGGCTGAGCAGCGACTTCGGCTTCGAGGGCGGCGAGGAGACCGGCTTCGAGAGCCAGTCGGTCGGGCCGACCTTCGGGCAGCAGATCGCCCGCAGCGCCGGCTACGCGATCGCCTTCTCGCTGCTGCTGATCGCCGCCTACGTCGCCTTCCGGTTCGAGCCGAAGTACGCGATCCCGGTGATGATCGCCGTGATCCACGACATCCTGATCACCGCGGGCGTGTACTCGCTGGTGGGAAGGGAGGTAACGAGCGCAACCGTCGCAGCCTTCCTGACGATTCTCGGATACTCGCTCTACGACACGGTCATCGTGTTCGACCGAATACGCGAGAACGTGCCGCGCCTGCCGCGCGCGACCTTCTCGCAGATCGCCAACCGCTCGCTCAGCGAGGTGTTGACGCGATCGCTGATCACCGGCCTTTCGACCGTCTTCCTGATCGGCGTGATCCTCATCTTCGGCGGCGCGACGCTGCGCGACTTCGCCTTCGCGATGATGGTCGGCGTCCTCTCCGGTACCTACTCGTCGATCTTCATCGCGACCCCGGTGCTGATCGCGTGGAAGGAGCGCGAGCCCGCATACCAGTCGCGTGCGCTCCGGATCCGCGAGCAGATGGGCCGCGTCCCGCCGTTCCCCGAGGAGAACGAGGTCGCCCTCGTCGGCGGCGAGCCGGATCAGGCGGCCGTTCGCGACGCGGCCCCCGCGGCCCCCGCGGCGGCCTCAGCGGCCCAGGCGCCCTCCGAGCCCGACCGCCCGGCGGCCCCCGCCGCGACCGTCGTCGAGGAGGGCAACGGCGCGGCGCCGACGGAGGCCGACGACGACGCCGCGACGAGCGAGCGCGAGCGCCGCATGGCC
>JADFCZ010000156.1 GCA_018263295.1 Conexibacter sp.
AGTCGCCGCCGACGCTGAAGCCGAGCGTCATCCGCCCCTCGCTGAGCAGATCGAGCGTCACGGCTTGGCGCCCGACGACTTGGGGGCGGCGGCGGGCCAGGGGGGTGACCATCGTCCCGATCCGGATCCTGCTCGTCGCCGACGCTATGGCTGCCAGGCAGATCCACGGGTCGCAGATCGCAGTGATCGGGTCCGGGTACTGGATGTGGTCCCAGAGGAAGACGCCGTCCCAGCCGACTTCCTCGGCCCGGCTCGCCAGCTCGGCCACTACGCGCGGGTCGGCGAGGTTGTCGAACGGTGGGATGAACAGCCCTCGCTTCATCCGCTTACCTCTATCACGGTCTCCGGGAATGCCGGTCCGGCCCACCCGGTCGCTAACTTCTCGTCGTCATGGGAGCGTCCAAGCCGACGATCGTCGATGTCGCGCAGGCAGCGGGCGTCGCCGTCGGCACCGCGTCGAATGCGCTCAGCGGCAAGGGGCGGGTCAGCGGTGCCACCCGCGCCCGCGTCGCCAAGGCCGCTGCAGAGCTCGCCTACGTTCCGAACCGGGGCGCCAGCGGCCTGCCGACGGGGAAGTCGATGGCCATCGGGATCCGGTTCGGGCACGACTCGACGATTCCCGGCGGCGCCTTCTTCATCGAGGTTCTCGATGCCGCGGCCGAAGCGGCCGACAAGGCCGGCTACGGACTGCTGATCCGTCGGAGCGGGCGTCCACTCGGCGAGCAGGTCGACGCCGAGATCGTCGTCGACCCGACCGAGAACGACGATCTCGTGTCCGCCAACGCGGTCCCGGTCATCTCGATCGGTCGCAACGAGCAGCCCTCGGTGCCATGGGTCGACGTGGATCACCGAGCGGTGATGAGCACCCTGCTCGACCATCTCGCCGATCTCGCGTCGGGTGAGGGAGGTGCCTGGTTCGTGACGCTTCCCCAGCGCCTCGGGTTCGTCGAGGCGCTCGAGGACTCGTTTCGCGAATGGTGCGCCGAGCACGACCGCACGGCTGGGGTCCTTGAGATCCCGGACGCATCCGAGGAGGTGGTCGAGATCGTGCTCCGGGAGATCGAGAACCGGGGTTCGCCGGCCCTGATCGTGACCGCCCTCGACCGCCAGGCGGTCGGCGTTCGCCATGCCCTGGCCGCCGCCGGGCTCGACGCGCCCGTGGGCTCCGCCTCCGATGGCGTCGTCCTCGGCCTCCTCGACCCCCCGGTCAGCGCCATGTCGCTCGACGGGGCGGCACACGGCGAGACCGCGGTCCGGATGGTCCTCGACTGGATCCGCACCGGCGAGGCGCCGGGCAACGTGCTGCTCCCAGCACGGTTGCGGATCCGCTCGTAGGCCATCACTCGATCGGAAGACCGTGGCGAACGGTGTTCTCGGTGATCACGAGCGCATCGACGAACTGCAGCAGGTATTCGTCGCCTCCGGCCTTGAAGCCCATCCCGGATAGCCGGTTGCCGCCGAACGGCTGGCGGCCGGGCATCGCTCCGGTGGTCGCACGGTTGACATAGAAGTTCCCGACCGGAGTCCTCGCCGCCACCCGCTCGATCGTCGCCGGATCCCGCGAGAAGAGACCTCCGGTCAGGGCCTGCCCGAGTCCGTCGACGATCTCGCAGGCGGCGTCGACGCCGGCGACCGGTTCGATCGTGAGGACGGGCCCGAAGAGCTCCGAAGTCACGACGCCCGAATCGGCCGGCGCTCCCGCGACGATCGTCGGCGCAACCCAGTAACCGGGGCCGGCGGGCACGGCAGCGCGCTCGATCTCGGATCCGGGTCCGAGGTCTGCGAGCGCCGACTCGATCCGCGCGCGGGCATCCGGGTCGATCACGGGGGGTACGTCCGTTTCGAAGTCCTCGGCCGGTCCGACCCGGAGCGTGTGCAGCGCTCCCCTCATGCGGTCGAGCAACTCGTCGGCGATTCGTTCGTGCACCAGGGTGCGCGAGGCGGCGGAGCACTTCTGCCCGGCGAACGCGAAGGCGGAATCGAGCAGCGCCGGGATCACCTCGTCGAGGTCCGCATCCGCGTCCACGATCACGCAGTTCTTGCCGCCCATCTCCGCGATCACCCGCTTGAGGTGCCGCTGTCCGGCGGCCGGGCTCGCGGCCTTGCGCAGGATCTCGAGGCCGACCGCGCCGGAACCCGTGAACGCGATCGTGTGCACCGCGGGGTCCTCGACGAGCGCACCGCCGACCGCGCCGTCTCCGGGGAGCAGGGCGATCACGCCGTCGGGCACGCCGCCCTGCCGGAGCGCCTCGACGACGGCGAGCCCGCATGCCGGCGACTGCTCGGCGGGCTTGACGCAGACGGCGTTGCCGGTGACGAGTGCGGCCGCGGTCATGCCGGCCAGGATCGCCAGGGGGAAGTTCCACGGGGCGATGACGGCGGCGACGCCGCGAGCGCGGTGCCGAAGCGTGTTCCGCTCGCCCGGCATCTGGATCAGCGGGGAGGCCGCGTCGAGCGCGAGAGCCCCACGAGCGTAGAACTCGAGGAAGTCGATGGCCTCGCAGACGTCGGCGTCCGCCTGCGACCACGGCTTCGCACACTCGCGTACCGCCAGCGCCGCGAGCTCCGCCCGTCGCTCCCGAAGCTCGCCGGCTGCTCTTGACATGGCTCTCGCTCGCTCGATCGCAGGCCTCGCACCCCACTCCCGCTGCGCCTCGGCGGCGACGCGGACTGCGCCCTCGACCTCGCGCGAGGTCGCGGCCGTGGCGCGGGCGACGATCCGACCGGGATCCGAGGGATCGACCGAATCGAAGCTCGGCTCGTCACGGACCCGCGCCCCGATCGTGACCGGGACGGCGATCGGCAGCCGCCGGTCGAGTTCGGCGAGAGCCTCCTCGAGACGGGCGCGCTCGGGCGCTCGCCGCAGTTCGCGGACCGGCTCGTTCGTGAACTGCGTCATCGGGTCGTCGAGAACGGCGCTCGTCATGGGCTTGCGAGCAGGGAATCGAGGTCCGCACCGGCTGCTCGGTCGGCGAGGAAGGAGTCGTTGGACGTGTTCTCGAGCAGGCGGCGCACGAGGTAGGCCATTCCGCTGACCAGGTCGCCGACGGGTGAATAGACCCGTGCCCGGTATCCGTCCCGGGCGAGTGCCTCGGCCAGGTCGTCGCCGAGGCCGCGCAGAACCTGAAGCTCGAGGTCACCGATGCCGAGGAGACGGTGGCGCGAGTATGCGATCGCGTGCGCGAGCGACCGCAGGTTGTGCGAGGCGATCGCCGGCCGGACGAGCGGAAAGGCATCGATGAGCCTCCTCGTGATCCGCTCGAAGCACCGATCCGAGTCGGCCTTCTCCGACCAGACCGGGGGGACCCAGCCGTGCTGGATCGCCTCGATGTGCTCCTGGTCCCAGTAGGCCCCCTTGACGAGGCGCACGGTGAGCGGACTGGCGCGCTCGGTGCGCGATGCCCATCCGATGATCTCGTCGAGCATCTCCTCCGAATCCCGGAGGTATGCCTGGAGGACGAGGCCCGCCGAGGGCCCGGAGCGGAACTCGTCCTCCGCGAGGATCGAGAGCAGCATCTCGAAGACCATCTCGCGCGAATCCATCGACTCCATGTCGACGTGGAGGTGGGCGCCGGCTTCGGCGGCCGTCCGCAGCAGACGGCGCAGGTGCTCGGCGGCGTCGCGCTGTCCGCGGCCGGGCGCCTGGGGCCGGACCAGCGGCGTGAGCGCCGTGACCTTGACCGAGAGGTTGGCTCGTGGAAGCGGGCCCGCCGCATCCGATTCGAGGAGCGGGTTCGCTCGCCAGCCGCGAGCGTCGAGGGCGAGCGTCGAGAGCGCCCGGTCGCAGCGGTCCGCATACGCCGCGCCTTCCGCTTCGGTGAGCGTCGCCTCGCCGAGCAGGTCGACCGAGATCGCGTTCCCGTGCGACCACATCAGCCGCAGCTCGCCCGCGGCCTGCTCGGGGGTCGCACCGACGATGAAGCGGTGCGCCATCCGGTTGATCGCGACCCGGGCCGCCTGCCCGGTCAGAGCCCTCGTGCCGGGCACCCGTGCGGCGCCTGCCGCGATCGCCACCGGGCGTCCACCCGAATCGCCGACCTGACCGAGGTAGGAGTTCAGATGGCCGGCGAGATCGGCGGCGTTCTCACAGGCGGGGGCGACGTCGACCAGCTGGAGGAGGGCGGCGCGCACCTTCGGATCGCGACCCACGAGGTTCAGCCCCCGCTCCTGCGGGACCCTCTTCAGGGCGGCGGCGGAATGGCCGCGCCGGGCGAGGCTGCGACCGATCTCGGCGATGTCCGCATCCAGCTCCGGTTCCGCCTGGACCTCCACGCCGCGAACATAGGCGGGCCCGGAGCCGGAAGCCAGAGGCGACTGTCGGCAATGCTCAGGACGATCGTTCAGCCAGCCGGAGGGCGAGGTGTGCGAGCAGGCGGTCCTCGCCGTCGGCGAGCCGGAGGCCCGTCAGTTCCTCGATTCTCTGGAGCCGGTAGTAGAGCCCGCTGCGGTGAAGCGAGAGGGCGGCCGCCGTCCGCTTGATGTCGCCCGCGGCATCGAGGTAGGCCGTCAGCGTCGCCGCCAGGTCGGGCTCGTCGGCGATGAGCCGGCGGATGCCGGCCGGAGCGTCCGCGAACGCCGAGGCCGGGAGCTGACTGACCAGGCGGTCGACCCGCATCGTCTCCCATGCGGCGAAACGCTCCCCGACCGGGCTCCGCCGTGCGACGGACAGCGCCAGTTCCGCCTGCCTTCGGCCCTCGGGAACCTCGGCGAGCCCCGCGACCGTCGCCGACTGTCCGACGGCTAGCGGGCGGTCGGCCGCACCGTGGACCCACCGGGCGATGCGCTCGGGCTCGAGGACCGAAAGCGCCGGCTCGTCGAGGTCGAGCAGCATCAGCAGGCCGTCGGGCAACAGCCCCGCCAGGACGTGCCCGGCCGAGACCCGGTGAGAGATCCGGCGGGCGAAGTCGCCGAGCCTCGTCGCGGGACCGTCGGAGGCCACTCGCAGGACCACGAGCGGACGATCGGCGATGAGCCCGGCGCCCGTGATCGCGATCCGGGCACGGTCGCGGTCGTCCTCGGCAGGGGCGCAGAGGTCGTTGAGGAGAGCGGTCTCCTCGGTCAACGCGGCATCGGGCCGGGCCGCGAGGAACTCGGCGGCTTGCACCGCCGCGCGCCGGACCCGTTCGATGGCTTCGTCACCGATCGTGTGGGTGGAGTCGACCAGCCACATGAATCCGACCGTCTCCCCGTCCGCGCGCACCGGCACACAGACGCGCTCCTCCATTCCGATCTCGGGGACCGCTTCGGTCCGCACCGGTTCCACCGCTCGGGCGATGCCCTGCGCGAGGAGCGCATCGCGGACGCGGCGGCTCGCGCCTCGGCCGAGGATCGAGCTCTCCCTGACCTCGTCGATCTCCCCCCACTGGGGGCTGTAGGCGATCGGCGCCAGCGCCGCGTCGTCGAGGAGGACGGGGCGTTCGATCGCGAGACTCAGCGCCTCGACCAGCGTCTGCAGTTCGTCCTGTGGGGAGCCCGCTTCTCTCATGAGGCTCGTTCCGACCCTAACGAAGTGGGATGGCGGTTCCCGCGCGAATCCGGACTTCGCGTTCCTGTGGCTCCTATACGATCTCGCGCCCGAGCCGGAGCTTCCGGCGGCCAGGCAGGGAAGAGAGAGAGGATTCTCGTTGGGTCCGGATGGACGGCATGAGGTTGGAGGTCTCCGCTGGATCGGCCGTAGCGAGCTCCTCGAGGTCCTGCCCGTGGCGGCGGCGGCCGACGCGCTGACCGACGCCCTGCGCGAGCCCGCGCGCATGCCCGCGGCGCCTCAGCGGAGCGTGATCCGATCGGGCTCCGGGCAGTTCCTCGCGATGCCGGCGGCCGGTGATGCCGGGGCGGGCGCCAAGCTCGTCTCCGTCCAGGCGGAGAATCCGAAGCATGGCCTGCCCCTGATCCAGGGTGTCTTCGCCCTGTTCTCGGCGGAGTCGCTGACTCCCGTGGCCCTGTTCGACGGGGCGGCGCTCACGGAACTCCGGGCGCCCGCCGTCTCGGTCGTGGCGACCCGCCTCCTCGCGCGAGCGGACGCCGCGCACCTCGTCCTCTTCGGCGCCGGCGTCCAGGGCCGCGCCCATGCATTCGCGCTGATCGGCGAGCGACCGCTCGAGCGGGTGACGGTGATCGCACCCGGCCCGCGAGCGGACGCGCTCGTTCGCGATCTCGCCGCAGCCGGAGTGGTCGCCACCCGCGGCGATTGCGGCGCGGTGGCCGAAGCCGATCTCGTCTGTGCGTGCACCACCTCCTCCGAGCCGGTCTTCGACGGCCGGCTGGTGGCTCCCGGTGCGCACGTGAACGCCGTCGGGTCCTTCCAGCGGACGACCCGGGAGATCGACGCGGCTTTGCTCGCGCGGTCCTCGGTGTTCGTCGAGGACCGTGACGCAGCGCTGGACGAGGCCGGCGACCTGCGGATCGCGATCGCGGAGGGGGCGTTCGGGCCGGAACTCATCGCCGGGGACCTAGCCGAGGTGGTCGCCGGCGAGCGCGGCAGGAGCTCAGTCGGCGAGATCACGACCTTCAAGTCGGTCGGATCCGCCTGGGAGGACCTCGTCGTGGCAAGGGCCGCCTTCGAGCGCCTGAACCCCCCGAGCTGAACCCGGCAATACGTGCCCGGAAACGTGTTAGGATCAAAAATGAAACGTTTCTGCGTTTCGGGAGAGGTAGCAGTAGCCGGTCATCCGACAGCCTTCGCGCTCCGCGAAATCCACGTCCTCGACGAGGGCGGAGAGTTCGGCGACCCCGTCGACGTCACCGTCGCCGACGGCTCGATCGTCGCCGTCGGCGCCGGGGCCGCGAGTGCGCCCGGCGCGACCGACGTCGACTGCTCCGGCCTGTTCCTGATGCCGGGCGTCTTCGACTGCCACTGCCACCTCGACTTCGAGTCCGGGAGCCTCGAGGAGCAGATGAGCTTCGACGCGACCCGGTGGGCACTCGAGGTCGCGCGCAACGGCCGCCTCCTCCTCGACCTCGGGGTCACGTCGGTGCGCGACGTGGGGGCGTCGACGCCCGGGATCCGGGACGGCTTCGCCGCGGGTGCGGTCCCCGGGCCCGCCCTTCACGTCTCCGGTCCGCCGATCGGCCAGACCGGGGGTCACACCGACGGCTACGTGCCTTCGACCGGCGCCGAGGCGATCTCCGGGTTCATGGTCCCCGACTACGCCGGCCGGCCGCCCTACCTCGTCGACGGACCCGACGAGATGCGGAAGGCCATCCGGCTGCAGCTTCGCACCGGGGTCGACTGGATCAAGGTCATGACCACCGGCGGTCTGCTCTCGTCGGTCCGTGACCATCCCCTGAAGCCGGAGCTGACCGAGGAGGAGGTCGCGGTGGCCGTCTTCGAGGCGGCCCGCGCCGGCGTTCCCGTCGCGGCTCACGCCTACGGCGGCGAAGGCCTCGACCTCGCCGTTCGGGCCGGTGTCCGCTCCGTCGAGCACGGGATCTTCCTCAGCGAGGAGCAGGCCGCCGAGATGGCGGAGCGCGATTGCTGGCTCGTCCCGACGCTCGTCGTCGTGCATGAGCTCGCCGAGCTGGCGGCCGCAGGCGAGCTCGATGCCCGCTCGCGCGAGCGAATCGCCGAGATCCTTCCGGACGCCGGTCGCCAGGTCGCGGTCGCGAAGGAGGCCGGGGTGAGCATCGCCCTCGGCACCGACCTGCTGCGACAGGGTCCCAACCTGCGCGAGATCCCGCTGTTGGCGGCCGCGGGCCTGACCCCCGCCGAGGCCCTCCTCGCCGCAACCGCCCGCGGTGCTGCGCTCTGCGGCGTCGACGACCGCGGCAGGATCGCTCCCGGTCAGGCTTTCGATGCGATCGTCCTCGACGAGGACCCGTCGGACCTCGAGGTTTTCAACCGTCCCGACGGGGTCACGGGCGTGTTCCAGAACGGGAACGCCGTCAAGCCGCACGCGAGGTGGACGGCATGAGCGAGCTCTCCGTCTCCGCGGACATCGGCGGCACGTTCACCGACGTCGTCGCGGTGGACGAGCGGGACGGATCCGTCGTCGTCGGCAAGAGCGCCACGGTCGCGGAGGATCCGACCGCGGGAATCATCAACGGGCTCGACGAGATCGGGCTCAGCCTGCGCGAGGGCATCCGCTTCCTCCACGGGACCACGATCGGGATCAACACGTTGCTAGAGCGCAAGGGCGCGACCGTCGGCTTCATCACGACCGAGGGATTCAGGGACGTGCCGATCATCGGTACCGGCTCATGGCCGCCCTTTCGCCTCGGCTGGGACCAGCCCGAGCCGCTGGTGCTGAGACGGCGATGCCGGGAGGTGCGCGAAGCGGTTCGCTTCGACGGCTCGATCGAGCGGGAACTCGATGTCTCCGAGGTCCTCGAGCGGGTCGAGGAACTGGTTGCGGGCGGCGCCGACTCGATCGCGATCTGCTTCTTCAACGCCTATGCCAACCCCCTCCATGAACGGATTGCGGGCGCGGCGATCCGGGAGCGCCGCCCCGAGTTGACGGTGGTCC
>JADFCZ010000157.1 GCA_018263295.1 Conexibacter sp.
CCTCGGCTCGTTGCGTCACCCGCTCCACGCCGCCGATCCTAGCCCGCGTGGGGGCGCCTGCCGAGGACGCCGTCAGCCGTCGAGGAAGAGCGCGTCGATCTCGTCGTGGGCGGCCGCGGCCGGCTCCGGTGGGCTCATCTCGAGGTCCTCGAGCACGCCGAGGTCGGAGAACTCGGCGTCGGGGAAGGCCTTGCGGGCGAACGCGACGTCGCCGTCATCGGTGACGTCGGAGCGGCGGGCGCCCGCCGCGGCGATGCCGTCGGCGTCGGCGCCGAGGAGCCGGGCCAGGGCGTCGACCACCCGCCGGGAGACCCCGGCGGCCTCGAGGCGCCCGTGCTCCATCCGGTTGTAGTAGTCGCCGACCTTGGCGACCTGTTGCTCGCCGCTGAAGCCGAGCGCGTCCGTCAGCCGCTCGACCAGCTCCCGCCGTTTGATCCGCGCCTGGTTGCGCAGCCGGGGGAGCAGCTCGGGCCAGGATCCCGAGACGCCGGCCACCGACTCGTAGACCTGGTCGGAGGCGCGTTGCGCGAGCGAGCCCTCGAACGCCTCCGGATCCCACCTTCGGGTTGGCGCCGACATGAGGTACCTGTCGAGCGCGGCCGCGAGCTCCTGACGCCGGCCCGGATCGACCCGTTCGAGGAACGAGCCGACGTCCGCCCGGCGGCCCGCCTCCCAGTCGGCGGCGAACTCCTCGATCAGTCGGTCGATGTCAGCCATCGGGATTCGCCACATCTTCCCCCGTTTGCAGCTCCGCCTTGAGGTCGTTCTTGAAGCGGTGCCAGATCTGCTGCACGTTCGCGATCGTCATCTGCTCGCCCTGCCCGGCCAGGGCGTCGACCACCTCGGCGCCGGTCAGGTTCATTCCGTTCATCGCCTCGGGCCCGTACATCCTGATCACGCGCTGGTGGAGCTTGCTGCGCTCGGCGAGCAGGCGCTCGACGATCCCCATGTAATCGATGGCGCTCGTGTCGTCCTCGCTACCCGGCTCGTCGCCCCAGACGCTCTCGTCGTCGGAGTCGCCGCCGGGCAGGGGCACCTGGTCGGGATGCCGCTCGAGCCGCCGGTAGTGGTCGGCGATCCGCCGCTTCGCGATCGTGGCGGCGAACGCGCGCACCGAGAGGATCACCTTGCCGTCGAACGCCGACTGCAGGAAGGAGGTCAGCACCTCCATGACGACGTCCTCCCGCGCTTCGCGGCCCACCTTGGCGGCGACGCGGGCCTCGATCAGCGGCTGGATCCGGAACGCGAGCACGTCGTTGGCGCGCTTGCCGGCCTCCGGCTGACCGGCTTCGCGGGCGGCGACGACGTAGGCGACGAGGTCCTCGTCGCTGAGGCGGTCGAGCGCCATCTCCCCGAGTCGAACGAACTCGCTCAAGACCCTTGGGAACCTAGCGACCTTGCAGCGGCCCGGCCGTTTACTCTTGCGGGAGGTCGGGGAAGATCGCCCGGCCGTGGATGAAGAAATGTGTGCTTGAGGACGAGGACCACTGCCCCGCAGTGCTTTTCAATCGGGCCGCAGAACTAACGGCATTGGAGGCAATGCGAAATGGCAAGTGGAACCGTCAAGTGGTTCAACGGAGAGAAGGGCTACGGCTTCATCGCTCCGGACGAGGGTGGCGACAAGGATGCCTTCGTTCACATCAGCAACATCGTCGGCGGTGCGCGCATCGACGAGGGTGACCGGGTCAACTTCGACATGGAAGATTCCGCGAAGGGACCCCAGGCGGTAAACGTCACCAAGGCGTAGAACCACCAAGCGCCGTTTCTTCCGGCCCACGGGAGAGCAACGGAATCAGCGCCGTCCCAAAGTGATTTGAGGGCGGCGCTTCGCTTTTCGGGGACGGTCAGCGGCCTCCGAGGATCTGGTCGCGCTCGGCCAACCGGTTCGCGCGGCGCACCTCGGCCTCGCGCTGGCGGCGCCGCTCGTCGTCGGACTCGGCGATCAGCTTCGGTGCCGGAACCGGCCGCCCCTCGTCGAGGGCGACCATCGTCAGGTAGGCGGTCGAGGTGTGCCGGGTCTCGCCGGTGAACGGGTTCTCGGCCTCGACCCGGACGCCGACCTCCATCGACGAGCGCCAGACCGCGTTGACCGAGGCCGTGCAGCGGAGCAGCTCGCCGACGAACACCGGCGTGTTGAACGTCATCCGGTCCATCCCCGCGGTGACGACCCGGCGGCCCGAGTGCTTGATCGCCGCCAGGCCGGCGGCCTCGTCGACCAGCCGCATCACCGTGCCACCGTGGATGAACCCGCCGGAGTTGGCGTCGCCGATCGACATCCAGCGGACGAGCAGCGAGCTCGATTCGGCGACCCGCCGCGCCTCGGCCTCGCCCGACCCGCTCTCAGGCCTCGGCCGCTCGGGGGGCTGGATCGCTTCCGCCATGCGGCAACCCTAGCCTCATCGCGTGGAGCGCCCGGAGGCGTCCGGCAGCGGCGACGTGGTCGGCTTCGACGACCGAGCGGACGAAGCGCCGGCACTCCCAGCCGGCGAGCGCGAGCAGCTGGTCGCGCTCCCGGTCGCGGACCGCCGCCGCCCAGTCGCCGTGGAACCGCTGGCTGTCGAGCTCGACGGCCAGCGCGATCTCGGGCCAGGCGAAGTCGACGACGATCGGCCGCCCGGCGCCGGGCACCGCGACCGGATGGTTCTGCAGCGGCCGCGGCACGCCGGCGAGGCGACAGACCGGGAGGAAGTGCACCTCGGGCCACGAGCGGGCGATCGCCGGCCGTTCCTCCAACAGCTCCGCCAGCCGCTTCATTCCCGGACGGCCACGGCGCTCGGCGACTAGCTCCGCGAGCCGGCCCCGCTTGAGCAGGCCGAGCGACTCGGCGGCGACGAGGAGCGTCTCGAGCTCTCCGATCCCGAGGGCCGGCGCGAGATCGACCAGCACCCGGTCGGCCGAGACGCAGGGAATGCCGTGGACCCGCCGCCGGTCCCGGGTGTCGACGAGGGAACGATGGACGACGATGCCCTCGCGGCTGCGCCCGCTCCCGCCCGGAACGGTGATCTCCGGGACGAGCGACCCGTCCAGGAGGAAGCCCTGGAGGATCGCCGCGGGCTCGTGGCTGAGGAGGGCATCCGTCCCACAGGCGAGAACCGCACCGAGCCAGATCTGGTGACGAGACAGCGGGGGAGGGGCGAGTGAGTAGACGCCGCGATGAACGCGGTACAGCCGGCCCGCGTTCACGCGCCCGCGAACCGCCCGGGTGCTGAGCCCGGCCGCATGGAGCTGGTCGATCCGGATCAATCCGTGCTGCCGTCTCGCGACCGCTGCCACCCGCCGCTCGGTGGCAGCAGAAGGACCTGTGAGGTCCCTTTCCTGCCACCCACTTGCCACGGCCCCAACGCTGCCAGGCAAAGCCGCACGCGTGGCGCACCAACTCCCCCTCTCAGCCAAAACAACGTCACGAACCACCAACGCGCGCTGGGCGTCAGCGCCGACGCGCGCAGCCCCTACGCACTCAGCGCCACAGCCGCCCCCGGCCCGACCGGGCCGGCGACGCTGACCCGGTCGCGACCCTCGCGCTTCGCCTCGTACAGGGCCTCGTCGACGCTCGTCCAGAGGGCCTCGAAGTCGAGCCGGCGGCCGGACCCGGAGGCGCTGACGCCGCAGCTCATCGTCAGCGCGATGCCGTGGGGGAACGGGTGGCGGGCGACGGCGGCGCGGATCCGCTCGGCCAGCTCGGCCGTCTCGGCGGTGCCGAGTCCCGGGAGGACGACCAGGAACTCCTCGCCCCCGGTCCGGTAGGCGAGCTCGAAGGCGCGGAGCTGGCCGCGGATGATGTCGGCGACGCGGACGAGGACGTCGTCGCCGCTGCGATGGCCGACCGAGTCGTTGACCCGCTTGAAGTGGTCGAGGTCGCAGCAGACGAGGCCGACCGGAGCGTCCGCGGTCAGCGACTGCTGGCTGAGCTCGGCGATCCGGTTCTCGAGTGCCTTGCGGTTGAGCAGCCCGGTCAGCGGGTCGATCACCGACTCGCTGCGGTACTTGAGGTCGGAGAACATGAGCACGGTCGAGAGGATTGCGACCCCGCAGACGAGCGCCGCGGGCATCAGCAGGATCGGCGGGTAGTCCCAGACGGCATCGGCGTCGCTTCCCAGCATCACCCCGCAGAGGAGGGCGAGCGTGATCAGCACCCCGGCGACGACCCCGCGGGTCGAGAAGCGGGTGCTGAGGGTGACGATCGGCAGTGCGAACCAGATCGCCGAGATCAGCTCCGGCGCGTCGGTCAGCAGGACGGCCGCCGCGATCATGAGCTGGGCGCCGACCCAGGCGCCGAAGATCCAGTACTCGGGCCGCTTGACCTTCTCGGCGCGGCCGTCGGCGAGGGCGAAGAAGATGCCGGCGAAGAAGAGGAGGGGCAGCGTCTGCCAGCCGATCCACGGGCCGCAGGCGATGAACGCGACCGCGAGGACGCCGAACGTCATCAATCTGACGTTCTGCAGGCGCCGGTCCATCTCGAGCATCCGGCGCCGGTCATGATCCCGCGCGATCAGCCAGCTTGAACCCCCGTCCATAGACCGTCTATCGGCCACTTGACGGAAATCTGTGAATGCCCTCGAAACCGGGGGTTTCGCGGGCTGCTCAGTCGGCGGGACGGAGGATCTGCTCGATCCGCTCGGCCTTCCCGTCCGCCCCCATGTCGATCGCGACGGCGTTGATCCAGACGTTCTCCTCGGCGGTCCGGAAGCGCGCCGGCATCTGGGTGACGAACCGCCCGAGCGCGTCCTCGACCTGCACCCCGAGCACGCTGTCGCGCGAGCCGGTCATGCCGACGTCGGAGATGAACGCCGTCCCGCCCGGCAGCACCCGGGCGTCGGCGGTCGGGACGTGGGTGTGGGTGCCGACGATCGCGGCGACGCGCCCGTCGAGGTGCCAGCCCATCGCCACCTTCTCGCTCGTCACCTCGGCGTGGAAGTCGACGAACACGATCTCGGCGCCGCGACGCTTCAGCTCGCCGAGCTCCGCGTCGGCCGTCGGGAAGGGCGAGCGGGCGACGGTGAGCTGGAGCTCGCCGCTCAGGTTCAGGATCCCGACGCTCGTGCCGCCGACGTCGACGACCGCCGATCCGCGGCCGGGATTCCCCTTCGGGTAGTTGGCCGGGCGCACGAGCCGCTCGCAGCGGTCGATGAACTCGTAGGCGTCGCGATGGCGGTAGACGTGGTTGCCGGTGGTGATCATCTCGACGCCGGCCGCGAAGATCTCGTCCGCGGTCCGCTCGGTGATGCCGACGCCGCCCGCCGCGTTCTCGCCGTTGGCGATCACGAGGTCGGGCTCGAGCTCCTCGCGCAGGCGGGGGAGGACGTGCGCGAGCCCGCGGCGGCCGGGGCCGCCGACGATGTCGCCGATGAAGAGGATCCGCACGCCACCACCCTAGATCGGAACGCGCCGCCCGGCGGCCCCGGCGGGTCGAGGCATTAGGTTTAGCCGCCGTGACCGCCTCGCCACCAGCACCCCCGGCCGACGCCGCGATCGACGCGGTCGGCCTGACGAAGCGGTTCGGGGACCGGACGGCGCTCGACGGCGTCGGCTTCGCCGCGGCCGCCGGCGACGTCCTGGCGGTGATCGGCCCCAATGGCGCCGGCAAGACGACGCTGCTCTCGCTCCTCGCCGGGATCCGCGAGCCCGACGCGGGCGAGATCCACCTCCCGCGCGGGGAGGTCGGCTTCGTCCCCCAGCAGGCCGCCCTCTACCGGCGGCTGACGGTCGCCGAGAACCTGCGGCTGTTCGCCCGGCTCGAAGAGGTCGCGGACGTCGAGGCGACCGTCGAGCGGATGCTCGAGCAGACCGGCCTCGGCGACCGCCGCGACGACCAGGCCGGGACGCTGTCCGGCGGCAACCAGCAGCGGATCAACATCGCGATCGGTCTGCTCTCCGACCCGGCGGTCCTCCTCCTCGACGAGCCCTCGACCGGGCTCGACCCGCGCCAGCGCGGTCGCCTCTGGGAGTTCGTCCTCGGCCTCGCCGGCCGCGGCACGACAGTGATCTTCTCGACCCACAACATCGCCGAGGCCGAGCGCTACGCCGGGCGCGTGCTGGTGATCGCCGATGGCCAGGGGCTCTTCGACGGCCCGATCGCCGAGTTTCACGCCGCCGCCCCCGCCGCCGGCACCGAGGCGGCCGACTTCGAGTCCGCGTTCGTCCGCTTCCTCGCCGAGCGCGGGCACTAGATATAGGGGCACCCGGCGGGGAGGCGGAAAAGCATGCGCTGGCTACTGCTCAAGGATCTGCAGATCATGCGGCGCTCGCCGTTGCTGACGGCGCTGCTGATCGTCTACCCGATCGTGATCGCGGTGCTGATCGGCTTCGCGCTCAGCCGCGGTCCGGACAAGCCCCGGGTGGCCTTCCTCAACGAGGTGCCGGCCGACACGCCGCTCAACGTCGGCGGCGAGGAGTTCGACCTCGCCGGCGCGCGGAGCGAGCTCTGCGAGCGGATCGAGTGCGTACCGGTGTCGAGCGAGGAGGAGGCGCGTCAGAAGGTCGAGTCGGGCGACGTCCTCGGCGCCCTGATCCTGCCCGCCGATCTCGTCGACAAGTTGCAGACCCTTGCCGGCCTCAACCCCGAGAGCCCGACCGTCAAGGTTCTCGTCAACGAGGAGGACCCGATCAAGGCGGGGCTGGTCGACGACCGGATCAGCGCCCTTCTCGCCACCGCCAACCTGCGGATCTCTCAGGAGGTCTCCGACGTCTCGACGACCTACCTGCAGATCCTCCTCAACGGCGGCGATTTCAGCTTCCTCGGCGACGAGGGTCTGAAGGTCCTCGGCCTGCGCGAGTCGGAGTCGATCCTCCGCGACGTCCGCGGGGAGCTCCCGGCGGACAGTCCCGACCTCGAGCGCCTCGACTCGGTGATCCGCTTCAGCCACCTCGCGGCCGAGAACCTCAGCGTCGCCGGTGAGCTGCTGAGCTCGGTCTCGCAGCCGATCCTCGTCGACAAGGAGGTCGTCTCCGGCGACACCCCGAGCCTCGACACGTTCGCGATCGCGGTCGCCGCGACGATCACGCTGATGTTCGTGACCGTGCTGCTCGTCGCCGGCTCGCTGGCGCTCGAGCGGGAGGAGAACGCCTTCGCCAGGCTCACTCGGGGACTCGTCTCGAAGACGGCGCTGCTCGGCGAGAAGATCCTGCTCGGCGTGGTCGTAGCGCTCGCGGTGACGCTGCTGATGCTCGCGGGCCTCGGCCTCTTCGTCGAACTCGACTGGGGCCGCTTCGGGCTCTGGATCCCGGCGATCCTCGCGGGCGGCGCCGGCTTCGCCGCGTTCGGAGCGGCGATCGGCGGGGCGGCGCGGGAGGTCCGGGCGGCGTCGCTGCTCGCCTTCATGGTCAGCCTCCCGGTCGCCTTCCTCTCGCTGATCCCCTCGGGGACCGTCGCGCCCGGCCTCTACGACGTGATCAGCGTCGTCACCGCGGCCTTCCCGTTCGACCCGGCGCTACGGGCCCTGACCGGCGCCCTCGACGCCGGCGGGCCGTCGATCGGGATCGCGATCGTCCACCTGGCGATCCTCGTCGTCGCCTACGGGGCGCTCGCCCGGGTGGCGGTCAGGCGCTTCGTCTGAGCAGAGACGGCCGGCGACTCGCCCGTGAATGGGAACTCCGGGGTTGCCGCCGGCCATCGTCTCCGCTCGTTCCGACCGGTCGCGGAAGGTGACCGGTCAGGCTTGGCTCACGACTCCTCGTCGGCCGCCTTCGCGGTCGCCGAGACGCACTTGCCGTAGGCGTTCTTGCCGTCGCCCCAGGCCGACGCGAAGGCCTCGGGGTCGTCCGCCTTGGCGGCCTTGCACTCCTTGGCGGCGTTCTTGAACTCCGCGACGTCGGCGCTGTTCTCGGCCTTGACCGTGCCGGACACGCACTTGCCGTAGGCGTTCTTGCCGTCGCCCCAGGCCGACGCGAAGGCCTCGGGGTCGTCCGCCTTGGCGGCCTTGCACTCCTTGGCGGCGTTCTTCAGCTCGTCCTTCGCCTCGGGCGTCTCGCCCTTGATGCAGGCGCGCATCGCGTGCTTGCCGTATGCGGCCCTGAAGGCGGCCTTGTCGGCCTTCTTCTCGGCGGCACACTGCTTCGCGGCCGCGTCCTTGGCGTTCGCCGGGTGGCCGGGCTGGCCGGCGGCGGCCGTCGCGACCGGCAGAGCGATCGCGGCGATTGCGGCGCCGGCGATGATCATCTTCCTCACGTCGATTACCTCCTCGTGACCGCGCTTCCGGCGCGGTCGTGTGGTCGGTTCGGAGGTGGAACGCGCCCAGCAGCGCTCCGTCAGGACCTACTTCGTCGAGTTTCCGTTGCCGGAGCCGTTGCCGTTCGACCCGGCGGTGCCCGTGGCCGCGGGCGTCGAGCCGGTCTGCCCGGGTGCGCTCGCCGAGTTGCCCGCCGTGCCGGTGTGCCCGGGCGCGCTGGCCGAGTTGCCCGCGGTGCCGGTGTGGCCGGGCGCCGTCGCGGAGTTGCCGGCGGTCCCGGTCTGGCCGGGAG
>JADFCZ010000158.1 GCA_018263295.1 Conexibacter sp.
GCTCAGCCGCGGTCCCAGCGCTTCAGGAACGGCTTCGGGTTCGTCAGCCGTCCGCCGCGGTACCAGCCCGGCTTGCGCCACATCTCGAAGTGGAGGTGGCAGGCGGAGGAACGGCCGGTCGAGCCGACCTTGCCGATCTTCTCGCCGGCGTCGACCCGCTCGCCCTTCTTGACCGAGGGCTTGTTGATCATGTGCATGTAGACGTAGTCGTACTTCTTGCCCTTGATCACGGCGTAGTTGCCGGCGCCCGAGGCCTGGTAGTCGACGTAGCGGACCCGGCCCGATCGCGCGGCGACGATGTTCTTGCGGCAGTTGGCGAGGATGTCCTGGCCCTGGTGACCGCGACCGGCGCCGATCCCGTCGCCGTAGGTGTGCTTGGCGCGGATCGGGAACGCGTAGTCCTTGCCGCCTCCCCCTCCGCCACCGCCACCGGTGCCGGTGCCGCCGCCCGTCGCGACGCCGCCGGACGCGAGCGCGACGCCGGCCAGCGACGCGACCGCGAGCAGCGAGAAGAGTAAGAACAAGCCCGTGCGGCTCGTAAGTCGTTTCATCGTGCCTCTCTTTCGGAGTGCCTGCGGAGTTAGCTGACGGGCTCGCGCGGAAAGAGTGCGCTAGGGAGCTGGTGGCTCCCATTCGCCCCGGGTCGCCCGAGGGAGGACGACCGGTGGTTCCCCCGCTCCGGCCGGCGTACCGGCGGGATTAGGCAGGTGATGGGTTTGTGAGCAAACGCTTATATAGCAGGCCGCGGACGGACCGTCCAGCCCCCTAGGCCGACTCAGGGCGTGACGATCGGGAATGCGGGATCGGGCGTCTCCAGCAGGGCGAGCAACTCGCCGAGCTTGGCTGCGTCCCCGTCGATCCGCATTCGCCCGGAGGCGAAGACGTCCTCGATCGACGTCGCGCCGATCAGCACCTCGTCGAGTGCGGCGCGCTCGACGACGACGGTCGCCGCCGCCTCGCCGCGCGCGGGCGCCGCCCGATGGCTGAGGACGCCGTTGCTCAGCGTCGTCTCGTGGATCTCGCCGCTGTCGGTGAACTCCCACTCGAGGCTGAAGGCGAGTTCGGCGGCGCGCGGGCCGTCGAGGCGGATCGCCAGCGCGTCGAAGAGCTGGTCGTTCGACAGGCCGGCGAGGAGGTCGGGCGGGATCGTGGTCGCCGTTCCGGAGGGGCCCTTGCGGAGCTCGAGCGCTCCCATCAGGAAGAAGTTGCGCCAGGTCCCGTTCTCGGCCCCGTAGGCCATCTGCTCGAACGCCCGCGCGAGCAGCTCCCGCGCCTCCCGGTTCTCGGGGTCGGCGAAGACGAGGTGTGCGACGACCTCCACGACCCAGCGGAAGTCGCCCTCCCCGAAGGCCGCCCGCGCGTTTGCGAGCAGGGCATCGGGGCCGCCGGCGAGCTCGACGTAGCGCCGGCCGGCCGGCTCGGGCGGATGCGGCCACAGGTGCGCCGGGTTGCCGTCGAACCACCCGAGGTAGCGCTGATAGACGGCCTTGACGTTGTGGTTCAGCGACCCGTAGTAGCCGTGGCAGTGCCACGCGCGCTCGAGGCCCGGCGGCAGCTCGAGCTCCTCGGCGATCTCGCTCGCGACGAGGCCCTTGTTGAGCATCCGCAGCGTCTGGTCGTGGATGAAGCCGTAGAGGTCGCGCTGGGTCGCCAGGAACGCGGCGATCTCCTCGCCGCCCCAGGTCGGCCAGTGGTGCTGGGCGAACGCGACGTCGGCCTCGGCGGCGAAGAGGTCGATCGCCTCGTCGAGATAGGCCGACCAGAGGCGGGCGTCGCGGATCTGCGCGCCGCGGAGGGTCAGCACGTTGTGGAGGTTGTGGGTTGCGTTCTCGGCCATGCAGAGCGCACGGCGGTCCGGCAGCAGGAAGTTCATCTCCGCAGGCGCCTCGGTCCCGGGCGTCATCTGGAAGACCATCCGGATGCCGTCGACGGTCTCCTCCTGCCCGGTCTCCTCGATCGTCACGGTCGGGGCGATCAGCGTGATCGTGCCGGTCGAGGTCGTCTGGCCGAGCCCGGTCCCGACCTGGCCGGCGGGGCCCTTGGGCAGGAGCGCTCCGTACATGTAGGTCGCCCGGCGCGCCATTGCGATGCCGGCGTAGACGTTCTCGCTGACCGCGTGCTCGAGGAACCCTTCGGGCGCCAGCACGGGCACCTGACCGGAGAGGACCTCCTCCTCCGAGACGACGCCGCGGACGCCGCCGAAGTGGTCGACGTGGCTGTGGGTGTAGAGGACGCCGGTGACGGTCCGATCGCCCCGGTGCTCACGGTAGAGGGCCAGTGCCGCCGCCGCGCACTCGGTCGAGATCAGCGGGTCGATGACGAGCACGCCCTCGTCGCCCTCGACGATCGTCATGTTCGAGAGGTCGACACCGCGCACCTGGTAGATGCCGTCGGTGACCTCGAAGAGGCCGTGCATCCTGACCAGCTGACCCTGGCGCCAGAGGCTCGGGTTGACGGTCTCCGGGCACTCGGCGTCGAGGAAGTCGTAGGCGTCCGCGTCCCAGACGACCCGGCCGTCGGTCGCCCTGATGACCGGGTCGCTGAGGGCGGCGACGAAGCCGCGCTTGGCGTTCTCGAAGTCGGCGGTGTCGGCGAAGGGGAGCTTGAGCCGCAGTGCCTCGTTGGCGGCCGCGACCTGGGTGCTGACTTCCGGATTCTCCATGCCGGGAACCTACGGCACGGAAGCGGAACCCTTCAGCCTGCCGACGCCGGGTACGAAGCGCCCGGTGCGCGCCGCGTAGTCGGCGTAGGTAACACCCTGGGCCCGGAGGAGGTACGGCTCCTCGACGACCCGGACCTGGAGCTCGAGGGCGACCGCGAGAGCCAGGGCCGCGGCGATCGCGACCGGGCTCGGGACCAACATCGCCAGCCCGAGGGCGGTCGGGATCATCGCCGAGAAGATCGGGTTGCGGACCCAGGCGAAGGGGCCGCCGGTGACGAGCTCGGTCCGCTCGTCGTGGTCGACGCCGATCCGCCAGGACTCGCCCATGGCGATCTGGGCGTAGAGCGTGAGCAGGATGCCGGCGACGGTCACGGCGACGCCGGCGATATGCATGCCGGTGCCGTCGAGCGCGGCGATCGGCTCGACGGTTCCGGTCAGCGCCAGCACCGGAGCCGCGAGGCCGAGCACGAGAGCAACCGCGAAGAGGACGCCCGCGATCCACTCGGGCGAGCCGGGACGACCCCCGAGGCCGTGGAAGCCGGTCGAGCCGGTCGCCCTGAGCTGGAGCACGGTCCGGAGCCCGAACGCGAGCGCCAGGTAAACGACGTAGAGGGCGAGGGCGAGCTCAGCCATCGGAGCAGCACGATCCCGCGTGGGCGGGGTCGAGATCGGGGCCGGCGGCGCAGCAGCCTTCGCCGCGCCAGGTCTCGATTCCCTCGCGGACGGCGACGCCCGCGATCAGCAGCGCCGCGATCGGATCGAGCCACCAGGCACCGAAGATGGCGTTGCCGAGCAGGCCGACCAGGACTGCCGCCGCCAGGTAGGCGCAGAGCAGGTTCTGGGTGCCCTCGCCGTGGGTGGCCTGCGAGCCGAGCCGGCGGGCGACCCGCTGCTTAGCGCGGCCGAGCAGCGGCATGCCGATCAGGCTCGACGCGGTCAGCGCCATCCCGAGGAAGCTGACGTCGGCGGCCTCGCCGCCGAGCAGGTGTTGCACCGCCTCGTAGGCGACGTAGGGGGCGAGGATGAAGAACTGGATCGCGACCAGCTTCTGCGCCCGCCCCTCCGCCGCGTCGGAGTGCATCCGCGCACCGGTGAAGCGCCAGATGATCACGATGCTCGCCACGCCCTCGATGAAGGAGTCGATGCCGAAGCCGATCAGCGCGATCGAGCCGGCGAGCACGCCGGCGAAGATCGCGATCCCGCCCTCGAGCCCCATCCAGGCGAGGCTGATCCAGGAGAGGATCCGCGCCTGCCGCGCGGCCGCGAGCCACTCCGGCGAGGGGCTCGGCGCCGCGCCGCCGGCGGGGCGGACGGTGAGGGTCGGGGCGCCGGCCGTCATCGCCCGGCGGCGACCGGGGTCACGAGGACGGCGCCGACCAGCTCCCGTCCCCGCCCGGTCAGCGTGTAGAGGACCATCTTCCCCTGCCGCCGCGAATCGACCACGCCCGCCTGACGCAGGACCCGGAGGTGGTGGGAGACGAGGTTCTCGGCCCGCTCCATCACCCAGGAGAGGTCGCAGACGCAGGCTTCGTCGGTGTCGGCGAGGGCCTTCGCCAGCGTCAGCCGGGTCGGGTCGCCGAGCGCCTTCGCCGCCGCCGCCCGCGCCTCGGCCTCGGCCGGGTCGAGGCGCTCCCGCCGGAGGCGCTCGGCCTTCTCGAGGTCGAGGCAGAGCAGGTCGCAGTGGTCGGGCTCGGTGGAGGTCACTCCAACAATCTAACAGACGTTGAGATGTTCTGGGTCGCTTAGGCTCGGCGCGACCAGCGAGCAAAGGACCCGCAGTGACCGACACCGGCTTTCCTCTTCCCACCGACGACGAGCTCACCCCGGAGGCGCGCGAGGTCATCGCCGCACTGCCGCCCCTCAACGTCTTCCGCGCCGTCGCCGCCCTGCCGGCGTCGCTGCGCCCGTTCCTCGAGCTCGGCGCCTCGCTGCTGGCCGGGCAGAACCTGACGCCGGCCGAGCGCGAGCTGGCGATCCTCCGCGTCGCCCATCTCACCGAGGCGGGCTACGAGCGCCGGCAGCACGAGCAGCTCGCGGCGGCCGTCGGCCTCGACGCGGGGCAGATCGCGGCGACCGCGTCCGACGACCCGGCAGCGGGCCTGGACGCCGACGGCGCGCTCATCTGCGCCGCGACCGACGAGATCACCCGCGACGTCCGCCTCTCCGACGCCACCCTCGCCCGCGTCCGCGAGCGCTGGGGCGACGACGGCGCCCGCGAGCTGATTCTCACGGCCGCCTACTACAACATGGTCAGCCGCTACCTCGAGTCGACCCGGGTCCCGCTCGAGGAGGAGAACGTCCTCGGCAACGCGAACCCGGAGCAGCTGGTCCGCGAGGGCCGCGAGCGGACGGAGTCAGAAGCCTGAGAATCTGACGCGGCTCCTTGCCGCATCCACTGACGAGTGCGAGGGCCGCCGGATCAAGGAAGACGAGCCGCAGCGGCCTCCGGCCGTAAGGCGAGGATGACGCCGAGCCCGGCGCCCCCTCGCGCCGTCAGCTGTGAAGTTTCATCCAACTGACACGAAACTGCTCATTCAATTGGCACACCAGCGCTGCTCACGAACTGGCACAGAGGGCTCCGTCGGCTGATCAGCCCCTACAATGTGTCGGAGATGGCGCCGCGACTCGCTCTTATTGCCGTCCCGGCCGCGGTGGCAGTCGCCGTAGTCAGCGCGATCCCGACGGCGATCATCGCCAACCCCTGGTTCACGCGCATGACCCCGGTTTACCTGGACCAGTACATCTACTGGGTCGGGACCAGCATCTTGGCCGGAATGCTCCTTGCCACTTATCTGACCGGACCCAAGTCGATTGCCGGTGGCGCCGGTGGAGCGGGCGGCGGATTGCTGGGCTATCTGGCGATCGGATGTCCGGTCTGCAACAAGTTGATTGTGGCCTTGCTGGGGGTCTCCGGCGCTATGGACTACTTCGCCCCCGCTCAGCCTTTCCTCGGAGCGTTGGGGATGGTCCTCCTAGCCCTTGCGTTGGGCTACCGAATACGGTCACTGCGAAGAGCAGACTGCGCCGTGCGGCTGCCGGCGTAACACCTCTTTTCTGACATCCAGCAGAGTTCGGCACGCGCTTGGTGGTTGGCCGCGGTCATGGGATTCGACGATGAGTCAGGCGGCGGATACGGAGCCAGCTCGTTAGTTGCCACGGAGGCCGCTATTACCATGGCCCGACACGCTGTAGGAGATCAATCCTGCGATGCGGCTCCGCGGCCGAACGGAGGGACGCCTTGAAGTGGCCGGAAGTGAACATCTCAACCCCCGAACGATGGGTGCGGGTAATTATCGGCGTCGCAGCGCTCGCGCTCAGCATCGTGCTCTTCGCCGACAGCAACGGTCCCGTGCAGTTCATTCTCTCTGGGCTGCTGGGCCTGAGCGGACTAGACCTCGCCGTGACCGGCGCACTGGGGCACTGCCCGCTTTACCGATGGCTCGGGCACGTGCCGGAGAGGACCGAAAGATGAACAACGCCGAGTCCAACGAAGACATTGCGGAGGACGAACCCAAGCCCGAGGACCGGGGGCGTGGGCACAGCCACTGGCTGATGGTGCTGTGTTGCATACCGATGGTCGTCGTCGCAGTCGCCCTCGTAGCTTCTGGGACCTCGCTCGTTCCGCTTGTCATCGCCCTCGTCTGTGCCGGGATGATGGCGGCCATGATGCTGGCGATGATGAGGGAGTGACCACGATGCAGCCGAAGTGGCTAGCTGTGGTTGTCGCCGGCTGCGCCCTCGCTCTGTCAGGGGCCGTCTACCTGCAGATCGCCGGCGGTGACTGGCCGGTTCGACTCTCACTAATCGGTCTGACCGTGGCTTTCAGCGCGATCGCGCTCTGGGTCGTAGGCAGCGGGCGAACCTGGCGGAAGTGATGCCCGAAGAAGTTCTGCTCGTCCGCGGGCTTCGTAAGAGCTTCGGTCACGGCGTTTGGCCACGGCGGCGACGGGTCGAAGTGCTGCGCGGGACCTCGCTCGAGGTCGCGCCAGGTGAGCTCGTGGGACTCGTCGGCGAGAACGGGTCCGGGAAGTCAGTGCTGATGCAGATCGTCGTCGGTCTCCTTAAGCGAGACGGAGGCGAGGTCCGGATCAACGGCAAGCTCGGCTACTGCCCACAGGAGCCGATGCTTTGGGACAAGCTCACCGTCGACGAGCACTTCGAGCTCTTTGCTCGCGCCTATGAGCTCGACCTCGAACACCGCGACACGGCCGCGGCGCGGCTGACACGCGAGCTGGGGTTTGAGCGCTACCGCGGCTATCGGGTCGAGGAGCTCTCGGGTGGAACCCGGCAAAAGCTGAATCTCTCCCTGGCCCTGATGCATGAGCCTCAGCTGCTTCTGCTCGACGAGCCCTACTCCGGCTTCGACTGGGAGACCTACCAGGCCTTCTGGGAGATGAGCGAAGATCGGCGCGATCGCGGCATGGGGATCCTGATCGTTTCCCATCTGCTCGCCGAGCGCGAGCGGCTCGACCGCATCTATGAGCTCAGAGATGGAGCCGTCGGTTGAGCTTGAGGGTTCCCGCCGCTTGCGCCGCCTTCGTCCGCGAGCACATGCGGGCGCCACTGACCTTGGGGCTGCTGGTCGCTATCCCGGTCTTCTTCGTTCTCATATTCGCCACGGTCCTCGGCGACTTCGCCGAAGCCCTCGGCGGCACGCTGGCGGCCCAAGCCGCCGCCTCGATAAGTGCCGGCTGGGCCGCCGCCTTTCTCTCCGGGACACTCGCCTTCTTCGAGGTGAGCTCCTCGCGTGGAGCCGACCGGCGGCTTGCACTGGCGGGCATGGGAGCTGCGAGGGTCGCCGCGGCTCGGATTGGCGCGGCAGTGTTGCTCGCGGCAGTCGTCGGCGCCTTTGCCTTCACGACCCTCGCCCTCCGCACCGGAATTCCTCACCCTGCTCATGCGGCGGCGGCGATCGCAGCCTTCGCGCTGATCTACATCGGGATCGGCGCGGTAATCGGCGCGCTGGTGCGCTCGCCATTGGAGGGGTCTCTCCTCGTGGTGCTTGCCTTCTCCGTCGATGTCTTTTCCGGTCCGCAGATGACCAGCGAGGGAACGCTCACCTGGACGCCGACGCGTGATGCCGCCGATCTGCTGATCGCCGCAGGCAGCGCGACATCGTCGCCGGCCGCCGACTGGCTCTCCGTTGGGGCGACGGCCGCTGCCTCCCTCGCCATTGCGACGCTCGCCTTCTGGTTCGTTGCCCGACCCCGCTCCTGACATGGCGGCGTCCCATACTCGCGTTGCATCGGCGATGGCCTTCCGCGACCAGAGGCGACGGCCGCTTGTCCTGATCCTGCTCGTCGCACTGCCGGCCTATGTGATCACCCGGAGCATCGCCGAGACGCTCGAGACCCCGAGGCGGATCGGCCTGCCAGATGGTGTCTGGGTGACGACGACCATGCGTGACCTGCACGGAGCGGGCATGGGTGGCCTCGTCGTCGGCTTCGTTGTCGCCCTCGTGGGCGTCTTCGTGGTCCAGTCCGCGATGCAGGCGGACAAGCGTCTGGTTCTCGCTGGATTCAAGCCCGGTGAGGCCGTCACCGCGCGACTGCTCGTGCTGCTCGC
>JADFCZ010000159.1 GCA_018263295.1 Conexibacter sp.
GCGCCCTCGGCCAGCTCGGCGGCGCGGCTGCCGGCGGCCTCGGCTCCCCGCTCGGCGGCGGCGGCCTCGAGCTCGCGGAGGCGGCCCGCCAGCCGCTCGGCGGCGGCCGGTGCGTCGCCGCGGCCGCCGAGCACCTCGGAGGTCCGGTCGAGCTCGGCGCTGCGCTCGCGGAAGAGGTCGATCGCGGCCGGTCCGGTGACCGCCTCGATCCGGCGCACGTTCGAGGCGCTGGAGCCCTCGGAGAGGATCTCGAAGATGCCGATCTCGGCCGTGTTGGCGACGTGGGTGCCGCCGCAGAGCTCGCGCGAGACGCCCTCGACCTCGACGACCCGGACCCAGTCGCCGTACTTCTCCCCGAACAGCGCCATCGCGCCGAGGCGCTCGGCCTCGGTCCGGTTCATCTCGATCGCGCGGACCGGCGCGCTCTCCTTGATCCAGCCGTTGATCCGCTCGCTGATCGCGGCGAGGTCGTCGGGCTCGAGGCGGGCGCCGTGGGTGAAGTCGAAGCGGAGCTTGTCGGGCCGCACCGCCGAGCCGGCCTGGCGCACGTGGGTGCCGAGCCGCTCGCGGAGGGCCGCGTGGAGCAGGTGGGTCGCGGTGTGGTTGCGCATCGTCGCGTGGCGGTCGAAGCGGGTCACCTCGGCCTCGACGCGCGAGCCGGCGGCCGGCGGGTCACCCTCGACCTTGAGCGCCTGATCGCCTCCGACCCGGTAGACGTCGACGACCTTCGCCTCGCCCTCGGGCCAGCGCAGGGTGCCGTGATCGGCGACCTGGCCGCCTCCCTCGGCGTAGAAGGGGCTGTCCTCGAGCTTGACCAGGACCGCGCCGTTCTCCGCCTCGACGGCGACGACGCCGGTCTCGGCCCGGAGGTCCTCGTAGCCGACGAACCGGCTCTCGGGCGCGGAGCCGACGAAGCCGATAACGCGGTCGTGGTCGCCCTCCCCCTCGCCGCCGACGCCGCCGCGGCTGCGAGCGCGCTCGCGCTGCTGCTCCATCAACTCCTCGAAGCCGTCGTCGTCGACGCTGAGACCCTGCTCGGCGACGAGCTCGCGGGTCAGGTCGTAGGGGAAGCCGTAGGTGTCGTGGAGCTCGAAGGCCGCGTCGGCGCTGATCCACGAAGTGTTCGAGGCGAGCGCGTCGGCGATCAGCCGGTCGAGGAGCTGGCTGCCGCGGTCGAGGGTGCGGCCGAAGCTCTCCTCCTCGGTGTTGATCCAGCGCATGATCGTTGCGCGCTCGGCCTCCAGCGCCGGGTTGAACGGCGCGAGCATCTCGACCGCGCGCTCGGCGAAGCGGCCGAGGTAGGGCGCCTCGAGGCCGAGGACGCGCCCCTGGTGGATGGCACGGCGCATGATCCGCCGCAGCACGTAGCCGCGGCGCTCGTTCGAGGGGACGACGCCGTCGGCGATCAGCTGAACCGAGCCGCGGACGTGGTCGGCGATGATCCGCATCGCCCGGGTCGCGGCCGCGTCGTCGGCGCCGTAGGGGCGGCCGGACAGCTCGGCGGCGAGGTCGACCAGCGGGCGCAGCAGGTCGGTGTCGAAGACCGAGTCGACGCCCTGCTTGATCGCCGCCATCCGCTCGAGCCCGAGGCCGGTGTCGATGTTCTTCGCCGGCAGCTCGCTCAGCGAGCCGTCCTCGTGGAGGTCGTAGGCGGTGAAGACGAGGTTCCAGTACTCGAGGAAGCGGTCGGTGTCGTCGCCGGGGCGGTCGTCGGGTCCGCCGAAGGCCTCGCCGCGGTCGATGTAGAGCTCCGAGCAGGGGCCGCACGGGCCCTTGCTGCCGGCCTGCCAGAAGTTCTCCGAGCGTGGCAGCAGGACGACCCGCTCCTCGGGCACGCCCTGCTCCTTCCAGATCTCGATCGCCTCGGTGTCGGGGCCGAGGCCGAGCTCCTCGTCGCCGCCGAAGACCGTGATCCAGAGCTCCTCGGGGTCGAAGCCGAAGCCGCCCAGCGAGAGTTCCCAGGCGAAGGCGATCGCCTCCCGCTTGAAGTAGTCGCCGAACGCGAAGTTGCCGAGCATCTCGAAGCAGGTGAGATGGCGGGCGGTGCTGCCGACCTCCTCGATGTCGGGCGTCCGGAAGCAACGCTGACAGGAGGTGAGCCGCGGCGCGGGCGGCGTCTCACGGCCGAGGAAGTACGGCTGGAAGGGCTGCATGCCCGCTGTCGTGAGCAGAACGCTCGGATCGTCGGCCGCCGGGATCAGCGACGCCGAGGGGACGCGGAGGTGCCCGCGCTCCTCGAAGAACGACATGTAGGTCTCTCGGATCTGCTCCGAATTCACGGCGGACAAGGCTACGGGACGGGGCAGCCTGAGCCCGACAGCTACTCGATCGTGCCGAGGCCGACTACGAGGTCGCCGTCGAAGAGGACGGCCGTCTGGCCTGGAGCGGCGGCCCGCGCGGGCTCGTCGAGCTCGAGCTCGAGGCCCTCGCAGGCGCCCGGCCCGGGCGGCTCGCCGCCGTTGACGTGGCAGGCGAGCGGTCGGGCGCGGTAGCGGAGCTTGACGGCCCCGACGCGGGCGGCGGGCCGGTGCAGGATCGCGTCGCGGACGCGGACCGTGCGGGTGTCGAGGTCGGAGGCGGAACCGACGACGACGCGGTTGGTGGCGGCGTCGGTCCCGGTCACGTACAGCGGCTCCGGCGCGGCGATACCGAGGCCGCGGCGCTGACCGACCGTGAAGCGGTGATGGCCGCGGTGGCGGCCGACGACGGCGCCTTCGGAGTCGACGATCTCGCCCTCGCGGTCGTCGAGGCCGCCGTGGGTGGCCAAGAAGCCGGCCTTGCCGACCCCGGCGAGGAAGCAGAGGTCCTGGCTCTCGGCCTTGCCTGCCACCGCGAGCCCGGCGCGGGCGGCGATCGCCCGGACCTCGGGCTTGGTCAGCCCGCCGAGCGGGAAGCGCAGCTTCGCCAGGGCGGCGGTCGGCAGCCCGGCGAGCATGTAGGCCTGGTCCTTCGCCTCGTCGGCGGCCGCGGTCAGGAGCGGCCCGTCGCCGTCGTCGTGGACGCGGGCGTAGTGGCCGGTTGCGAGCCTGGCCGCGCCGAGGCGCTCGGCGATCGCGATCATCGGCGCGATCCGGACGCGTCCGTTGCAGGCCACGCAGGGGTTCGGCGTGACCCCGGCCGCGTAGCCCTCGAGGAACGGCTCGACGACCCCGGCGCGGAAACGGTCCCGTAGGTCGACCGTCAGATGCGGGATCCCCTGCGCCTGGGCGACCGCGCGGGCGGTCCGGACCGCGTCGGCGGAGCAGCAGCTGCGCTCGCCGTCGTTGGCGGGGTCGGACCAGAGCTCGAGCGTCACCGCGATCACGTCCGCTCCCCCCTCCCGCTCCAGCAGCGCCGCCACGGCGCTGTCGACGCCGCCGCTGACGGCGACGAGGACGCGCTCGCCCTCATCCGGCGGCGACAGGATCGGGCTCTCCGCCCCGGCGACGGCGGCACCGAGCGCGCGGTGGGCGGCCTCGGCGGCGAGGTCGGCGGCATGGGCGCCGACCGGCGACAGGCCGCCGAGCTCGGCGGCGACGGCCGCTGCGTCGAGCAGCCCGGCCGCCGGCACGGTGGCGCCGTCGAGCAGCTCCGCGGCGGCTGCCGCTGCGGCGCGGGCCGACCCGCATCCGCTCGCCTCGGTCCTGACGTCGGCCACGCGGCCGCCGTCGAGCCGCAGCGAGATCGCGATCAGGTCGCCGCAGGCAGCGCCGCCCGCGGTCCCGCGGGCGGATCCGGGCAGGGGCGCGCCGACCCGCGAGTCGTCCTCCAGATAGGCCTCGAAAGCGACTGGATCCATGCCGCGAAGGGTAAAGCGGGATGAATCGGCGCCATGAGATCGGGAGAACCACACGGAGTCGCGGTCTGGAAGGGCGAGGAGTGGCGCGCGCAGGCGACCGCCTGGGTGGACGAGGCGCTGGCCGCGGCGGGAAGCGAGCGCACCGGCCCGGCCGTCCTCCATCGCGTCCACCCCTGGTCGGCGGTTCTCCGGGTTCCGACCGGCGACGGGACGGTCTGGATGAAGGCGTCGGCTCCGACGACCGCGTTCGAGGTGCCGATGTACGCGGTGCTCGCCCGCGTCGCGCCCGAGCGGACCCTGATCCCGATCGCCGCGGACCCCGAGCGCGCCTGGCTCCTGCTCCCCGACGGCGGTCCGCCCCTCGCCGAGCGCTCCGATGAGCCGACGGCCGGGATGGCGCCGGCGCTCGCCGCCTACGGGCGGCTCCAGCGGGATCTGGAGGGCCACATCGGCGAGCTCCTCGCCGCCGGCGTCCCCGACATGCGGCCGGAGGCGATGCCCGAGCGCTTCGAGGAGGCGCTGCTCCATGCCATGGAGGCACCGGCCGCCGGCGACGATGCGATCGTGCGGATCGCGGCGCTCCGGGAACCCGTGGCCGAGTGGGCCGCCGAGCTCGCCGCCTCGCCCGTCCCGCCGAGTCTCGACCACAGCGACCTTCACCCGTTCAACGTCCTCGGCGATGGCGACGAGCCACGCTTCTTCGACTGGGGCGACAGCTCCCTCGCCCATCCGTTCGCCGTCATGCTCGTCCCGCTCGACATGGCCGGTCCCGAGCATCGCGACGAAGCCAGCGACGCCTACCTGGCGGCCTTCGCGGACCTCGCGCCCCGCGAACGGCTGCTCGCCGACCTCGACATCGCCCGCCGTCTCGCCCGGATCGCCCGCGCCCTCACCTGGGAGCGGGCGCTCCGCAGCTCCCGTGAGCAGGGGGAGCCGGTCGAGGAGCGGTTCGAGGGAGCGGTCCTGGAGACCCTGCTCGAGATCCCGCCGCCCTGAGTCAGCGCCCGGCTACGGGTAGCTGGGGATCTGCTTGCCCTTGTAGAGGGCGTCGTCCACGGCCTGGTTGACGCTCTGGGTCCCGCGGAAGCCGTAGGAGAGCGTGGCGGTCGGGACCGAGCCCGTCAGCTTGCGGGGCCGGACGACGACGAGCGCCGGGGTCCGGCTGACGTTGACGCCGGCGGTGATGCGCGAGTACTTGGCGATGTTCTTGACGTCGACGACGAAGACCTCGACGTCGCCGCGCTTGCGGAGGGCCTCGGTGTAGGTCTTGAGCTGATCGTCGGCGAAGTTCTTCGGATCGATCACGAGCAGGGCGATCGTCTGGTTCTTCGCGAAGGCGACGAGGACTTCCTCGGGGAGCCCCTTGCCGGGGAGCAGACCGTCGGCGACCGAGCCGCCGCCGGAGGGGGCGGGCGCCGCCGTCTCGGGGACCACCGGAGTGACGGGCGGGGTCGGGGTGGCCGAGCCGGTCGCCGCGGGGTCGGTCGGTGCCGGCGTCGCCGTGCCCTCGACCGGCGCCGGGGTCGTGGGCGTCGCCTCCGACTCGGCGCCGCTGTCGCTCTTGCCGAGGACCTGGGTGAAGAGGATGACCGCGAAGGCGACCGCGCAGACGGCCAGGACGATCATCTGCACCTTCGGATCTTCGTTGAGCGCCTTCCTCATCGGGCGCCCCCGGGACCGGAAGAGGGTCGGACGGCGCGGGCAGCCCAGCGCATCGCGGAGATCATGGGCTCCAACTCGCCGGTGCCGCCCGGCTTCTGAACCCTGGGATACAGGGGGGAACCTGCCGCTACGCCCAAGGGCGCATCGGACAACGGCTCCCGAGCCAATCGTGTTGGTTCACAATTAGAGCGACTGTCGAACGAGTTCGGGCCCATGGGGAAACTACCAAGGCAGTTCGGCGGCGGGAGGCGAAAACTTGAGCGGGGCCGGACGCCGGGCCCGATTCCGCAACTCAGCTTTCGAACTCGTCCAGGGCCGCTTCGGGGTCGTCGGCCACCGTGAGGGACCGGACCAGGCCGTCCTCGAACTGCAGCAGGAGCGCGATCGGAGCGCGATCGCCGACCTCTCCCTCCTCCCGCCACACGTACTCGACGTCGCCGAGGACGAGCACCGTGTCGCCCTTCGTGTGGGTCATGGCAATCGCGTAACGCTTGTCCAGATGGTCGTACCGCTTGGTCGCCCAGCGGATCACGCCGTCGATCCCGCGGTAGACGCTGCGGCCGGTCCGGACCTCGGCGGCGTCGTCGAACGACGCCTCGATCAGCTCCGGGTCCTGCGAGTCGATCGCCGCGAGGGCCTTGGCGGCCTGCTCGGCGAGCTCGCCGCTCACTGCTGGGCCGGCGGGCGCCTGACGGTGACGCCGAGCTCGCGGAGCTGACGCTCGTCGACCGGCGCCGGCGCTCCGGTCAGCGGGTCGCCGCCGGAGGCGGTCTTCGGGAAGGCGATGACGTCGCGGATCGACTCGGTGCCGGCGGCGAGCGCGCAGATCCGATCGATGCCGTAGGCGATGCCACCGTGCGGCGGCGCGCCGAAGCGGAGCGCCTCGAGCAGGAAGCCGAACCGGGCCTCCGCCTCCTCGGCGTCGATCCCGAGCAGCGTCAGGACCTGCTCCTGCTGGGCGGAGTCGCTGATGCGGATCGAGCCGCCGCCGATCTCGGAGCCGTTCCAGACGAGGTCGTAGGCGCGTGCCCGGATCGCGCCCGGGTCGCTCTCGTCGATCTCGCCCTCGAAGGCCGTGAAGGGGTGGTGCAGCGGCGTCCAGCGCCCCTCGTCCTCGCTCCATTCCAGCAGCGGCCAGTCGACGATCCAGCAGAACGCGTTGGCGCCCTCCGGGATGTCGCCCCAGCGCTCGGCGAGCCGGGTCCGCATCGTCCCCAGCACCTGGTTGGCGACCTTCGGCTCGTCGGCGACGATCAACAGGAGATCGCCCTCCTCCGCCCCGAGCGCGCCGTTCAGGCTCGCGAGCTCGGCCTCGGTCAGGAACTTCGCCGTCGGCGAGCGCCAGCCGTCGCCCTCGCGGAACGCCCAGACGAGCCCCTTGGCGCCGAGCTCCTGTGCGTCGGCGATAAGCCCGTCGAGCTCGGAGCGGGCGAGGTCGCGCTTGCCGGCGTTCATCCCCTTGACGATGCCGCCGCCGTCGATCGTCCCGCGGAACACCCGGAACTCGGTCTCGCGAAGCGCGTCGGTGAGGTCGGTCAGCTCCATCCCGAACCGGAGATCCGGCCGATCGGTGCCGAAGCGGGCGATCGCGTCGTCGTGGGAGATCCGCGGGATCGGCAGGTCCACCTCGATCCCGGCGACGCCCAGCACGTGGGCCATCAGCCGCTCGTTGGCGGCGATCACGTCCTCGACCTCGACGAACGACATCTCGATGTCGAGCTGGGTGAAGTCGGGCTGGCGGTCGGCGCGCAGATCCTCGTCCCGGAAGCAGCGGGCGATCTGGTAGTAGCGCTCGAACCCGGCGACCATCAGCAGCTGCTTGAAGAGCTGCGGCGACTGCGGCAGCGCGTAGAAGGAGCCCTGCTGGAGGCGGCTCGGGACGAGGAAGTCGCGGGCGCCCTCCGGCGTCGAGCGGGTCAGCACCGGCGTCTCGATCTCGACGAAGCCGTCGCCGTCGAGCTGGGTCCGCATCGCCCGGACGATCGCGGCCCGGAGCTGGAGCGCCTCGCGCATGTTCTCGCGGCGGAGGTCGAGGTAGCGGTAGCGCAGGCGCGTCTCCTCGCCGACCTCGCTGGCCCCGCGGCCTTCGATCTCGAACGGCGGCGTCTGCGCATCGGAGAGCAGGTCGGCCTCAGCGACGCGGATCTCGAAGGCGCCGGTCGGGATCTCCGGGTTGACGGTCTCGGCGGAGCGCTCGACGACGGGTCCGGCGACGCTGATCACGTCCTCGGGCCGGAGCTTGTGGCCGAGCGCGAAGGCGGTGCCGCTGTCGTCGGGGTCGAAGACGAGCTGGACGAGGCCGGTCCGGTCGCGGAGGTCGATGAAGACGAGGCCGCCGTGGTCGCGGCGGCGGTTGACCCAGCCCGCGAGCCGCGCCTCGCCGCCGACGCGGTCGGGGCTGATCTCACCGCACCAGGTGTCGCGATAGGCGTTGCCGCGCTGGGCGGGGAATTCAGGCACGTCGGGCTGATCGGTCACGGTCGCGGAGTCTTGCAGCCTCTCAGCGGGCGGCGAGCTGCGCGGCGAGCGCGGCCGGATCGACCTCGCGCTGCCCGCCGCTGGTCATGTCGCGGAGCTTCGCCGTCCCGTC
>JADFCZ010000160.1 GCA_018263295.1 Conexibacter sp.
GCATGCGCCGGCGGCTCGACCTCGCGGCCGCGCTCGTCGCGAACCCGCCGGTCGTCTTCCTCGACGAGCCGACGACCGGGCTCGACCCGCGCAGCCGGCTCGAGCTCTGGGAGACGATCGAGGGCCTCGTCGCCGACGGGACGACCGTCCTGCTCACGACGCAGTACCTCGACGAGGCCGACCGACTCGCCGACCGGATCGCGGTGATCGACCGCGGCAAGGTGATCGCCGACGGCACCGCCGACCAGCTCAAGGAGCGGGTCGGGGGACTCCGCGTCGAGGTCCACGTCACCGACCCCTCGACGGCTGATGCCGCGGCGGCGGCGCTGGCGCCGATGTCGGCGGAGGCGCCGGTGGTCGAGGGCGAGAAGGTCAGCGTCCGCGTCGACCGCGAGACCGGGACGATCATGGAGGCGGCCCGCCGCCTCGACGGCGCCGGCATCGACGCCGACGACGTCGCCGTCCGCCGGCCGACCCTCGACGACGTGTTCCTGACCCTGACCGGCCGCGAGCTCTCCCAGGAGGAGAGCGAAGAGGGAGCCGAGTCCGAGCGCGAGGAGGTGGCCGCATGAGCCGCTTCGTACCCGACACTCTGGTCCTGGCCGAGCGCAACCTCGTCCGGTTGCCGCGGTCTCCCGACCTGCTGATCGGTTTCACGATCCAGCCGGTCATGTTCGTCCTGCTGTTCGCGTTCGTCTTCGGCGGCGCGATCGTGACGCCCGGATTCGACTACGTCGACTTCCTGATCCCCGGGATCATCGTCCAGAACACCGCCTTCGGCGGGTTCGTCACGGCGCTGGGCCTGTCCGAGGACCTGACTAAGGGCCTGATCGACCGGTTCCGCTCGCTGCCGACTTCGCGGGCATCGGTGCTCGCGGGGAGGACGCTGGCGGACGTCGTGACCAACTCGCTCTCGATCGTCGTGCTCGTGCTGACCGGGCTGATCATCGGCTTCTCGTTCGGGACCGGACCGCTCGAGATCATCGGCGGGTTCGCGCTGATGATCCTCTTCGGCTACGCGTTCTCGTGGATCTTCGCGCTGATCGGGATGTCGGTCTCCTCGCCCGAGGCGGCGAACGGGATCGGCTTCACGCTGATCTTTCCGATCACGTTCATCTCCTCGGCCTTCGTCCCGGTCGACTCGATGCCGGCGGGGTTGCAGTGGTTTGCGGAGATCAACCCGATCACGATCGTCGTCGACGCGATGCGGGCGCTCTGGCTCGGCATCCCGGCCGGCAACAACATCTGGGGTGCGGTCGTCTGGTGCCTGGTGCTGATCGCGATCTTCGCGCCCCTGTCGGTCCACAAGTACCGCCGGATCGCGGGCGGCTGAGCGGCGACCGGCGGCGGTGCGCACCCCTGCGGGTTGCGTATCGCCGCCGGTCGCGACCGCGTAGTCGGCACGGATTCGGGCTGACGAAGCCCGGACATAGGTTGACCTCGTCCAGATCAGCGGCCCCAGGGAGGGCCCGAGGGGAGGTCCCGAATGCCCGACGACGCGCCCGACGAGCAGCCCGCCGAATCGTCCGAGGCGGAAGCCGCAGAAGGCGAGACGCCCCCGGAGAACAAGCCGAAGCGGTTCCCGACCGCGTTCACGGTCCTCGCGATCGTGCTGCTGTTCGTCTGGCTCGCGTCGTTCGTCATCCCGGCCGGCAAGTACGAGCTCGACCCGAAGACCGGCGGCCCGGTGCCCGGCTCGTACACCGAGCTGCCCTCGTGCGACTCGACCGGCGACAAGCAGCCGTGCTCGGATCGTTCGTTCCTGCACCAGTTCAGCAACCTCTGGGCGGCGCCGTCGGACGGGCTCTACGGGATCGAGAACGACCGCGGACTGGTGTCGGTGGACAATCGCGGCTACCTCTACGGTGCCGCGCAGATCTTCCTGTTCGTGCTCGCGATCGGCGCCTTCATCAGCGTGACGATGAAGACCGGCGCGATCCAGCAGGGCATCGGCCGGCTCGCGTTGCGCTTCAAGGACCGGCCGTCCGCACTGATCGTCGTGATCATGCTCGTCTTCGGTCTCGGCGGCACGACCGAGGGCATGTGGGAGGAGACGCTCGGGTTCTTCGCATTACTCGTGCCGCTTGCGCTGGCGCTCGGCTACGACCGGATGACGGGCGCCGCGATCATCTTCTTCGGCGCCGGCACCGGCGTGCTCGCATCGACCGTGAACCCGTTCGCGACCGGCGTCGCCTCCGACGCCGCCGGGATCGAGATCGGGGACGGGATTGGGCTCCGGGTCGCGATGTGGATCGTCCTGATGGCGGTCGCGATCGCCTACGTGCTCCGCTACGCGCGCCGGGTCAAGGCGGACAACTCGAAGTCGGTGATGGGCCCCGAGGGGATGACCAGCGGCGGCTTGCGGATGGCCGACGAGGTGGTCGGCGACGTCAAGCCCCTCGACGGCCGCCAGAAGCTGATCCTGACCCTGTTCTTCGGCGCCTTCGCGGTGATGATCTACGGCTTCGTCCCGTGGGCCGACATCTGGGACACGATCTTCAACGCCGAATGGCCGCTGCCGCTGTTCAACTCCTTCTACTTCGCCCAGGCGACCGTGATGTTCCTCGTCGTCTCGGTGATCATCGGGCTGATCTACAAGCTCGGCGAGAAGGGGACCGTCGACGCGATCGTCATGGGCGCCGGCGAGTTCCTCGGGGCGGCGTTGATCATCGTCCTCGCCCGTGCGGTGACGGTGGTGATGAAGAACTCCTACATCACCGACACGATCCTGCACTGGACCGAGAACGCGGTCACGGACCTGAGCGGCGGCGTCTTCGCCTCGGTGGCGATCCTCGTCAATCTGCCGATCGCGTTCCTGGTGCCGTCGTCCTCCGGGCACGCGGCCCTGGTGATGCCGATCCTGGGGCCGCTTGCGGACTTCGCCGACGTACCGCGTTCGCTCTCGGTGACGGCCTACCAGACGGCCTCCGGCCTGGTCAACCTGATCACCCCGACCTCGGTCGTGATCATGGGCGGCCTGACCCTGGCGAGGATCGGCTACGACCGCTACCTGCGGTTCGCGATCCCCTACTTCCTGATCCTGCTCGTCCTGAGCATGGCCTTCATGTTCATCGGCAACGCGGTCGGGTGAGAGGAGAAGTTCGATGAGAGTTGATTCCGAGGTCGGCAAGCTCCGCAAGGTGATCGTCCACCGGCCGGGCCTGGAGCACCGCCGGCTGACCCCGGCCAACGCGGACGAGCTCCTCTTCGACGACGTCATCTGGGTCCGCAAGGCGAAGGTCGAGCACGCCGCCTTCGTCCAGGTGATGCGGGAGCGCGGGGTGGAGGTCTTCGACGCCGAGGACCTCCTCGCCGAGGTCCTCGAGGTCGACGCCGGCAAGGGGTGGCTGCTGGACCAGGTGCTGCACGAGCGTCAGGTCGGACACCACCTGGCGCGCAGCGGCCGCGAGTGGGCCGACTCGGCCTCCGCGAAGGAGGTGGCCGACTACCTGATCGGCGGGATGACGAAGGAGGAGGTCGACGAGGGCTCGGGGCTCTTCTACAGCTCGTCGGGCCCGCTCGACATGGTCCTGCCGCCGCTCCCCAACTTCATCTTCCAGCGCGATCCCTCGTCGTGGGTCTACAACGGCGTCACCGTCAACCCGATGACGAAGCCGGCGCGGCGGCCCGAGACGGCGATCATGGAGGCGATCTACCGCTTCCACCCGATGTTCACCGCCGACGGCGGCACCAACATCTGGTTCGGCGGCGTCGAGGAGAACTGGGGGCGGTGCACGATCGAGGGCGGCGACGTCGAGACGATCGGCAACGGCGCGGTGATGATCGGGATGGGGGAGCGGACGACGGCGCAGTCGGTCGGAGGCCTCGCCCGGAACCTGTTCGCGGCCGAGGCCGCCGAGCTCGTGCTGGCCGTGAAGCTGCCGCCGTCGCGCTCCTACATGCACCTCGACACGGTGATGACGATGGTCGACCGCGACACGATCACGCTGTACCCGCCGGTCGTCAACGACGACGTCCGGATCTGGGCGCTCCGGCCCGGCGACGAGCCCGGCGACCCGCCGGTCGCCGAGCCGTTCGCCGGCAACGTCGTCGACGCCCTCGAGTACGCGCTCGGGATCAAGGGGATCCAGGTGATTCCCACCGGCGGCGACGAGGCCGAGCAGGCCCGCGAGCAGTGGGACGACGGCAACAACGTCGTCTGTCTCGAGCCCGGGGTCGTCGTGGCCTACGAGCGCAACGTGGATACGAACACGCGGCTCCGCAAGGCGGGGATCGAGGTGATCACGATCGACGGGTCCGAGCTCGGGCGCGGGCGCGGCGGTTCGCACTGCATGACCTGCCCGATCGAGCGCGACGCCGCCTACTGAGATTCGGCACGAGGGGAGACCGAGATGTACAACCTCCGCAACCGCAGCTTCCTCAAGGAGCTCGACTTCAGCCGCGACGAGCTCCTGCACCTGCTGTCGCTCTCGGCGGCGCTGAAGACGGCGAAGTACGCCGGTAACGAGGTCCAGCGGCTGTCCGGCAGGGAGATCGCGCTGATCTTCGAGAAGACCTCGACCCGGACCCGTTGCGCGTTCGAGGTCGCCGCCTTCGACCAGGGTGCCCATGTCACCTACCTCGACCCGACCGGATCGCAACTCGGCCACAAGGAGTCGATCGCCGACACCGCGGCCGTCCTCGGCCGGATGTTCGACGGGATCGAGTTCCGCGGGTCCGGGCAGGAGGACGTCGAGGAGCTCGCCAGCCACGCCGGCGTCCCCGTCTACAACGGGCTGACGAACGAGTGGCACCCGACCCAGATGCTCGCCGACTTCCTGACGATGATGGAGCGCAGCCACCGGCCGCCGGACGAGATTGCCTACTCGTTCGTCGGCGACGGCCGCTTCAACATGGGCCGTTCGCTGTTGATCACCGGGGCGATCCTCGGCTCCGACGTCCGGATCGTCACCCCCGGCGAGCTGAAGCCGCCGGAGGACGTGATCGAGGAGGCGGAGGCGATCGCAGCCGGCTCCGGCGCCCGGATCACGATCGCCGACGACGTCGCCGCCGTCGAGGGCTCGGACTTCGTCCACACCGACGTCTGGGTCTCGATGGGCGAGCCGAAGGACGTCTGGGCGGATCGCGCGAAGCTGCTCGAGCCCTACCAGGTCAACTCGGCGCTGCTCGAGCGGACCGGCAACCCGAAGGTCAAGTTCATGCACTGCCTTCCCGCCTTCCACGATGACTCGACGACCGTCGGCGGCGAGATCGCGGAGGCGACCGGGATGCACGACGGCCTCGAGGTGACCGACGAGGTCTTCCGCTCACCGGCGAGCATCGTCTTCGACCAGGCCGAGAACCGCCTTCACACGATCAAGGCGGTCCTGGTGGCGACGCTGGCGTGAGCGACCGGCCGCTGACGATCGTGGCCCTCGGCGGCAACGCCCTGCTCCGGCGCGGGCAGGAGTCGAGCGCCGCCAACCAGCACGCCGCCGCGCGAGCGGCCGCCGACGTCCTCGGACCGGTCTCGGAGCGGACCCGGCTCGTCGTCACCCACGGCAACGGCCCCCAGGTCGGGCTGCTGGCGCTGAAGGAGGACGCCTACGGCGAGGGCGAGCCCTACCCGCTCGACGTCCTCGACGCCGAGAGCGGCGGGCAGATCGGCTACGTGATCGAGCTCGAGCTCGACAACGCGATCGATCACCAGGACACGGTCGCGCTGATCACCCGCGTGGTCGTCGACCGCGACGACCCGGCCTTCGGCGATCCCACCAAGTTCATCGGCCCCGTCTACGACGAGGCCCGGGCGAAGGAGCTGGCCGCCGAGCGCGGCTGGACGGTCAAGCCCGACGGCGACGCCTGGCGCCGCGTCGTCCCCTCGCCGGAGCCGCGCGAGATCGTCCAGCTCGGCGCGATCTCCGAACTCGTCGAGGCCGGCTTCCTCGTCGTCTGCGTCGGCGGCGGGGGCGTCCCGGTCATCGACGTCCCCGGTGGCCCCGGTGGACATCAGGGCGTCGAGGCGGTGATCGACAAGGACCTCGCCAGCTCCCTGCTCGCGGTCGGCCTGGAGGCCGACCTGCTGGTCCTCGCCACCGACGTCGACGCCGTCTACCTCGACTACGGAACGCCCGATCAGCGGGCCGTCGGCGCAACCACCCCGGAGGAACTCCGCGCTCAGGACTTCCCGGGCGGCTCGATGGGCCCGAAGGTCGACGCGGTCTGCCGCTTCGTCGAGAAGACGGGCAATCGCGCAGCGATCGGCTCCCTCGACGACCTCGACGCCATCGTCGCCGGCGAGGCCGGCACCCAGATCACGCCCGGCTGACTCCGCGACTCGATGGCGAGTCACTGACCACAGTGGTCAGCAATTCGCCATCCACCCGCGGACCAAGGCACCGAATGGCAAGTTACGTCCCTCCCAGGGACCAAACTCGCCATTCACGCTTCACCTGACTCCTCAACCGCAAGAAACCACGCTCTGGCGGGGTAAACGTGCAGTTCGCGGCAGGCCTACGCCGCCCGCTTCGTCACCCGGTCGGCCTCCTCGGGCGTGGCGGTCAGCAGGATCGCGCCCTCGCCGGTGAGGTAGGCCTCCTCGCCGTGCTGGGTGACGTCCATGCCGAGCGCCTCGTCGTGGGCGCTCGCCCGCAGGGACGTGAACGCTCCGACCCCCTTCAGCAGGATGAACGTCATCGCGAACGCGTAGACGGGGGTCGCGAGCGCGGCCACGACCTGATGGCCGAGCTGCGCGGCGTCGCCGTAGAGGATCCCGTCGGCGACACCGTTCCAGGCGAACTGGGCGGCGATGCCGATGAAGACGATCCCGGTGGCGCCCGCCATGCCGTGGGCGGCGAGGACGTCGAGGGTCTCGTCGACCCGCGTCCGCGGTCGCCAGACGATCAGCGCGTAGCTCGGCACCGCCGCGATCGCACCGAGCGCGAGCGCCCACGCCGGGCTGATGAACCCGCCCGCCGGGGTGATCGCGACGCAGCCGACGATGATCGCCGTCGCGGCGCCGATCGCCGTCACCTTGCCGCCGCGGATCAGGTCGAGCGTGAACCAGACCACGAGCGTCGCGGCGGGGCAGAGGAACGTGTTCGTGAACGCGAGCACGCCGGCGTCGCCGGCCGACAGACCGCTGCCGCCGTTGAACCCGAACCACCCGAACCAGAGCAGGCCCGCGCCGAGGAGGACGTAGACGGCGTTGTGGGGCAGGAGCGCCTGGCGGCCGTAGTCCTTGCGGGCGCCGACGATCAGCGCCGCCGCGAGGGCCGAGAAGCCCGAGCCCATCTCGACCGGCACGCCGCCGGCGAAGTCGAGCGTCCCGAGGTCGGCGAGCCAGCCGCCGCCGAACACCCAGTGCGCGAGCACCGGGTAGACGAACACCGACCAGAGCGTGATGAAGATCATGAACGGGCCGAACCGCATCCGCTCGACCACGGCGCCGGAGACGAGCGCGGCGGTGATGACGCAGAAGCTGCCCTGGAACGCGAAGAACAGGAGCTGCGGGATCGTCTGGCCCTCGATCGGCTCGAACCCGACGCCGTTGAGCAGCGCGTGATCGAATCCGCCGATGATCGCGTTGCCCTCGGAGAACGCGAACGAGTAGCCGATCAGCGCCCAGGAGACGACCGTCACCCCGAGCGCGGCGGCGCACATCATGAACGTGTTCAGGGTGTTCTTCGAGCGGACGAGCCCGGCGTAGAAGAGGCCGAGCGCCGGGGTCATCATCACGACGAGCGCCGTCGCCGCCAGCATCCAGGCGGTATCGCCGGTGTCGATCGCGCTCATTGCCTCTCGCCCCCACCGATCGGCGTGACGGCGCTCTCGCCGACCTCGCCGGTCCTGATCCGCACCGTCCGCTCGAGCGGCAGGACGAAGATCTTGCCGTCGCCGACCTCGCCGGTCCGGGCGCCCTTCGCGAGCGCTTCGACCGTCGTGTCGACGAATTCCTCCGAGACCGCGATCTCGAACCTGACCTTCTCCGACAGGCCCATCCGCACGGTCGTCCCGCGGTAGGTCTCGACCCGGTCCAGCTCGCCGCCGTGGCCCTGGACCCGGCTCA
>JADFCZ010000020.1 GCA_018263295.1 Conexibacter sp.
TGATCGTCGTCGGCGTCGCCCTCGACACGGTCAAGCAGCTCGAGGCGCAGTTGATGATGAGGAACTACGAGGGGTTCTTGAAGTAGGTCACCGATCGGGATTCGGGTTGCATAGGAACCCAAATCCCGATCAGTACCGATCGTCGGCCAAGGCCTCGCCCGTTCGCCCCCCGCACCGCCGAGCTCGTCGATCGCCCGGCTACGCTCCCCCGATGCCACGTCGCATCGCTCTCGCCGTCCTGACCGCCGCGCTGCTCATCTCCGCCCCGGCGGCCGCCGAGACTCCCCCTCCCGCCCTCGGGGCCGACGCGCTCTGGGTCTGGTCCTGGGACGACCAGGACGAGCTCGGCGACTACGCCGTCGCCAACGGATTCGACCGGCTCTACCTCTACTCGGAGGGCTTCGGGCCTAAGGCCGAGACCGCGATCGGGACGCTGGCCGGCCGCGGCCTGGCGGTCGAGGCGCTCGGCGGCGAGAAGCGCTGGGCCACCGACCACCGCGACGGGATGCTCGAGTTCGTCGCCGAGGCGCGCGACTATCAGCGGTCGGCGCCGCCCGCGGAGCGGCTGGCCGGGATCCACGTCGACGTCGAGCCCTACGGCCTGAAGGCGTGGAAGCGGGACGAGCGGGGGACGGCGCTGTCGCTGGTGCGCTCGCTGCGCGCGGCCCGGCGCGCGGCCGGGCCGCTGCCCTTCGCCGCCGACGTGCCCTTCTGGTTCGACGGGATCCGGCTCGGGGGCGGGCGGGGATCGCTGGCCGCGGCCGCGATCGCCGCGACCGACGCGGTGACGCTGATGGCCTACCGCGACACCGGCCCCGCCGTCATCGACGTCGCTCGCGCCGAGGTCCGGCTCGCCGGCCGGGTCGGCGAGCGGGCAACGGTCGGGGTCGAGACCGGCGAGGTGCGGCCCGAGCAGGTGACGTTCGCGGAGGAGGGGAGGGCGGCCCTGATCGTGGCGATCGCGGCCGTGCGGACGGCCTTCGATGGGGATCCGGGCTTCGGGGGCATCGCGATCCACCATTACGGCTCGATTTCCGAGCTCGGCCCGTAGGAATCCCGGATAACGGCGCCGCGGGGCGAACGGTAGCCTGCAACCTCCCGTGTCCGAGCTGAACCTCATCCTCCTCGGTCCCCCCGGGTCCGGCAAGGGAACGCAGGGCGAGCGCCTGCAGGAGGACTTCCGCCTGCCCTATTACGCGACCGGCGACATCCTCAGGGCCGCGGTCGCCGAGGGGACCGAGCTCGGCCGGACCGCCAAGGAATACATGGACCGCGGCGATCTCGTGCCCGACGAGGTGATCATCGGCGTCATCGCCGAGCGGGTCGAGGGTGCCGAGGCCGCCGACGGCTTCATCCTCGACGGCTTCCCCCGCACCGTCGGCCAGGCGGACGCGCTTGGTGAGGAGATGGAGGGCCTCGGCCGCTCGATCACCGCCGCGGTGCTGATCGACGTCAGCGACGAGGAGGTCGTCCGCCGGCTCGGCGGCCGCCGCACCTGCGCCAAGAACGGCCACATCTTCCACGTCGACTTCGACCCGCCGAAGAACGAGGACGTCTGCGACATCTGCGGCGCCCGGCTGATCGTCCGCGACGACGACAAGCCCGAGGTGATCCGCCACCGCCTCGAGACCTACCACGAGAAGACGAAGCCGTTGGTCGACTTCTACGAGGAGCGGGGCGTGCTCAAGCGGGTCGACGGCTCGCTCGAGCCCGAGGAGGTCGGCAACCGGATCAGGGCGCTGCTCGCGACCCTGCGGATGGAAGAAGAGCTCTGACGCCTTGATCGTCCCGAAGACTCCGGAGCAGGTCGACAAGATGGCCGCCGCCGGGGACATCCTGGCTCGCTGCCTGAAGATGCTGAAGAAGAGCGCCCGCCCCGGCGTGACGACGCTCGACCTCGACCTCGCGGCGGAGAAGTTCATCCGCTCGCAGGGGGCCGAGGCGGCCTTCAAGGGCTACAACGGCTTCCCCGGCTCGATCTGCGCCTCGCCGAACTCCATGGTCGTCCACGGTATCCCCGGCTCCTACGAGCTCAAGCGCGGCGACCTGATCTCGCTCGACGTCGGCGTCACCCTCGACGGCTGGGTCGCCGACGCCGCGTTCACGATCCCGATCGGCCCCGTCTCCGAGCCGGCGGTCCAGCTGCTCGAGACGACCAAGGACTCGCTGTTCTGCGGGATCGCGGAGGCGAAGGCGGGGAACCACCTCGGCGACGTCTCGGCGGCGATCCAGGAACGGGTCGAGCGCGACGGCCTCGCGGTGATCCGCAGCCTCGTCGGCCACGGGATCGGCCGGCGGATGCACGAGGACCCGCAGATCCCGAACTTCGGCGAGCCCGGCAAGGGCCCGAAGCTCGAGGAGGGGATGACCTTCGCGATCGAGCCGATGGTGAACATCGGCTCGCCCGAGATCAGGATGGGCTCCGACAACTGGGCCGTCTATTCGGAGGACGGCTCGCTTGCGGCCCACTTCGAGTTCACCGTCGCGGTCGGCGAGGACGGCCCGCGGATTCTGACTCCGTGGCACGAGGACTAGAGCCCGCCGCCTCCGCGGCAGCGGCGAGGTCCGCACGCTGGCCCGGCGGGGCCGTCGTCTACGAGATCTACCCGCGCTCGTTCCAGGACGGCGACGGCGACGGGATCGGCGACCTGCCTGGGATCCGAAGCCGCCTGCCCTACCTCGAGTGGCTCGGCGTCGACGCGATCTGGCTCGCGCCGATCTACGCCTCCCCGCTCGCCGACTACGGCTACGACGTCTCCGACCACCGGGCGATCGCGCCCGAGTACGGCACCGATCGCGACTTCGACCTGCTCGTCGCCGACGCCCACGACCGCGGCATCCGGGTCGTCCTCGACCTGGTCGTCTCCCACACCTCGATCGAGCACCCCTGGTTCCGCGAGCGACCGGACTTCTACGTCTGGGCGGACGGCCCCGAGCCCCCGAACAACTGGCTCGCGTCTTTCGGGGGACCGGCCTGGAGCCCGGACCCGGTCAGCGGCCGGCTCTACCTGCACTCCTTCTATCCCGAACAGCCCGACCTCGACTGGCGCAACCCCGAGGTGCGAGCGGCGATGGCCGGGGTCGTCCGGCACTGGGTCGGCCGCGGCGTCGACGGCTTCCGGATCGACGCCGTCGACCGGATGGTCAAGGACGCCGGCCTCCGCGACGACCCGCCGGCCGAGGCGCCCTTCCCGCTGCCGATGCCCGAGGAGCTGCGGAAGCTCGACCTGATCCACTCCCGCGACTCGCCCGAGATCGCGCTCGCGCTCGCGACGCTGCGCGAGGCGGCGGGGGACGTGCCGCTGATCGGCGAGGTCTACCTGCCGGTCGCGCGCATCCTGCCGTACCTCGAGTACCTCGACGCCGCCTTCGCCTTCGACCTGCTCCACGCCGACTGGGACGCCGAGCACCTCGCCGCGGCGATCGAGCGTTCGAGCGCCGCCGGCGGCGTCGCCTGGGTCACCTCCAACCACGACTTCCCGCGGGTCGCGACCCGGTGGGGGGAGGAGAACACCCGGGCCGCCGCGGTCCTGCTGCTGACCCTCGGCGATACCGCCTTCCTCTACCAGGGGGAGGAGCTCGGGATGGTCGACGGCGGCCCTGCCGACCCTCCGCGCGACCGCTTCGGGCGGGACGGCTGCCGCCGGCCCATGCAGTGGGACGGCTCGCACGCCGGCGGCTTCACCGCCGGCGACCCCTGGCTCGCACCGGTCGACCCCGAGAGCCGCAACGCGGACTCCGAGGCGGCGGACGAGGGATCGGTCCTCAACCTCTTCCGGCGGCTGATCGAGCTTCGCCGCGAGATCGACGGCGCCCCGGTCAGGGTGAGCTCGCCGGCGAACACGCTCGTCTTCGACCGCGGCCGCCACCGGGTCGCGATCAACCTCGGCGACGGCCCGGCGACGGTGGCGCTGCCGGAGGGGGCGACCGTGGTGCTCGAGACCGCCGCCGGCGCCGCGAGGGCCGTAACGGACGGCGTCGAGATCGACGGGCACGCGGCAGTCGTGACCCGCATCGGCTGACGGAGGCGTCCCGGGCGTTTATCGGCCCCGGGGCCCGGGTAGGAGGATCGCCAAGGCGGCCGGCCGGTCGCCGGGAGTGAGAGAAGGGGCGGCCCCTTGGGAGAGGGAACCTCAGAACGCGCGGGACGCGCACTACGACGATCCGTGGCAGCGACGCTGCTCGGCTGCCTGGTGGCCGCAGCGCTCGTCGTCTCAGCCTGCGGCGACGACGAGTCCGGGGGGCCGACCGAGCTCAGCTTCTTCATCTTCAACGAGCCGAGCGGGATCCTCCCGAAGATCGCCGACAGCTGCTCGAAGTCTTCGAACGGGGAGTACACGGTCTCGTTCGAGTACCTGCCGAACGAGGCCGACCAGCAGCGCGAGCAGCTCGTGCGCCGGCTCGGGGCGGAGGACAGCTCGATCGACATCATGGGCATGGACGTGATCTGGACCGGCGAGTTCGCGAACGCCGGCTGGGTGGAGCAGTGGACCGGCGCCGAGGAGAAGGCCGCGACCCAGGGCGTATTCCCGAGCGTCGCCGAGACCGCGCGCTTCGAGGACAAGCTCTGGGCGGCGCCGATCTGGACCAACACCCAGCTGCTCTGGTACCGCACCGACCGGGTACCGAAGCCGCCCAAGACCTGGGACGAGATGCTCGACCAGGCCGCGAAGATCGGCAAGGACGGTCTGATCCAGGTCCAGGCCGACCGCTACGAGGGCCTCGTCGTCTGGCTCAACTCGATGGTCGAGTCGGCCGGGACGAGCATCGTCCAGCCCGACAACGCGCAGGAGGTCGACCTCAGCAGCCCGCAGACCGACAAGGCGCTCGGGCTCATGGTCGAGCTCGCCAACTCCGAGGCCGCCGACCCGTCGCAGTCGACGTCGAACGAGGACACCTCGCGGCTGTCGTTCGAGGCTGGTTCCTCGAGCTTCATGATCAACTACCCGTTCGTCTACCCGAGCGCGAAGGAGAACGCGCCCGACGTCTTCAAGAACCTCGGCGAGGCGCTGTACCCGCGGGTCGACGCGAACCGCCCGTCGGCGCCGCCGCTCGGCGGGATCAACCTCGGCGTCTCCAGCTACTCGGAGCACAAGCAGGAGGCCTTCGACGCGATCGAGTGCATGATCGCGCCGAAGAACCAGATCGAGATCGCGACCGCCGGCGGGCTGCCGCCGGTGACCGAGAGCCTCTACGACGAAAAGGCCATCGACGACGTCTATCCGGGCTTCGCCGACCTGATCCGCCAGTCGATCGACCAGGCGGCACCGCGCCCGGTGACGCCCGCCTATCAGGACCTCTCGCTGGCGATCCAGCGGACGATCCACCCGCTCGCCGACATCTCACCCGACGACGTCGGATCCACCGTCACCGAGCTTCGCGACAACGTCCAGACCGCCCTGAACGTGGAGGGACTGCTCTGATGGAAGCGGCCACGTCAGCTCCCGCGGCCGAGGCCGCGACCAGCTCGGGCAAGGCGAAGAAGCCGCCGCTGAGCGACCGCGCACGCTCCGAGCGCCGCCTCGGCTGGCTGCTCTGCGCGCCGGCAGTCCTGGCGATGCTGCTCGTCACCGCCTACCCGATCATCTACGCGTTCGTCCTCAGCCTCCAGCGCTTCGACCTCCGCTTCCCGGACGAGCGCGAGTTCGTCGGGCTCTCCAATTACGTCGACGTCCTCACCTCGAGCCTGTGGTGGACCGACGTCGCCAACACGCTCGGGGTGACCGTCGTCTCGGTCGCGATCGAGTTCACGCTCGGCATGGCGATCGCCCTGCTCATGCACCGGGCGATCTTCGGCCGCGGGGTGGTGCGGACCTCGGTCCTGATCCCCTACGGGATCGTCACAGTCGTCGCCGCTTTCACCTGGCAGTTCGCGTTCCAGCCCGACACCGGCTTCGTCAACCAGCTCCCGTTCGTCGCCGACGACATGAACTGGTTCGGCGAGCGGTTCAGCGCCTTCTTCGTGATCATCCTCGCCGAGGTCTGGAAGACGACGCCGTTCATCGCACTACTCCTGCTGGCGGGGATGACGACGATCGACGACGGCCTCTACGAGGCGGCCAAGGTCGACGGCGCCAACGCCGTCCAGCGGTTCTTCCGGATCACGCTGCCGCTGATGAAGCCCGCGATCCTCGTCGCGCTGCTGTTCCGGACCCTCGACGCCTTCCGCGTCTTCGACTCGATCTTCGTGATGACCAGAGGCTCCGTCGACACCGAGTCGGTATCGATCCTCGGCTACAACCAGCTCATATCGAGACTCAACCTCGGGCTCGGTTCCGCGGTCTCGGTGCTGATCTTCGTCTGCGTCCTGATCATCGCGTTCCTGTTCGTCAAGGGCTTCGGCACGTCGGTGCCGGGCAAGGAGGACGACCGATGACCGAGCAGCGCACAGCCCAGGAACGGATCATCTGGCTGCTGGGGATCGTCGTCGTGATCTTCTACGCGCTGTTCCCGGTGTTGTGGATCATCTCGCTGTCGCTGAAGACCCCGGCGACGGTGACGGTGACGCCGAACGAGGGCTTCTGGGGAACGCTCGTCCCCAGCGAAGCGACCTTCAAGAACTACGAGGCCCTTTTCACCGACGGACTCGACGGGCCGTTCCTGAAGCCGCTGATCAACTCGATCGGGATCGCGCTGATCGCGACGGTGATCGCGATCGTCCTCGCGTCGTTCGCCGCCTACGCGATCGCGCGCCTCGACTTCCCGGGCAAGACCGCCGTCCTCGGCGGCGCGCTCGCGATCGCGATGTTCCCGGCGATCTCGACGGTCGGACCGCTGTTCGACATGTGGCGCGCCCTCGGCCTCTACGACACCTGGGCGGGGCTGATCATCCCCTACCTGAGCTTTTCGCTGCCGCTCGCGATCTACACGCTCGTCGCCTTCTTCCGCGAGATCCCTTGGGAGCTCGAACAGGCGGCCCAGGTCGACGGGGCGACGCCGTTTCAGGCGTTCCGGAAGGTGATCGTGCCGCTTGCGACCCCGGGCATGTTCACGGCGGCGATCCTCGTCTTCATCTTCGCCTGGAACGACTTCCTGTTCGCGATCTCGCTGACCAGCTCGGACGCGTCGCGGACGGTCCCGGCGGCACTCGCATTCTTCACCGGCGACTCCCAGTTCACACAGCCGTTCGCGAACATCGCGGCGGCGGCGGTGATCGTGACGATCCCGATCATCATCTTCGTACTCATCTTCCAGCGGCGGATCGTCGCCGGACTGACCTCCGGCGCCGTCAAGGGCTAGAGAGGAGACCCAGGGCAGATGGCAGAGATCACTCTCGACAAGGTCACCAAGCGGTTCCCCGACGGGACCGAGGCGGTCAAGCAGCTCGACCTCGACATCGCCGACGGCGAGTTCCTGATCCTCGTCGGGCCGTCGGGCTGCGGCAAGTCGACCGCGCTGCGGATGATCGCCGGCCTCGAGGACATCTCCGACGGCGAGCTGCGGATCGGCGAGAACGTCGTCAACGGCAAGGCGCCGAAGGACCGCGACATCGCAATGGTCTTCCAGAACTACGCGCTCTACCCGCACATGACCGTGCGCGAGAACATGGCCTTCCCGCTGAAGATGGCGAAGGTCGAACAGTCGAAGATCGACGAGATGGTCGAGAACGCCGCGCAGATCCTCGACCTCACCGAGCACCTCGACCGCAAGCCCTCGAACCTCTCCGGCGGTCAGCGCCAGCGGGTGGCGATGGGCCGGGCGATCGTCCGCGAGCCGAAGGCGTTCCTGATGGACGAGCCGCTCTCGAACCTCGACGCGAAGCTCCGGGTCCAGATGCGGGCCGAGGTCTCGCGGATCCAGAACCGGCTCGAGACGACGACGGTCTACGTCACCCACGACCAGACCGAGGCGATGACGCTCGGCGACCGGGTCGCGGTGATGCGGAAGGGCGAGCTCCAGCAGGTCGGCAGCCCGCAGGAGCTCTACGACCACCCGGTGAACCTCTTCGTCGCCGGCTTCATCGGCTCGCCCTCGATGAACTTCATGCCGGTCGAGGTCTCGGGCCGGACCGCGAAGCTGCCCTTCTGCGAGGTCGAGATCAGCGAGGCGACGGTGAGCTCGCTCGAATCGCACTCGGCCCAGAACCTGATGGCGGGGGTTCGCCCCGAGCACTTCGAGGACGCGAAGCTGATCGGCGATCAGGAGGGCCCGCGCTTCGAGGTCGAGGTCTCGATCCTCGAGTCGATGGGCTCGGAGCTCTACGTCTACTTCGACACCGACGCCGAGGTCCGTGCCGAGCAGCTCGACGAGCTCGCGGCGGACACCGGCGGCGAGTCGGCGTCGGAGTCGGGGCAGATCGTCGCCCGGCTCGACGCGACCAGTGAGGCCAAGCGGGGGGAGCGGATCGAGCTCTGGATGGACCCGACGAAGCTCCACTTCTTCGATCTCGAGTCGGGCGAGCGGGTCGCCGCGGCCGACGAGGGCTGAGCGCGGACCCGCTCAGTCGAGCGCCCGCTGCAGGCGGGCGATGACGTCGTCGTCCCACTCGTGGGTGCGGAGCAGCATGTACCGCTCGCGGACGACGCGGATGTAGGCGTCGGCCTCGGTCCCGTCGGCGATCAGGTCCGCCTCTTGGAGTGAATCGACGACCGGCACGAACTCGTCCTCGAACCAGGCCTGCGCGACCTCGCGGCGGTCGAGCATCTCGTTCAGGCCCTGCATCAGCCGGAACCCCCATGCCTCGACCGCCTCCGCGAGCTCGGCATAGCCCTGCTGCGGGTCGCTGAACGTGATTCGCAGGCGCTCCTCGCCCGTCAGCGGTACCCGCTCGAGGAACAGCCGCTCGTGGCTCTTCGCCGGGAGGTCGGCGAGTTTCAGCCGCTCGTCGGGCGCCACCCGGGTGGTCACCTCGGTCACGTAGGCCTCGATCACGTCCCGCCCGAGGTGGCGGGCGACCGAGACCCGGTGGTGACCGTCGACGACGAAGTGGAGGCCGCCCACCCGGAGCACCTCGATCGGCGGCATCCCCTCGCCGCGGCGCTGGGCCGCGTTGATCCGCTGCCAGCGAGCCCGGACCCGGGCGCTGCGGGGGCGGAAGTCGCGGTCGAACTCCTCGGCGCGGTCGACCGAGCCGACGATCGTGTCGAGCGGGATCGACGTCAGGCCGACCCGGCGCTCTCCGGTCCGGCCGAGCGCGTCGACGACCTCGCTGAACGGCAGCAGCGTCGTGACGTCGCCGGCCTGACCCCGGAGCCGCGCCGAGAGCCGGTGCAGCGCGGCGCGGCGGCGCGCCCGGTTGAAGTCGCTCTGAGCGTCCTGACTGCTGAACCCGGTATCGATGGACCACCCATACCCATCCGGCGCCCAAACCTCACTCGACGACGCGGAGCGTCGAGGAGACGTCCATCTTCCGCAGGCGCCGGATCGTCAGGAGGGGCGCTGCCGCCATCGCGCCGACCCCGGCCAATGCCGCGAGCGCGACCGTGCCGAGCGAGAGCGAGCCGATGACCCCGAGCTCCGGCAGCACCTCCTCGATGCTGACGTTGATGACCCAACCGAGGATGAGGACGCCGAGGAGAAGGCCGACGGCGGTCGCCAGCAGCCCGATCAGCAGGCTCTCGACGATCGCCAGCCGGACGACCGTCCGCACCGGCAGGCCGTAGGCGAACATGGTCGCGTACTCGCGAGCGCGCTCGTCGGCGTTGATCGCGGTCGAGTTGAAAGCGATCAGCAGGACGAGGACGACGGCGATCCCGACGACGACGCGGATGATGGCGCCGAACTCGTCGAGACCCTCCTCGAGCGCGTCGCCGAGCGTCGACGCCGACTCGATGGTCGCCACTCCCGGGTGGGTCAGCAGCGCCCGCTTGACCGTGTTCTCGCCGACCCCCGCCGGCGGGAGCACATCGATGGCGTTGACCCTGCCCTCGAGCCCGAATGCGGCGGCCCCGGAGCCGCTCATGTAGACCGGGAACCGGAACGGGTCGGCGTGGGTGCCGCTGACGACCACCTCGTCCTCCCCCGTCTCGAACCGGTCCGGGCCGGCGCGGACCGGATGGATCAGCGTGATCCGATCGCCGACGCCGACGCCGAGGTCCTCGGCGGCGCTTTCGGCGATCAGCACCTCGCCGGGGCCTTCCGGCAGCGAGCCGGCGGTCGCTCGCGGCGTCCAGACCGGGTCGCGCCCGGGGATCGTGTCGACGACGACGTCGATCTCGTCGTTCGCGGATCGCAAGGTCGCCGGGACGCTCAGCCGCGAGTCGGTGGCGGCCGCGAGGGGGGAGTCCGCCAATCGCCGGAGCGCCGGAGCGTCGGCCGGGACGAAGCCGGCCAGCGTCACCTCGAGGCGGTCGGGCGCCATCCGCCCCTGCTCGGCCGCGTTGGCGTCGACGGTGGCGCGGAAGGAGTCGAGCATCCCCGACATCGAGACCGCCACCGAGATCACGGCGGCGCTCGCGAGCACGGTCAGGAGGGTGCGGCGGGGCGCGCGCAGGACGTTGCGGGCGGGCATCTGCGCGAGGCTCCGGCCCGGGGTCGGCAGCTTGGCCAGAAGCGGCGCGAGACCACCGCCGCGGGCTGAGCGGAAGCCCGCCTCGATCGCCTCGATCGGCCGGATCCGGAGCCCGCGCCAGACCGGCCACGCGGCGGCCAGCAGGGGGATCGCAAACCCGATCGCGGCGCGGGTGGCGAACCGGTCCCAGCGGACGTCGGTGTCGAGGAACGGCAGCGGCAGCTGGTCGGCGAGGAGGCCGCGGAGCCAGGCGTTGACGCCGAGGCCGACGAGCACCCCGAGCACGACGCCGGCGACGGCGATCTGCAGGCCCATCAGCAGGGGCCGGATCGCCAGCCGGCGGGGCTCGACGCCGAGGGCCATCCCGATGCCGATCTCGCGGCGCTGCGACTCGATCGTCCTGCTGATCAGGTTGAACGCCCCGAAGGCGGCTCCGGCCAGGATCAGGAAGGCGAAGACGTCGAAGAGCTGCTGGTCGTTGTCGGCGTCGTCGTAGAGGATCCGGCGGCCGTCGATGTCGGAGGTGTCCGTCACCTCGAGGCCGAAGCCCGGCAGATCGCGCTCGATCTGGTCGCGGAGCTCCGTCGCGACCCGCCCCGCGTCGGCGCCCGGAGCGAGCTCGATCGCGAGGTCGTTGACCTTGCCCGGCAACCCGGCGACCCGTTGCGCCGCCGCGAGCGGGAGGAAGACGGTCCCGTAATCGGCTTCGCTGCTGAAGCTCCCGCCGGGACCGATGACGACGAACGTCTCCGGGCTGTTGCCGAGACCGACGACGTCGATCCGCTCGCCGCCGGCGACGGTGATCTGCGCCGGCGGCGCGATCCCGTTCTCCTTCGCGTATTGCGGATCGAGGATCCCGGCCACCGCCCCCGATCGGGTCGGCAGCCCGTCGCCCTCCGTCACCGCCACCGAGTCGACCGGCGGGCCGGTGACGGTGACCCCGGAGACCTCGCGGCCCGCTCCGGTCTCGACTCCGATCACCTGGCCCGGGGTGATCACGGTGTGCCCGGCGGCCTCGGAGGCGTCGATCTGGGTCGGCGCGATCAGCCGCTCGCCGGCCGCCGCGATCATGTCGGCGTCGGGGATCCGGCGCGCCGCTTGCGCCAGGGAGCCGGTCGGAGCGTAGGAGCCCTGTTCGGCCTCGACCCTGAGGTCGTGGACGCCGAGCTGGGCGAAGCTCTCGTCGTTGGACGCGACCCGCCAGTCGCGCATGCTCGCCAGGCCGGCCGCGAGGCCGACGCCGCCGGCGAGCAGCAGCCCGATCGCGAGGACGAGTTGCCACCGACCCCGGAGGTCGCGCCACGACCAGGCCAGCCAGAAGCGGAGCCCGCCGTTCACGCGATCACCAGCGGAGGTCGGCCAGCGCCGCCGGCTCGTTCGCCCGGTCGGAGACGACCGTGCCGCTCGAGAGCTCGACGACCCTGTCCGCGACCCGGGCGATCTCGCGGTTGTGGGTCACGACGAGGACCGCCGTCCCCGAGGTGTGGGTGACGCCGTGGAGGAGCTCGAGGATCTGCACGCCGGTCTCGAAGTCCAGCTCCCCGGTCGGCTCGTCGGCGAGCACGATCGGGTTGCCCGCCGCGAGGGCCCTCGCGATCGCGACCCGCTGCTGCTCGCCGCCCGAGAGCTCGTGGGGGAAGTGGTCCCCGCGCTCACCGAGCCCGACCTGGGCGAGCACCTCGCCGGCCGCGTCGCGGGCATCGGCCCTGCCGGCGACGTCGGCGCCGAACTCGACGTTCTCGAGCGCGGTCAGTCCCGGAAACAGGTTGAAGCTCTGGAAGATGAAGCCGATCTCGTGGCGGCGAAGGGCGAAGAGCTCCCGCCGGGTGGCACCGGTGACATCGCGGCCGCCGATCCGGATCGTGCCCGCGGTCGGCAGATCCAGCGCCCCGATCACGTTCAGCAGGGTCGTCTTGCCGCTCCCGGAGGCGCCGAGGATGACGACGAACTCGCCCGGCCGGACCTCGAGGTCGACCTGGTCGAGCGCCTTGACCGTCCCGCCGCCGATCTCGTAGTGACGGCTGACGCCGCGCAGGGCGATCAGAGGCTCGCCGCCGGCTGCGTTGGGCTCGCCCGCCATCGGTTCACCGTAGAGGCGGTCGCGCGCCCAGAAATCCGCGCTTTCCACGGATTCGGTCGCGGGTCCCGTGCGCGACGCTCCACCGATGACGGTTCTCGTCGCCTACGCCTCCAAACACGGATCGACCGCCGAGATCGCCGAGGCGATCGCCGCGGCCCTCCGCGACGACGGTCTCGCCGCCGACTGCGCGGCGGTCGGGGACGTCGGCGGCCTCGGCTCCTATGACGCCGTCGTGCTCGGAAGCGCCGTCTACATGAAGCACTGGCAGGGCGACGCCCGCCATTTCCTCCGCAAGCACGCCAAGGAGCTCGCGGAGATGCCCTTCTGGATCTTCAGCTCGGGCCCGACCGGCGATCCGGCGGAGGACGACGCCGCCTGGCAGGAGCCGAAGCGGACCGTCGCGAAGGCCGAGAAGCTCGGCGTCCGCGATCACGTGGTCTTCGGCGGACGGATATCACCGGAATCGGGACGCATGGCGAAGGCGATGGCCGACAACACGCCCGAGGAGTACCGAGACCGCCGCGATTGGGACGAGATCCGTGCCTGGGCGAGCGGCATTGCAGCGGATCTCGGCGGCTGAATCGGCGCCTCCGCGCGCGGCTTTGCACGCCGCGGCGCCCGTGCTAGCATGCCCGTTCGGCCTCAGGGCCGTCCGTTACCGCCTGCCATCCGGTTCCTGGGATGACGCGGGCCACCTCAAGTCAGATAGAAAGCCGGAAGCGATGAAGGTTCGAGCCTCCGTAAAACCGATGTGCGAAAGATGCCAGGTCATCCGGCGGCGCGGTCGCGTGCTCGTGATCTGCTCGAACCCCCGGCACAAGCAGAGGCAGGGCTAGTGGCGCGAATCGCAGGAGTGAACCTCCCGCTGAACAAGCGGGTTGAGGTCGGGCTGACGTACGTCCACGGGATCGGCGACTCGACCGCGCGGAAGATCCTCGCCGACACCGGCGTCGACGCCGACACCCGCGTCGGCGATCTGACCGAGGACGAGGTCATCAAGCTTCGCGAGGCCGTCGAGTCCTTCCCGGTCGAGGGCGATCTGCGGCGCGAGCGCTCGCAGAACGTCAAGCGGCTGATGGAGATCGGCTCCTATCGCGGCCTCCGCCACCGGCGCGGCCTGCCGGCCCGCGGCCAGCGCACGAAAACGAACGCGCGCGGCCGCAAGGGCCCGAAGAAGATGAGCGTGACCGGCCGCAAGAAGGCGCCGTCACCCAAGTGATGTTCGAGACCGAGTACCGAGTGAGGACTTCCTAGATGCCGCAACCAAAGCGAGGCGCCGGCCGCTCCAAGCGCCGCGTGCGCAAGAACGTGCCCTTCGGGCAGGCGCACATCAAGACCAGCTTCAACAACACGATCGTCACCCTGACCGACCCCGAGGGCAACGTCATCGCCTGGGAGTCCGCCGGCAGCGCCGGGTTCAAGGGTTCGCGCAAGTCGACTCCGTTCGCCGCTCAGGTGACCGCCGACAACGCCGCCCGCAAGGGCATGGAGCACGGCCTCGAGCGGGTCGAGGTCCATGCCAAGGGGGCCGGCTCGGGTCGCGAGACCGCGATCCGCGCGCTCCAGGCCGCCGGCCTGCAGGTGACCACGGTCAAGGACGTGACCCCGCAGGCCCACAACGGCTGTCGCCCGAAGAAGCGGAGGCGCGTCTGATGGCCCGCGACACCGGACCGCAGTGCAAGCAGTGCCGCCGCGAGGGCCAGAAGCTCTTCCTCAAGGGCGAGCGCTGCCTGACCGACAAGTGCGGCGTCGAGCGCCGCTCCTACCCGCCGGGCGAGCATGGCCGCGGCCGCCTGCGGGCGTCCGAGTACCGCCAGCAGCTCCGCGAGAAGCAGAAGGCGCGCCGCTTCTACCAGGTCCTGGAGAAGCAGTTCCGCTCCTACTACGACAAGGCTTCGCGGCAGGACGGCGTCACCGGCGAGAACCTGCTGCGGCTGCTCGAGCGGCGTTTCGACAACGTCCTCGTCCGCCTCGGCTTCGCCGCCTCGCGGCGCCAGGCGCGCCAGCTCATCCGCCACGGCCACTGGCAGATCAACGGCCGTCGCGTCGACATCCCCAGCTACCAGGTGAAGCCCGAGGACGTCATCTCGATCAAGTCGGGCTCCGACGCCGAGACGACCGTCCGGGTCGCCACCGAACTGATTTCAACCGTGCCCCCATGGCTGCAGGCCGATCACGACTCGCTCACCGCGAAGGTGTTGCGCCTTCCCGAGCGGGACGAGATCGACTCGCCGATTTCCGAGCAGCTCATCGTCGAGCTGTACTCGAAGTAGGGGCTTCGAAAAACCTGCGACGGAAGGAAGCGCAATGACCACCCTGCCCGATTTTCAGACTCCGACGATCTCCGGTGAGGAGATCAGCGACAACCAGGGCTCGTTCACGATCGAGCCGCTCGACAAGGGCTTCGGCTACACGTACGGCAACAGCCTCCGTCGCGTGCTGCTCTCCTCGCTGAAGGGTGCCGCGATCACCAGCGTCCGGATCGAGGGCGTCGCCCACGAGTTCTCGGCGATCCCCGGGGTCAAGGAGGACGTCACCGACATCATCCTCAACCTCAAGGACATCGTCGTCCGGATGCACACCGACGCCGACGTCGTCGAGGTGCCCCTGGTCGCGACCGGCCCCGGCGAGATCACCGCCGGTGACCTCGAGACCCCGGCCGGAGTCGAGATCCTCAACCCCGGCGCGCCGATCGCCACGCTCGAGAAGAAGACGAAGCTCGAGATGTACCTGACGGTCGGCCGCGGTCGCGGCTACTCGCCGGCCGAGGACAACAAGACGGAGGACCAGCCGATCGGAGTCATCCCGATCGACTCGATCTTCTCGCCGATCAAGCGCGCGTCCTACCGGGTCGACTCCTCCCGCGTCGGTCAGCGGACCGACTTCGACAAGCTCTCGCTGCAGCTCGAGACCGACGGCTCGATCGAGCCCGGCGCCGCGCTGCGGGAGGCCGCCGAGCTGATGATCGCGAGCCTCGCGATCTTCACCGACGCCGATCGCGTCGAGGAGCTGACCCAGACCAACGGCGCCGAGCCGGAGGCCGCCGACGACGCCGGCGCGGCCGGCAGCGGCGACGACCGGCTGATCGAGGAGCTCGAGATCGGCGTCCGCGCCTACAACTGCCTGAAGCGGGCCGGCGTGCAGACGATCGGCGACCTCCAGGCGAAGTCCGAGTCGGAGCTGAAGGCGATCCCGAACTTCGGCGAGCGCTCGATCGAAGAGGTCATCGAGGCCATGCACGGCCTCGGCCTCGCGCTGCGCGACGAGTAGTCCGGAAGACGACCACCCGACAGGAGCCCAGCGACGATGCGCCACAAGAGGAACCGACACAAGCTGAGCCGGGATTCGGCTCATCGCAAGGCGCTGATGAAGAACCTGTCGCGCCAGCTCTTCGAACACGAGCGGATCCAGACCAGCCAGGCGAAGGCGAAGGCCGTCAAGCCCGAGGTCGAGCGGATGATCACGCTCGCCAAGCGCGGCGACCTGCACTCGCGCCGGCTGCTGCTCTCGCGCCTCGGCCAGGACAAGTTCATCGTCCACAAGCTGGTCGACGAGATCGCGCCGCGCTACAGCGAACGGCCCGGGGGCTACACCCGGATCGTCAAGCTGGGACCGCGCCGCAGCGATTCGACGGAGATGGTCTACCTCGAACTGGTCTAGGCGGGTCGCCGGATGGCGACCTACCGCTTGGACATCGCCTACGACGGCTCCCGGTTCAAGGGCTGGGCCGTCCAGCCCGGGATGCGGACCGTCCAGGGGGAGCTCGAGGAGGCGATCGCACGCGTCCTCCGGGCCCCGGCGCCGCTGACGGTCGCGGGCCGCACCGACGCCGGGGTCCACGCCCTCGCCCAGGTCGCCTCGCTGACGACCGACCGGCCGCTGCCGGAGTCGTTCGAGCGGGCCGTCAACTCGCTCACGGGCCCGGACGTCGCCGTCACCGCGGTCGCTGAGGCGCCCGGCTTCGACGCCCGCCGTCACGCTCGCTCGCGCCGCTACCGCTACCGGCTCGAGCTCGGGGGGCCGCCGAGCCCGTTCGAGCGCGGGCGCGCCCTCAACTGGCCGTATCCGTTCGACCGGGAGGCGCTGGCCGAGTGCGCCGCGATGCTCCGGGGAACCCACGACTTCACGGCGTTCACGCCGACCGAGACCGCGCACGTGCGCTTCGAGCGCGACGTGCTCGAAGCCGTCTGGCACGAGGAGGGCGGCCGCATCGCCTGCTTCGAGATCGAGGCCGACTCCTTCATGCGCAACATGGTCCGGGTGCTGGTCGGGACGATGCTCGAGGTCGGCGGCGGCCGCCGCGACCCGGCCTCGTTCCGCGCCCTGCTCGACGGGGCGCCGCGTGCCGAGGCGGGCCCGACGGCTCCGGCCCGCGGCCTCTACCTGATCGGCGTCACCTACTGAGCGGGCCGTCCGCGCAGGCGCCGCGCCGCTCGTAGAATCGAACCGGTGCGGGTTCTGCTCACCAACGACGACGGGATCGGCGCCTCGGGGCTGCAGGCGCTGCGCCGCTCGCTGCTCGAGATCGACGGGATCGAGCTCCACGTCATCGCTCCGGACTCGAACCGGAGCGCGACGGCGCGATCGATCACGACCCGCTCGCCGCTCTGGGTCGAGGAGGTCAGCTTCGACGACGGCACCGTCGGCTACGCGACCGAGGGGACGCCGGTCGACTGCGTCCGCTTCGCCCAGCTCGGCCTGCTCGGCGAGCCGCCCGAGCTGATCGTCTCCGGCATCAACCACGGCTCGAACCTCGGCGACGACGTCACTTACTCGGGGACCGTCGCCGCCGCGCTCGAGGGGATCGTTCTCGGAATCCCCGCGATCGCCGTCTCCCAGCAGTCGCTCGGGCGCGAGATGGGCTTCCTGCCGGGGCGCGAGTTCGACTTCTCCGTCTCCGCGCCGCTGACCGCCGCGTTGACCCGGCTCGTCGGCGACGGCCACCTGCCCGACGGCACCCTGCTGAACGTCAACTGCCCGGGGATGATCCCGAGCGGGATCGACGTCACCCGCCTCGGCAAGCGGATCTACGACGACGAGCTCAAGCAGGTCGACGCCGACGAGGGCGGCCGCCGTCGCTACCGGATCTATGGGTACCTGCCCGGCTTCGAGGACGAGCCCGGCACCGACCTCGCCGCGGTCGCGGCGGGCAGGGTGGCGATCACGCCGATCCACTTCGACCTGACGGCCCATGCCGGGTTCGACCGGGTCGAGCAGATGGGACTGGAGGCGGCCCTCGAGCAGGTCCTGGAGGTCGTGCGGGGGTGAGCACGGGGGCGGAGGCGCGGGCGGCCGAGCTGCGAGAACGGATCTTCGAGCTCGATCACGCCTACTACGTCAACGACGACCCCCTCGTCGGCGACGACGTCTACGACGAGCTCCTGAACGAGCTCCGCGGGATCGAGGAGGACAACCCCGAGCTGCGGACGCCCGACTCGCCGACGCAGCGGGTCGGCGGCAAGCCGATCGAGGGCTTCGAGCAGTACGAGCACCTCGAGCCGATGCTCTCGCTCGGAAACGCCCGCAGCGCCGAGGAGCTCGAGGCGTGGGAGGGCCGGATCCGCAACCTGCTGAAGCGCTTCGACATCGAGGCGGGGGAGATCACCTACGTGACCGAGCCGAAGATCGACGGCCTCGCGATCTCGCTCACCTACGAGAACGGTGTCTTCGTCCGCGGGACGACCCGCGGCGACGGCCGGATCGGCGAGGACGTCAGCCACAACCTGCGGACGATCCGCTCGATCCCGCTGCGGATCCCCGACGCCCCCGAGCTGATCGAGGTCCGCGGCGAGATCTACTTCCCGCGCTCCGGCTTCGAGCAGCTCAACGCCGAGCGCGCCGAGGCCGGGCTGGCGACGTTCGCCAACCCTCGCAATGCCGCCGCCGGCACGATCCGCCAGCACGACCCTGCACTCGCGGCGGAGCGGCCGCTGCAGATCTGGACCTACGGCATCGGCTTCAGGCGCGGAGTCGACCACGCCGCCCACAGCGACGAGCTCGACTGGCTCCGCGAGCGCGGCTTCCGGGTCAACGACAAGATCGCGGTCCATTCCAGCGACGCCGAGGTCGTGAAGCGCTGCCAGTGGTGGGAGCAGGAGCGCGAGGGCCTCGACTACGAGATCGACGGCGCCGTCGTCAAGGTCGACGACCGCGGGCTCTGGCGGGAGCTCGGCGTCGTCGGGCGCGAGCCGCGCTACGCGATCGCCTGGAAGTTCCCGCCGATGACCGCGACGACGATGCTCAACGCCATCGTCTGGAACGTCGGCCGGACGGGACATCTCGTGCCCTTCGCGATGCTCGAGCCGACCCACGTCAGCGGCGTCACCGTGAGCACGGCGACGCTCCACAACGAGGAGGACCTGGCGCGCAAGGACGTGCGGGTTGGCGACGAGGTCGTGATCACCCGCGCCGGCGACGTCATCCCCCAGGTCGTATCGCCGCTGATCCAGCGCCGCAAGGGCAAGCGCCTGCGTAAGGCGAAACCGCCGAAGGAGTGCCCGATCTGCGGGACCCCGACGATCAAGCCGGAGGGCGTCTGGACGATCTGCCCGAACCGCAAGGGCTGTCCCGGCCAGGTCTTCCAGCACGTCAAGCACTTCGTCCACCGCGGGGCGATGGACATCGACGGGCTCGGCGAGAAGCAGGTCAAGCGGTTCCTCGACGATGGCCTGATCGCCGATGCCGCCGGCATCTACGAGCTCACCGCCGAGCAGCTCACCGGCCTCGAGGGGTTCGGCGAGGTCTCCGCTCGGAACCTGCTCGACGCGATCGAGCAGTCGAAGAAGATGCCTTTCGCCCGCGTCCTCTTCGCCCTCGGCCTCGACGGCGTCGGCTCGGTCACGGCGGAGGCGCTGGCGCGCCACTTCGGGTCGATCGACGACCTGCTCGCGGCCGGCGAGGAGCGGATCGAGGAGGTCGACGGCGTCGGCCCGATCCTCGCCGAGTCGATCGTCGAGCAGCTCTCCGACGAGGCGACGCTCGAGCTGATCGCCGACCTCCGCCGCCAGGGTCTCCGGTTCGAGCTCGACGAGTCCGAGCGGCGGGCCGAGGAGGGGCCGCTGAAGGACCGGACCTTCGTCCTCACCGGGACGCTTCCGGACCTGAGCCGCGAGCAGGCGACCGACCTGATCAAGGCCGCCGGCGGGAAGGTGACCGGCTCGGTCTCGAAGAAGACCGATTACGTGGTCGCCGGCGACAGCCCGGGATCGAAGCTGGCGAAGGCCGAGAAGCTGGGGGTCGAGATAATCGACGAGGTCGCCCTGCGCGGCCTCGTCGGCTGAGGGCCGTTCAGCGCAGGCGCGAGATCGCCACCACCATCGAATCCTGGATGGAGTGGGCGGCGTCGAGGTTCGAGACGCCGTTCATCAGCAGCGAAAACACGACCATCCCGTTCTTGGTCTTGCAGTAGCCGGAGAGGTTCGAGACCCCGGTGAGGGTCCCGGTCTTGCCGCGGCAGCGGCCGGCGGCGGAGCTGCCCCCCATGCGGCCGCCGAGCGTGCCGTCGACGCCCGCGATCGAGAGCGACTTGAACAGCGGTTTGGCGAGCTCGTCGTCGCGCTGGGCCGCGATCAGGAGCCGGGCGACGCTGCGCGGCGATGCCTTGTTGCCCGCGGTCAGGCCGGAGCCGTCGCGGGCCTTGACCTTCGAGCCGACGTCCTTCGCGTAACGCTCGACCGCCTTGACGCCGCCGTTGGTGGTGCCCTTGCGCTTCGGGGTCGCCCAGAGCCGCTTCAGCAGCATCTCGGCATAGAAGTTGACCGAGTCCTTGTTCGTGGCTCGGACGAGCGTCGCCATCTTCGCCGAGTCGTGCTCGGCGAGCGAGTCCCGGTTGCGCAGCTTCCCGGGCACGCGACCGACCTTGACCTTGCCGCCGACGCTCACGCCGGCGTCGCGGAGCTCCCCGCGGAAGGCCTTCGCGGCCTCCTTGGCGGGGTCGCCGGCGTAGGTCGAGCCGTTGTAGACGAGACCGCTGAGCGGGGCGATGTAGGGGCTGGCTGCCCAGTTGGAGTCGGGGACGCCGCGGCGGCGGTCGAAGACGCTGTCGTCGCCGATCACCCGGCCGGCGATGCGCCGGATCCCGGCCTTGCGGACCTGCTCGGCGAGGTCGGAGACGCCGGAGCCGTCGAGCGACGGGTCGCCACCGCCGACGAGGTAGATGTCGCCCTTGAGCTTCCCCTTGGCGACCTTGCCGCCGGCCTTCACCTTCGTCTCGATCCGCCCTTTCGGGCCGAGGCGGTGCAGCGCGGTGATCGTCGTGAAGAGCTTCTCGTTCGACGCGAGCTTGCGCGTGTGGCCGCCGTTGCGGTCGAAGATCGCCGCCTCGGACTTGCCGCCGATCTTCGTCACGTAGTAGCCGCTCGACCCCGGCGCCCTGCGGGCGAGCTTCTTCAGCTTCCGCTGGAGCCTGCCGCGGCTGATCGGCTTGCGGCTCGTCGCGGCCTGCGAGTCGCCGCGGAAGGCCAGGTCCGGGCCCGGGAGGGCCTGGCGGGAGGCTGACGCGGGGTCCGCGGCGGAAGCGGGCGCGGCCAGCGCGAGGGCGGCGAGCGCGGCCGCCAGCGCGGTCGTGATCGAGCTGCGTGCGAGCATCCGGGGCGCGAGTCTAGAGGGGCCGGGGGGCGGTATCCGCGGGTTCCCCGGAGGGCGGAAGGGGAAGTCCGGATAGCGTTGCGGGGTGGCTACGGGTCCGCTCCGGCGGCACCCGCTGGCATAATCACCCCTGCCGATGAGCGAGGTAGTCCAGCTCGATCCGGCGAGCCGCGCGAAGAAGTCGCGCGGCCGTCGGCGCAGCAGATCAAAGACGGCACTCGTTCTGGGTGGCGGTGGGTTCACCGGCGCCGTCTACGAGATCGGCGCCCTCCGTGCCTTCGATCTGCTCGCGGTCAACCGCACGGTCAACGACTTCGATGTCTACGTCGGCACCAGCGCGGGCTCGTTCGTCGGCAGCGCCGTCGCCAACGGGGTGACGCCGGAGGAGATGATGCGGGTGCTGAACAAGCACCTGCCCTCGCCGCTGCGTGACATGGACCTCGGGATGCTCCTGCGTCCCAACTACAAGGGCTTCGCCTCGGCCGGCCTGAAGCTGCCGTTACGGCTCGCGGGGATCACCCGCGACATCGCCCGGACGCTGGTCGAGACCTCGGTCATGGACGTCGCGACCGCGCTCGCCGCCGGCCTGCCGAAGGGCCTCTACACCGGCGAGGGGATCGAGAGCTACGTAGCCGAGATGCTCGCCGACCCCGACCGCAGCGACGACTTCCGGATGCTCGCCAACGAGCTCTACCTCTGCGCCACCGAGATCGACACGACCGAGCGGATCGTCCTCGGCGACGGCGAATGGCGCGACGTCCCGATCTCGCGCGCCGTCGCCGCCTCGACGGCGCTTCCGCTCGTCTACGAGCCGGTCGAGATCAAGGGCCGGGAGATGATGGACGGCGGCATCCGCTCGACCACGAACATCGACATCGCGGTCGAGAAGGGCGCGAAGTTCATCGTCGTCGTCAACCCGATCGTCCCCTTCGTCAACGACTTCTCCAAGCGCGTCCCGACGATCTTCGGCAGCCGCGTCCGCCGCGTCTCCGACATGGGCTTCGTCGCCCTCGCCAACCAGGCGATGCGAATGATCGCCCACGATCGCCTTCACCGCGCGGTCGAGGAATGGTCGGTCAAGTACCCGGGCGTCGACATCATCCTGATCGAGCCCGAGTTCGGCGACGAGCTGATGTTCGCGACCTCGATCATGGACTACAAGGCGCGCCTGCAGATCGCCAAGCACGGCTTCGAGTCGGTCACCCTCCGACTCGCCCGCGATTACGACCGCTACCGCGAGATCGCCGAGCGCCACGGCATCCAGATCTCGGCCCGCCGGATCCGCCACGTCCTCGATCAGGTCGAGCGTGAGCGCGATCAGACGCCTGCCTGGCGGCGGGTGTTCGAGCAGACGACCGGCGCGCTGCTTCGCTAGCCGGCCGGGGGGCGTTCCTACCCCCGAACCGCGGGTCCTGTCGCCGGACAGCCCCGCGGGTGCTTACGCACGCCGCGGGGCGCCCCGTCCGGCGCCACCCGCGGTCCTACCGCCGCCGGCCGCCGCCGCGGGCGGGCAGCTTGCGTGGGAGGGGAGAGCCGGGGCGGACGTCTTCTTAGCGGTGAGGGGAGGTTGAGCCTGGGGCATCGCGCCCCAGTGGCCGAAAACGCAACCAGGGGTAGCGTTTTCCGCCTTCCACCACGCTCGGTGGCGCGTTTCTTACCTGTGAGGTTCTTTTCGCGCCATCGACTCCGCTCATTCTCAACCCGCCCCGGCGGGATCGAGCGTTCGTGAGGGTCGGGCGGGGGAGGTGCAGCCGACACTCAGCGCGAGCGCAGCGAGTGCGGAGGCGGTGCCTCCCCCGCCCGACCCCCCTCGTGGAACGAACTACGAGTAAAGCCCGTCGACCTCGTCCTGGTACTTCTCGGCCACGACGTTCCGCTTGACCTTCAGCGTCGGCGTCAGCTCGCCCGTCTCCTGGGAGAGGTCGTTGGGGAGGATCTCGATCTTCTTGACCTGCTCGACCCGGGCGAACTTCGAGTTGATCTGGTCGACGTGGGCCGTGATCGAGGCCTTGACGCCGGCGTTGCGCGAGAGCTCGACCGGATCCTCGGGGAGCCCGTTCTCGGCGGCGTAGGCGACCGCGGCCTCGGGATCGAGGGTAACGAGCGCGACCAGGTAGGGCCGGCGGTCGCCGATGACGACGCATTGGCTGACGAGCGGGTGCTGCTTGATCTCCGCCTCGAGGTTCGCGGGGGTGATGTTCTTGCCGCCGGCGGTGATGATGATGTCCTTCTTGCGGCCGGTGATCGAGAGGTAGCCGTCGCTGTCGAGCTCGCCGATGTCGCCGGTGTGGAGCCAGCCGTCGACGATCGTCTCCGAGGTCGCCTCCTCGTTCTTGTAGTAGCCCTGGAAGATGTTCGGGCCCTTGATCAGGACCTCGCCGTCGTCGGCGATCTTCACCTCGCAGCCCGGGAACGGGCGGCCGACGGTGCCGAAGCGGAAGTCCTCGGGCGTCGAGATCGTCGCCGCGGTCGAGGTCTCGGTCATCCCGTAGCCCTCGAGGACGAGCACCCCGGCGGCGTCGAAGAACCGGAGGATGTCGGTGTTGATCGGCGCCGCGCCGCTGACGCACTGGCGGACCCGGCCGCCGAACAGGCCGCGGATCTTCGAGAGCACCTGGGCGTCGGCCGCCTTGTACTGACGGGAGAGCATGAAGCCCGGCTTCTGCCCCCGCCGCTCGAGGTCGCGGACCCGGCTGCCGGTCTTGATCGCCCACCAGAACGCGCGCTTGCGGAAGCCGCCCTCCTTCTCGGCGGCCGACGTCGCGGCCGTGTAGATCTTCTCGAAGATCCGCGGGACCGACGGGAAGTAGTGCGGCCGGACCTCGGCGAGGTTGGGGATGATCTTCAGCGGGTCGCGCTCCCAGTAGGCGAGGGTCGCTCCGATGTCGAAGCTGCCGAGCTGCAGGAGCAGCGCGAAGGAGTGGGCCAGTGGGAGGAAGAGGTAGGTGATCTCTCCCGGCGAGACGACGTTGACCGCCTGCGTCATGTCGAGCATCGCCCGGTAGTTGCCGTGGCTGATCACGCAGCCCTTGGGCGGGCCGGTCGTGCCCGACGTGTAGATGAAGGTGCAGATGTCGTCGGGCGTCACGGACCGGTAGCGCGCCTCCCACTCGCTGCGCTCATGGCCGGAGCCGCGGCGGCGGAGCTCGTCGAGGTCGATCGCGTCGCCCGCGGTCCCCTCCATGATCACGACCTGCTCGAGCTTCGGGAGCCGGTCGCGGACCGCGCGGACCTTCGCGAGCTGCTCCTCGTTCTCGACGATGACCAGCCGCGCGTCGGAGTTCTCGAGCACGTACTGGCATTCCTCGGCCGAGTTCGTCTGGTAGATCGGGACGACGGTGGCGCCGGCGCTGAGCGCCGCGAAGTCGACGTAGGTCCACTCCGGCCGCGTGTTCGCGAGGATCGAGACCTTGTCGCCCTTCTCGATCCCGAGGTCGATCAACCCGAGCGCCAGCTCGGCGACGGTCTCGCCGACCTCCGCGTAGGAGCGGCTGGCCCACTCGCCCGACGGCTCCTTCCACATGACCGCGGGAGCGTCCCCGTAGCGCTCGGCCGCGAGCGGGAGGAGGTCGGCGACTGTGCTGCTGCCGGTGCCCTCTCCGGCTCCGGGCTCGGACAAGGTGGCTGACTCCATTGGGGTGTCGCTCCTCTGCATCGGGCGTTCGGGACCGCTGCGGTCCCCGTGGAGGTCAGTGTATGGAACCCTGACGCCTCCGCCCGGGCGAATCGGCGGGCTCCGCCCGCCGGAGGAGACGGCTCAGGCCGGGCGCCGTTCGGCCTGCTTGGTGAGCTGCCGCAGCGACGACTGAAACAGCGTCTTGTCGATCCTGCCGTGCAGGATCGGGACACCCATCTGCACGCACCTCGCAATCACCTCCTGCCGCTTCATGTCGACCTCGTCGGCCAGCTCCGTGGGCGTCAGGTGATTCGCCAAGGCATTCCTCTCGTCGGGTACCGCGGGTGGGGGCATATTTATCGCTTGTGCGGGACGTGTCAAGCGATGGTCATTTCGTCCAGTCGGGAGCCGGGAGCTGCGGCCGCCGGGCGGGGCGCCGATCGGAGTGTCGAGCGCGGCGATGTTCGTCGCAAACGACATCTCCTGGTCAAGCCGGCCCCGCCCCTGGCGGGGCCGGCGTCGTTCCGGGCCCGGAACCGCCGCCGCTCTACGATGGTCGCCGTGACGACCGAGCAGACCGAGCCGGCCCGCGAGGCCGAGGGCGACGCCTTCGTCGAGTCGCTGATGGACACCGACCTCTACTCGATGGGGGCGTTCTTCTGCGACCAGCACCCGGAGCTGGTCGACGAGGTGGTCGCGAAGAGCGCCGAGATCGAGCGGACCGGCCTCTCCGCCTACTCCGCGGCGGCGGCGATCGACGTCGAGGAGGCGTTCGGGATGCTGCTGACGGGCCTCTCGGTCCGCTACTACAAGGCCGTCGCGGGCTGAGCCGTGCGAAGCCGCTGGATCCCGCTGACGATCCTCAGCCTGGCCGCGATCGGCCTGATGGCCGCGTTCATCTCGCTGTCGGTCGGCGAACACAAGGAGGAGGACTTCGCGATCGAGGGGGCCGGCGAGGTCCAGCAGCTGATCGGGGGCATCCCGCAGCTCGGCGACCGCCTCGGCTCCGACGAGGCGCCGGTCACGATCGACGTCTTCAACGACGTCCAGTGCACCCGTTGCGCCGACTACCAGCTCGAGGTCATCGACCCGCTGATCAACGACTACGTCAGGACCGGTGAGGCGCAGCTGATCTTCCGCCACTACCCGCTCGGCGGCAAGCCGGTCACGCTCGGCGGCGTCGCCGCCGAAGCCGCCGGCGAGCAGGACCGGCAGTGGCAGTACATCGAGGTGTTCGTCCGCAACCTCGACCAGGTGCCGGAGCAGGGTGTCAGCCAGGAGTTCCTGAACGAGATCGCCGCCGCCGTCCCGAAGCTCGACACGGCCGCCTGGGAGCAGGCGAACCTCGACCCCGACGCCGAGGAGGCGGCCCGCGCGGGCAACGATCTCGGCACCCAGCTCAAGATCACCGCCGACCCGGCCGTGGTCGTGACCGGAGCGAACGGGAGCGAGGAGCTCGACGGCGCTCCCAGCCTCGAGGAGATCGAGGCCGCGATCGACCGGGTCGGCTAGGCAACTCCAGAGCTGGGCAACTCCTATACTGGCTCGCCCTCGGGGCGTGGCGCAGCCTGGTAGCGCGCACCGTTCGGGTCGGTGAGGTCCCCGGTTCAAATCCGGGCGCCCCGATTAGCTCAACAGACCCTGCGATCAAGAAGGCGCGCCCGGAGCGGCGCGAGAGGTCAGGCATTCGGGTAAGTTTTTTCCCGAATGGTCCCGGAGGAGACGAATAAGCCCATTGCCGAGCCGGCGGCGGATCGCCCGGTCGCCAACTGGTACCGGGATCCCGACGGTGAGGGGTGGCGTTACTGGGACGGCGGCGCCTGGACCGATCGACGCTCATCCGGCGGCCCGCCGAACGCGCTGCAATGGATCATCTGCCTGTTCCTCGCCGTGATGGTGCCGGTGATCGGGTTGATCGTCGGTCTCGCCTACACGGTCCGGGGCGGACCGAAGGCGGGACTCGGGCAGGTCACCCTCGCCGTCTCCGCGCTGGTCATCGTCGGGATCGTCATTGCGATCATCGCGACCTAGAGGCGTTGTGAGCCCTCCCTCACGGGAGCCTCCGGTCGGATAGGGCGAGTGGCCCCCGGCAGAGCCCCACGTCATCCCGATCCCTTCCTCCGGATCCTCGACGACCCGGTCACCGCGCTGGTCCCGTGGTTCGCGTTCAGCTTCCTGCTCGAACCGCTGAGCCTCCTCGACGCGTCGCTCATCGCCTTCGCTCTCAGCGTCGCGCTCGTTGCGGCCACCCGGCTGCGCGGAGAGGAGCCGCGGACCTTCGAGATCTCCGATGCCGTTCTGTTCGCCGCCGTCGTGGCGATCGCACTACTGCGGGATCCCGGTTCGCAGTCCTGGCTCTCCGACCACGCCGACACGGTCTCGAACGTCGGCCTCGCCGTCGTGGCCTTCGTCTCCGTCGCGATCGGCTGGCCCTTCACCGCCGCGTACACCGAGCTGCGGTTCGGGGATGTCGACGAACTGGTCCTGGAGCGGATCGACAAAGCATCGACGCTCATCTGGGGGACGGCCCTGTGCCTCGCCAGCCTCGTCTCGATCTACGGCGAGTGGGTGCTCGAGCAGCAGACCAATCTTTGGACGGCATGGATCCTCCAGACCGTGCCGCTGATCGTCGCCTTCAACCTCACCCTGTGGATCGACCGACGCGCACTTGCCCGGGCCGCCGGTACCCCGGAGCTCGCACCGCCGTCGCCGGCACTCGCTCGGGACCTGCTCGCATGGATGATTCCGGTCGGGCTTCTCAGCCTCGTCGTCGGTAGCGATCCGAGCATGCTCGGGTGGGCTCTCGTCGTCGCCGGCGGCGCCGGAACGGCGATCGCATGGTTCGGGTTGCGGCGCTACCCGCGGGCCAGCCCGGCGAAATAGTCGAGCGCCGCCGGATTCGCGAGCGACTCGCGGCTGGCGGCCTTCTCCGGCGGCGTACCCATCAGGATCCGCTTGACCGGCACCTCGAGAACCTTGCCGGAGAGCGTGCGCGGGACCTCCGCGATCGCCGTCACCTCGTTCGGTACGTGACGGGGCGAGCACTGCTCGCGGACGGCCCTGGCGATCCGCTTGGTCAGGTCGTCGTCGAGCTCGGCGCCCTCGGCGAGCACGACGAACAGCGGCATCCAGTTCTCCTCGCCGTCGCGTGGGACGTCGACGACGAGCGCGTCGAGGATCTCGTCGATCGACAGCACCGCCCGGTAGATCTCGCTGGTGCCCATCCGGATGCCGCCGCGGTTGATCGTCGAGTCGGAGCGCCCGTAAATGATCGCGGTGCCGCGGTCGGTGATCTCGATCCAGTCGCCGTGGCGCCAGATGCCCGGGTAGGTCTCGAAGTAGCTCTCGCGGAGGCGGCTGCCGTCCTCGTCGCCCCAGAAGAAGATCGGCATCGACGGCATCGGCTGGGTGATGACGAGCTCGCCGACCTCGCCGATCAGATCCTCGCCGTCGGGGCCGAAGGCGTGGAGGTCGGCCCCGAGCGCCCGCGCCTGGAGCTCGCCCTCGTAGACCGGCAGGGTCGGGACGCCGCCGACGAACGCGGTGCAGACGTCCGTCCCGCCGGAGGTCGAGAAGAGCCAGGTGTCGGCGCCGAGCTGCTCGTAGACCCAGTCGAAGCCCTCGGGAGCGAGGGGGGAGCCGGTCGAGCCGACCGCCTCGAGGCGCGAGAGGTCGCGGCCCGCGCCCGGCTCGATCCCGGCCTTCATGCAGCTCGCGATGAAGCTCGCGCTCGTCCCGAAAGTCGTGATCCCTGCTTCGTCGGCGAGCTGCCAGAGCGTGCCGAGGTCCGGATGGCCGGGGTTGCCGTCGAAGAGGACGATCTCGGCGTCGGTGAGGAGGACGCCGACGAGGAAGTTCCACATCATCCAGCCGGTCGTCGTGAACCAGAAGACCCGGTCGCCGGCCTGGGCGTCGACGTGGAGGTGCATCTTCTTCAGGTGCTCGAGCAGCATCCCCCCGTGGCCGTGGACGATCGGCTTCGGCAGCCCGGTCGTGCCGGACGAGTAGAGGACCCAGAGCGGATGGTCGAAGGGCAGGCCCTCGAACTCGAGCGGCGAGCCCTCCGGCCCGAGGAAGCCCTCTTCCCAGCCGGTGCCGTCGAGGTAGCCGAACCGGATCGTCCGTTCGAGGCCCGGGATCTCGGCCGCGATCGCCTCGACGTTGGGGCCCCGGTCGAAGTCGCGGCCGCCGTAGCGGTATCCGTCGACGGCGAGCAGGACCTTCGGCTCGATCTGCGCGAAGCGGTCGATGACGCTGCGGGCGCCGAATTCCGGCGCCGCGGAGGACCAGATCGCCCCCAGCGAGGCGACGGCGAAGAAGGCCGGGATCGTCTCGAGGATGTTGGGCAGGTAAGCGGCGACGCGGTCGCCGCGGCCGACACCGAGGGCCTGAAGCCCGGCCCGGATCCGCGCCGTCTGCTCGGCCAGCTCGCCCCATGTGCAGGTCTCGAGGCCGCGAAGCTCGGAGGAGTGGCGGATCGCGATCGCGCCGGGGTCGCGACCGGCGAACGCGTGCCCGGCGTAGTTGAGCGAGGCGCCGGTGAACCAGCGGGCGCCCGGCATCGAGCGGTCGGGAAGGACCTCCTCGTAGCCGCCGGCAACCCCGAAGTGCGACCAGATCAGCGCCCAGAACCGCTCGACGTCCTCCACCGACCAGCGCCAGAGCTCCCCGTAGTCGCCGGGGAGGTCGTGCTCGCGGGCGAACCGGGTGATCGCCGCGCGCTCGATCCGCTCGGGCGAAGGGCTCCAGAGTTCGACGGGCTCGTCCGGCATCGGCGCGGATCCTACGGCTTGCCCTAGCCTTCCCGGCATGTCGCGCAGAACCGGAATCGCGGCGCTCGTCATCGCCACGACGATCGCCACGCTCGGGCTCGCCCCTGCCGCGCACGCGGCCCGGGACTTCCCGAGGTCCTTCCTCTGGGGCACCGCATCGGCCGGCTTCCAGTCGGAGGCGGGCGGGAAGCCGGCGAACGTCGACAGGCGCAGCGACTGGTACAGGTTCACCTCCGATCCCGGCCTGATCGACGCGGGCGTCGTCAGCGGCGACCGGATCGCCGACGGGCCGGGGTTCCTCAACGAGTGGCGCGGCGACCTCGATCGCGCCGCGAACGGGCTCGGCAACAACGCGATCCGGCTCGGGATCGAGTGGAGCCGGATCTTCCCGCGCTCGACCGCGCCGGTCGAGACCGGCAAGCACGTCTCGATCGCGGAACTGCGGCGCCTCGATCGGCTCGCCGACCACGCCGCCGTGCGCCGCTACCAGCGGATCCTCGCCGGCGCCCGGCGTCGCGGACTCGACATGATGCTGACGCTCAACCACTTCACGCTCCCGATCTGGGTCCACGACCCGATCGCCGTGCGGGCCGCGTTCGAGGGGGTCGGTCCCGACGACCCCATCCCGGCGAACCTGCGGCGGGCGGGATGGCTCTCACGCCCGACGATCGGCGAGTTCCGCAAGTTCGCCGCCTACGCCGCCTGGAAGCTGCGCGGCGACGTCGACCGCTGGGTGACGCTGAACGAGCCGCTGGTCACGGTCTCGCAGGGGCTCGTCTCGATCCCGGGCGTGACCGGCGTCAAGGCGCCGGCGATCCTCTCCTACCCGGGGGCGCTGCGGGCGGTCGAGAACCTCGGTCTCGCCAACGCCGCCGCCTACGACGCGATCCACGCCCGCGATCCCGGCGCGAAGGTCGGCTTCGTCCAGAACATGCTCGACTGGCGCCCCGACGACCCCGGCAAGCCGGCCGACGTCACCTCCGCCGCGAACGCCGACGCCGTCCTGAGCCGCTCGTTCTTCGAGATGGCGATCAGGGGCAACTACGACGCTGACGCCGACGGCGTCGAGGACCCGGGCGAGCTCCGCCCCGAGCTCGCGGACAAAGCCGACTTCGTCGGCGTCAACCACTACTCGCCGGCGACGGCGAAGTCGCTCGGCTTCCCGGTGAGCCCGACGATCCCGATCTTCGACTTCATCCCGACGATCGCCTACCAGGGGCACGCCAACCCCGGCGGCCCACCGTGCCCGACGACCTGCTCCGACATGGGCTGGGAGATCGACCCGGCCGGTCTCCGCCACGTCGTCGAGGAGGCGGCGTCCTACGGCAAGCCCGTCTACGTGACCGAGAACGGCATCGACGACGCCGACGACGATCAGCGTCCCGCCTACATCCGGGGCTACCTGCGCGCCCTCGCGCGGGCGATCGACGACGGGGCCGACGTCCGCGGCTACTACGCCTGGTCGCTGATCGACAACTACGAGTGGGCCGAGGGCTACGCACCTTCGTTCGGCCTCTACGGCTACGACCCCGACACGCTCCAGCGCCAGCGCCGCGACAGTGCCGCGGTCTACCGCCGGATCGCCCGCAGCGGCGTCGTTCCGGGTCCCGGATCCGGTTCCTGACCGCCGCCCGGTCCGCAGCCGTTTCGCGAGTGGCCGGGCTCCGCGCGGGTATAGATTGAGGAGACCCCCCGAAAGAGATCGACGACCACAAGGAGACCCGCAGATGGCTTACGAAGTACCCGACCTTCCCTACGGCTACGACGCCCTCGAGCCCCACATCGACGAGGCGACGATGCGCGTCCACCACGACAAGCACCACCAGGCCTACGTCGACAAGGCGAATGCCGCCCTCGAGGGCAGCGAGTGGGCCGACAAGGACGTCGAGGAGGTCCTCCAGAACCTCGACTCGGTCCCGAACGCGACCGCGGTCCGCAACAACGCCGGCGGCCACTACAACCACTCGTTCTTCTGGCAGATCATGAGCCCGGACGGGGGCGGCGAGCCCTCGGGAGCGCTCGGCGACGCGATCGCCGAGAAGTTCGGCAGCTTCGACGCCTTCAAGGAGGAGTTCAAGAACGCCGGCGTCGGGCAGTTCGGCTCCGGCTGGGCCTGGCTGGTGAAGTCGGGCGACGGCATCGAGGTCACGAGCACCCCGAACCAGGACTCGCCGATCTCGGACGGGAAGACGCCGCTGCTCGGCGCCGACGTCTGGGAGCACGCCTACTACCTGAAGTACCAGAACAAGCGCCCCGACTACCTGGACGCCTTCTGGAACGTCGTCAACTGGGACGAGGTCGCGCGCCGCTACGACGCGGCGGGCTGAGCGGCCGCCGAGGCCGGGCGCGCCTGCTCCGGCAGGTGCCCCGGCTCGGCCCCTTCCCGCGGCGGGATGAACGACATCGCGCGTTCGGTCATCGCGGTGATCGTCAGCGACGGGTTGACGCCGGGGTTCGCAGGCATCGCGGCGCCGTCGCAGACCATCAGGTTCTCGTAGCCGTGGACCCGCTGGCGGTCGTCGACGACTCCGGTCGAGGCGTCGGCTGAGATCACGGCGCCGCCGAGGATGTGGGCGGTGGTCGGGATGTTGAAGAGCGACTCGGTGACGCTGCCGGTCGGCACCCCGCCGATCCGATCGGCCATCCAGCGGGTGACGTCGGCGGCCGCGGGGATGTAGCGCGGGTTCGGCTTCGCCGGGTCCTCCTCGGTCCGCAGCCGCACGCCGGAGCCGAAGGGCTTGTCCTTCGGGACGAGCCGGAGGGCGTTGTCGAGCGTCTGCATGACCAGCAGGATCACCGTGCGCTGGGACCAGCCGCGCGGGTCGAGCACCTTCAGGAGCTGTCCCGGCCGTCGGACCGCGGCGAGCAGCCACTGGAGCATCCGCGACGGCGGGCCGCCCTCGCCGGTCATCAGCGTGTAGAGGCCGCCCATCGCGTCGCCCGCCCGGCCGTAGGTGACGACCTCGACGTGCGTGTCCGGCTGCGGGTAGATCGACGATGTGATCGCGATCGACTTGGCGAAGTCGCGGGCGTCGTCGGGCGCGGTGACGGCCATGATCGACTCGCTGTTGGTGCGGACGAGGTGGCCGAGGCGCTCGCTGAGCTCCGGCAGGTCGCCGGACTCCTTGCAGTTCCGCAGCAGGCGGTTGGTGCCGAGCGCCCCCGCGGCGACGATCACCGAACGGGCCGTCGTCGTCCGCCGCCGCTTCCGGAACCAGGCGCCCGAGCGCTCGCTCACGACCTCGTAGCCGCCGCTGCCGTCTCCGGGCCCGAGCGGGCGGATCGACGTGACCTGGCGCTCCGGCATCACCTCGGCGCCGAGCCGCTCGGCGAACCAGAGGTAATTCTTTGGCAGGTTGTTCTTCGCGTTGTTGCGGCAGCCGACCATGCAGGAGCCGCACTTGATGCAGCCGCTGCGGCGCGGGCCCTCGCCGCCGAAGTACGGATCGTCCACCTCGACGCCCGGCTCGCCGAGGAAGACGCCGACGCGGGTCGGCCCCCAGGTGTCGGCGACGCCGATCTGCTCGGCGTACTCGCGCAGCAGCTCGTCGGCGGGTCCGACGTCGTCGTAGGTCGTGACCCCCAGCATCCGCTCGGCGGTGTCGTAATGCGGCTTCAGCTCGGCGCCCCAGTCGTCGCTCAGGCCGTTCCACTGCTCGTGCCCGTAGAAGGAGTCGCGGGCCCGGTAAAGCGTGTTCGCGTAGCCGAGGCTGCCGCCGCCGACGCCCGAGCCGCTGACGATGAACACGTCCTTGAACAGCGTCATCCGGAGGATTCCTCGCATGCCCAGCAAGGGCGCCCAGAAGTACTTGCGCATGTTCCACGCCGTCTCCGCGTGGTCCGCGTCGCCGTAGCGGCGGCCGCACTCGAGGACCCCGACGCGGTAGCCCTTCTCGGCCAGGCGCAGGGCGCTGACCGAGCCGCCGAAGCCGGAGCCGACGATCAGGTAGTCGTAGTCGAAGCCGGCTCCGTCGCCGTTCGTGGAAGCGCCCATACCGGAAAGCTATCGCTTGGACTGGCTGACCAGCCAGTAGGCACTACGGGTCGTGCGTGGCCCGGCCTGGGGCCTCCGTGGCCCGGCCCGGGGGCCGCTGTGCCTCACCGGGACCTATTGCAGCTGGGATTCTTGATGAGCGCGGTCCCGGTGAGGCCCATCGGCCCCCGGGCCTCCCGTTGCCGGGGGGCGCCGCGCCGCTGGCCGATCAGCTCGTGGGCGGAAAAGGACTCATAGTGGGACGGAATCCGCCCACGAG
>JADFCZ010000021.1 GCA_018263295.1 Conexibacter sp.
ACGCCGCTTGAGCTGAACGTCGATCCCGCTCCACGCTTCGTCGACCCGGTTGCGGCTGGCGACCATCGAGTTCCTGATCAGGATGTAGATCAGGCCGACGATCAGAACGAGGGCGATTACGACGATGAGGATGACCATCGGCGCGCATGCTATCCGCTGCGCGGACGGCACGCAAAACCTCGCGCCAATCGCGGTTTTCGTGCCTTATTTCCTGCAATCTCGGTCGTCTGGCGCCTACCGAACCTCCCCCTGTTAGTTTTCGCCACGCAGGAAACGGGAATTAACCCCCAGATTTGGGGGAGAAGCAGGGAACAATGGAGGCAGGGACCACCCCCGACGGTGAGGGTCCGCGCATGGCGCGGCTGATTCGTCGTGCGCTTGTCCTCGCCGTCGTCGCGATCGTCGCCGTCGCCGCCGTCCTCGTCCTGACCGGCAGCAGCGACGCCTCCGACTACGAGATCACCGCCGACTTCACGAACGCCTCCCAGCTCGTCGGCGGCGAGGTGGTGACGATCGGGGGCACCGACGTCGGCAAGGTCAACGACATTCGCCTGGCCGACAACGGCGACGCCCTGGTCACCTTCAGCGTCGACGAGGCCTACGCGCCGCTCCAGCGCGGGACGACCGCGCAGATCCGCTCCTTCTCGCTGTCGGGGGTCGCCAACCGCCAGATCCAGCTGACGCTCCCGCCGCAGGGCAAGGGCGGGGAGGAGATCCCCGACGGCGGGACGATGACGCGGGCGGAGACGATCTCCGAGGTCGACCTGGACCAGCTCTTCAACACGCTCGACCCGGACACGGTCGCCGACTTCAAGAACGTCATCAAGGGCTTCGCGACCTCCTACCGCGGCGTCGGCGAGGAGGCCAACAAGGGCTTCAAGTACCTGAACCCGTTCCTGTCGACCTCGCGCCGGACCTTCGCCGAGCTGACCCGCGACACGCCGGCGCTCGAGCAGCTGATCGTCAACGGCTCGCAGCTGTCGGGAACGGTCGCCTCCCGCCGCGACGACCTCTCGGCCCTCGTCGGGAACCTCGACTCGATGATGAACGCGATCGCCCGCCAGCGGACGTCGCTGAAGACAGCGGTCTCGCAGCTCCCCGACTTCATGCGGAACTTCAACACGACCTCGGTCAACCTGCGGGCGACGCTCGACGACCTCGACCCGCTCGTCGATGCCTCGAAGCCGGTCGCCGACCGGCTCGGGCCGTTCTTCCGCAACTTCCGAGCCGCGTCGGCCGATCTCGTCCCGACCGTCCGCGACCTCGACCGGATCACCAAGGCACCCGGCAGCGACAACGACCTCGTCGACCTGACCCGGCTGCAGCCGAAGCTGGCGAAGATCGCGGTCGGCCCCGTCAGGCGCAACGGCGAGCAGCGTCAGGGAGCACTGCCGGAGTCGAGCACGGCCCTCCGCGACTCGCTCGAACAGCTCGCCTTCTTCCGCACCTACTCGCCCGAGCTGACGGGCTGGTTCGACGACTTCGGTCACTCCGGCGTGATCGACGCCAACGGCGGCCTCGGCCGGATCGGGACCACGTTCAACACCTTCTCGGTCGGCGTCAACGACCTGCCGATCGTCGATCTCGCCGGCCTGCTCAAGCAGACGCCGCTGGAGCAGATGAACGCCCTCGACATCGGCAACTACAAGCGCTGCCCGGGCTCGAACGAGCGGCCCGCACCGGACGGCAGCAACCCGTGGACAGAGGGTGGGACCCTCAACTGCGATCCCTCGATCATCCCGCCGGGCGATTGAGGCGGCTCGCCCTCATCGCCGCGCTCATCTGCGCCTCCGTGGCCGCCCTCGCCGCCACCGCGAGCGGCGACGGCGAGCACACCTACTTCATCGAGTTCGACAACGCCTTCGGCCTGACGAACGGCTCCGAGGTCAAGGTGGCCGGCGTCACCGCCGGCACCGTGGTCGATCTCGACGTCAACTCGAGCAAGCGTGCGGTCGTCAAGGTCCAGCTCAACGGCCCGGTCTCGGTGCTCGGCGAGGACACGGTCTGCCGCAGCCAGCCGCAGTCGCTGATCGCCGAGTACTTCGTCGACTGCACGCCGAAGGGGCCGCCGATCGAGGTCACCGACTCGAGCGACGCCGACCGGATCGAGGCCCCCGACGTCCCGGTCACGCAGACCCGGCAGACGGTCCAGAACGACCTCGTCCTGAGCACGATGCGGATGCCCTACCGCGAGCGGCTGACGCTGCTGATCAACGAGTTCGGGACCGCGCTCGCCGGCAACGGCGAGAACCTCAACAAGGCGATCTACAGGGGCGCGCCGGCGCTCGAGCAGACCCGCAAGGTGACGAAGCTCCTCGCGAGCCAGAACACGACGATCCGCGACCTCAACGTCAACGCCGACCGGATCATCGGCAAGCTCGCCGAGCGCCGCGAGGACGTGACCCGCTTCATCCAGGAGGCGACGAACACCGCCGAGATCGCGAACACGCGCCGCGACGAGCTCTCGCAGAACTTCGCCCTGCTCGACGACTTCCTCGCCGAGCTCGGTCCGACGATGAACGAGCTCGACAACGTGGCGGTCCAGGGCACCCCGCTGGCCACCGACCTCCGCGCCGCGGCGCCGGGGTTGACGACGCTGTCGCGCAACCTCCCCGCCTTCAACCGCTCGGCGACCACCGGCCTGAAGGCGCTCGGCAACGCCTCGGTCACGGGCCGCACCGCGCTCAAGAAGAGCCGTGACGAGATCAAGCAGCTCGGCAAGTCGTCGAAGAAGGCCTACCCGACCGCCGACGACCTCTCGAAGTTCCTCCGCGACATCGACGACCCGCGGCGCGCCGTCGAGGTCGACGCGCGGGCGGCCGAGGACACCGGCCGTGATGCCCCGACCGGCTACACCGGGATGGAGGGGCTCCTCAACTACCTCTACTACCAGACCGGTGCGATCAACCAGTACGACGAGATCGGCCACCTCCTGCACTTCTCGATCTTCGAGGTCGCCACCGGGCCCTGCGCCAACTACAACCCGGGGATCTACAAGGACGAGGTCGGCGTTCCCAACGCCGACGGCTCGGCCGCGACCACGAACGTCCTCGAGGCCAACCGCTGCGTCGCCTGGCTCGGCGACAGCCAGCCCGACATCAACGAGCCGCTCAACCTGCCGCCCTACGACCCCGCCGTCTGCCCCGACGGCTCGACCGACACCAGCCTCTGCGACCCGGCGGGCACGCTCTCGGCTTCGGTCGACCGGAAGATCTCGAGGAAGGCCGAGGCCGGCGGCGGCGCGGGCTCCGGCGACGGGACGGACGGCACGACCGGCGGCGACACGGGCACGGACGGCGGCGGCGCCGACGACGGAGGGACCGGCACCGACCCGGTGATCCCGGGCGTACCCGACGTCCCGACGACGCCCGAGGCGCCCCCGAGCGCACCCGGGTCCGGCTCGGCCGACGGAAACAGCGACATCCTCGGATTCCTCTTCGGCAACTGATGGCTGCGCCCCGGAAGACAACCCCGCTCGCAGCCGTGGCGGCATCGCCGACGATCGTCGGCGCGATCACGACGCTGATCGTCATCGTCGCCGTGTTCCTCGCCTACAACGCCAACAACGGCCTCCCGTTCGTACCCGTCTACCGGGTCTCGGTGGTCGTTCCGAACGCCGCCCGCCTCGTGCCCAACAACGAGGTCCGGATCGGCGGCACCCGGGTCGGGGTCGTCGAGTCCATCGACGCGGTTCGCCTCCCCGCGGGCGACGACGGGTCCGGCAGCGGCGGCAACGATGTCGCCACCGACCAACCGGTCGCCGCCGACGGGAACACCGATGGTGTCGTCGCCCGGCTCAACCTGAAGCTCGACAAGTCGGCGTCGCCGATCCCCGAGAACTCGATCTTCCGGATCCGTTACAAGTCGGCATTCGGCCTCAAGTACCTCGAGATCACCCGCGGCGACGGTCCCGGGGCCCCCGAGGGATTCGTCTTCAACGGCGCCAACGACAACGACGACCCGGCTGACGACGACAACCAGATCCTCTCGATCGACGAGGTCCAGAAGAACGAGGGCGCCGACGACGGCACGTTCATCGCCCAGACCGAGTTCGACGAGATCGGCAACACGTTCGACCAGGCGACCCGGAACGCGATCCGCGAGAACCTCGACGGATACGGCGACGGCTTCGCCGGCCGCGGCGCCTCGCTCAACCAGGCGTTCGAGGCGCTCAACCCGCTCCTGACCAACCTCAAGCCGGTCGCCGAGACGCTCGCCGACCCGCAGACTCAGCTCGCGCGGTTCTTCCCGGCGCTGGGCCGGACGGCCGCGATCGTCGCCCCGGTCGCCGAGCAGAACGCCGCCATGTTCGGAAACCTCGCGACGACGCTCGACGCGATCGGCAGCGATCCGACGGCGCTGCAGAACACGATCGCCGGGGGTCCGCCGACGCTGCAGACCGGGATCGACGTCCTGCCCGACCAGCGGCCATTCCTGAGCGAGTTCGCGGAGCTCGAGCGGCGCCTGCGCCCGGGCGTCCAGCAGCTCCGGCTGGCGCTGCCGAGCCTGAACGGCGCAATCCGCGTCGGTACCCCGGTGCTGGCCCGGAGCGCCGGCACCAGCCACCGCCTCAAGGGCGTGTTCACGCAGCTCGAGAGCCTCGTCGAGCAGCCGACGACCAAGAGCTCGATCGTCCGCCTCGGAGATCTCTTCGACAGCGCCAAGCCGCTCGCCGACTACGTCACCCCGGCGCAGACGGTCTGCAACTACTGGAACTACCTCTGGACGCTGTTGCCGGAGCACCTGACCGAGACCGATTCGATCGGCTACTCGCAGCGGGTCTCGCTGATCACCACGCCGCAGGGCTCGCTGAACCTCGACCTCGACCTCGACGGAGCCGGCGGGTTGCCGCCGGTCCCGACGAGCGTTCCGGGCGAGGCCCAGACCGGCCTCTCGACCGGCGGCTACTCCGGGATCCAGGCGAACGGCAAGTACGGCCAGGCTGCGCCGCCGCCGCACACCGAGGGCGAGTTCGACCCGCACGAGCTCCCGATCCTCCACGCCCATGCCGCCGCGCCGACCGGCCAGAACGGGTCCGACTGTCAGCCCGGGCAGACCGGCTACGCGCTCGGTCAGCTGCGCGTTCCCGGCCAGTCGAAGAAGAACCCGGCGGCGATCGTCCCCGACCTGCCGGGTGATCGCGGCGTCACCGACGTCTTCTGGAAGCAGGACGGCACCCGCGTCCTCAAGGACACCCGCGTCGCATCGAGGCAGCCATGAGGAGCTTCTCGCCGAAGAAGATGCCGGATTGGCTGATCGGCCTGCTGCTGGTCGTCGTCCTCGCGGTCGGCTCCTACGTGGCGTTCACGAAGAAGGTCCCGTGGGGCGGCGGCACCGAGGTCTCGGCGGTCTTCCGCTCGGCTCAGAACCTGCGACCGAACTCGCCGGTCCGGATCGCCGGGGTCGAGGTCGGCAAGGTGACGAAGGTCGAGCCGCTTGCGGACTCCGACGCGAACGACGGAGTGGGCACCACCGGGTCGACCGCGAACGGCAGCGGCGCGGTCGTGACGATGGAGATCGACGACGAGGGCCTGCCGTTGAAGGAGGACGCCCGCTTCGAGCTGAAGCCCCGCCTCTTCCTCGAGGGCAACCTGTTCGTCAACGTCAGCCCCGGCAGCCCGTCGGCGCCGGTCGCCGACGGCGACTACGTCTTCCCGCCGCAGCAGACCGACAACACCGTCCAGCTCGACCAGGTCCTGACCGACGTCTTCCAGGCCGACGCCCGGCGCGAGCTCCAGGTCTTCCTCGACCAGTTCGGCAACGCCCTGACGAAGGAGGGCGGCGCCGAGTCGATTCGCGTCCTCAACAAGACCTCGCCGGGCGCCTTCAAGTACACGTCGCAAGTCAACCAGGCGCTGCTCGGCGAGAACCCGCACGACCTCTCCTCGCTGATCTACAACCTGAACCGGGTGGTCCGCGGCCTCGACGGCAACGAGGAGGCGCTCCAGGACCTGATCACGAACCTGCGGATCACGACCGGCAGCTTCGCCGCCCAGGACGTCTCGCTCGAGCGGGCGATCCAGGAGCTGCCGAACACGCTCGAGGCGGGGAACCAGGCGTTCACCAGCCTCAACGCCGCGTTCCCGCCGACCCGCGCCTTCGCCCGCGAGATCCTGCCCGGCGTCCGCTCGGCGCCGGCCACCCTCGACGCGGCCACGCCGCTGCTCGCGCAGCTCCGCGGTCTGGCCCAGCCGGACGAGCTCCGCGGGCTCGTCGCCGACCTCCGCCCGACCGTCCCCACCCTCGCCCGCCTGACGCGGAAGACGCTCCCGTTCATGGAGCAGACCCGGGCGCTCTCGAGCTGCTTCAACAACGTGATCATCCCCTGGTCGCTGGACGAGGTCGACGGCGGCGCGCTCTACAACCAGGACCACGGCCCGAACGGCAACGTCTTCGAGGAGACGGCCTACGGCCTCGCCGGCATCAGCGGCGAGAGCCGCTCCGGCGACGCCAACGGCCAGTACATCCGGGTTATCGGCGGCGGCGGCTCGAACACCGTTCAGCTCACCGACGAGAGCACCGGGGCGAACCTCGCGGGCGTCACGCCGTTCCCGATCGACGGCTCGATGCCGCCCGTCGACTCGGATGTGAAGCCGCCGTTCAAGCCCGAGGTCCCCTGCGAGAACCAGGACCCGCCCGACCTCCGGGCGGTGCCGGGGCCGGCGCCGGACCAGACGAGCACCCCGGCCGGCGCCGCACCCGCAGCGGGCACGGAGGCCGACTCCCTCATCACCGACGCGACGAGCACGCTGAAGGGCCTCGGTGAGGCGGCGCAGGCGGAGGACGACGGCGACGCGAAAGCCGGTCGCCTCCAGCGGCGGGCGATGAAGGACCTCGCCGACTTCTACGACACCTACGGCTCGGGTGGCGGCGGATGAGCGTCGCGATCCGCAAGCACCTCCGCGACTTCGTCGCCATCGCGCTGCTCCTGCTCGTCGGGATCGCGGCCGCGTACGTGATCGTCCAGAACCAGCGGCTCCGGATCCCGGTCCTCGAGGAGCGTCCCTTCGAGCTCAAGGCCGAGTTCCAGACGGCCCAGGCCGTGGTCCCCGGACAGGGCCAGACGCTGCGCGTCGCCGGCGTCAAGGTCGGCGACGTCGAGGACGTCGAGCTCGAGGACGGGGTGGCGGTCGTGACCTTCGGCGTCGATCGCGATTTCCTGCCGGTCTATAGCGACGCGACGATCCTCCTCCGGCCCCAGACCGGGCTCAAGGACATGTTCTTCGAGATGGACCCGGGAACGCAGAAGGCGGGCGAGGTCGAGGAGGGCGGCACCGTGCAGCTCGCCAACACCGCACCCGACGTCAACCTCGACGAGGTCCTCGGGGCGCTCGACAACGACACCCGCGCCTACCTGCGCCTGCTGCTGGTCAGCGGCGGGCAGGCACTCGACGGACGCGACGAGGACCTCGGGCGCCTGCTCGGCTCGCTCGGGCCGCTGACCAAGGACATCGACAAGATCAACTCGAAGGTCGCCGAGCGCAAGGACAACCTGCGGCGGCTGATCACGAACTTCAACCTGCTGACGCGTGAGGTCGGGCGCAGCGAGCAGAGCCTGACCGACCTCGTCGAGGCGTCGAACACCTCGATCTCGGCGATCGCCGAGCAGGACCCGAGCGTGCAGCGCGCGATCCGCCTGCTGCCGGGGACCCTGCAGCAGTCGACGACGGCGCTCAACCACATCTCGCAGTTCGCCGACCAGCTCGGGCCGGCGCTCAACGACCTGCGGCCGTTCGCGCGCAACCTCGACGAGGTCAACGGCTCGACGAAGCGGCTCGCGGTGAAGACGACCCCGGTCATCCAGAACGAGATCAGGCCCTTCGTCCGGACGGCGCGCAAGCCCGTCAAGAGCCTCGACAAGGCCGCGGGCAGGCTGGCGAAGGCGACGCCGAAGCTGACGGTCGTGGCGAGCAAGATCAACCGTCTCGGCAACATGGCCGCCTACAACCCCGGAGGCGCCGAGCCGCCGGGGGCTGCGGGCCGCGACGAGGGGTACCTCTACTGGGGGGCCTGGCTCGGGCACAACTCGGGCTCGGTCTTCCAGGTCCAGGACGCGCACGGGGTCGACCGCCGGATCTATCTGACGATCGGCTGCGACGAGGCGTTGTCGCTGCTCGGCGCGAGCCCGCTCTCGCCCGCGGTAACCGGTCTGCAACAGCTGTTCGCGCCGGGCGCGCCGTTCGCGGGGGGCTGCTGATGCAGAAGTCCGCTCCATCGATCGGCCGGGTCCTGATCGCCGTCGGGTTCACGCTCTCCTGCTTCCTGCTGCTGCTCTTCCTCTGGGTGTCGTTCGGCGGCCCGGTTCCGCTGAAGGCCGAGAGCTACCGGATCGACGCCTACTTCCCGGAGGCGACGCAGCTCGCGACCGAGTCGGACGTACGGATCGGCGGCGTCTCGGTCGGCAAGGTCAAGTCGGTCGAGCTCGCGCCCGTCGACAAGCAGATCGACGGCCAGGACACCTCGGTCGTCGAGATGGAGATCGAGCCCGAGTTCGCACCGATCTCGAGCGACGCCCGGGCGATCCTGCGCCAGAAGACGCTGCTGGGGGAGACCTACGTCGAGCTCACCGCGGGCAATGAGCCGGAGAGCTCGGGCGCGCCGGTCTCGCTCGGGGCCGCGGCCGCAACGACGGACGCGTCGACCGCCGACGTCGAGTCGGTGCCGGAGGGGGGATCGCTCGGCCTCGCGCAGGTCCAGGACCAGACACAGATCGACGAGATCTTCAACGCGCTCGACAAGGAGACCAGGACCGCGTTCCAGCAGTGGCAGCAGGGGGCGGCAATCGCAATCCGGGGGCGCAGCCTCGATCTCAACGACGCGCTCGGCAACCTCGGCCCGTTCCTCGGCGACGCCTCGAACGTGCTCGCGGTGCTGCGTCGCCAGCGCGACCAGCTCCAGGGTCTCGTCCGCGACACCGGGACGGTCTTCGACGCGCTGAGCGAGCGCGACGGCCAGCTCGCCGACGCGATCACCGGTACGAACACGACGTTCGAGACGCTCGCCTCCGAGGACCAGGCCCTGCGCGAGTTCTTCCAGATCGCGCCGACGTTCGAGAACGAGGCCCAGCTCACGCTCAACCGCCTCGACGAGTTCCAGGCGAACACCCGGCCGCTCGTCCAGAAGCTGCTGCCGGTGGCGAACGACATCAGCCCGACGCTCCGCAGCGTCCGGCGCCTCTCGCCGAACCTGCGCTCGCTGTTCTACGACCTCGACGATCTCAACCGCGCCTCGCGCCGCGGGTTCCCGGCGCTCGCGAGCGTCCTCCGCGAGCTGAAGCCGACGCTGAACAACCTCGACCCGTTCCTGGCGAACCTCAATCCGGTCGTCTCGTGGCTCAACTACTACCGCTCGAACGTCACCGACTTCCTGTCGAACCCGCCGGCCGGTCTCTCCGGCCAGCTCACGCCGCAGCCGGGGCAGCCCGCGCCGCGGCACGTTCTCAAGCAGCTCGGATACATCACCCAGGAGTCGCTGGCGATCTACCCGAACCGCCTTCCCGAGAACCGCGGCAACGGCTATCTGCAGCCCTACAACGACCTGGTCGCCGGCGGTGGCGCCGCCCGGAACGGGATCTTCCCGAACTGGGATTGCGACAACACCGGCGGCGGCGAGCGATTCATGGGCGACGGCGGGTCACCGACCGTCTCGACCTTCGAGGAGCCGAACCCGCCCGGCGCGATCCCCGGCACGACAGCACCGTTCGCGCCGTGCTTCATCGCACCCGACTACGGCTCGCAGTGGGGCGGCACCCACTTCCCGCAGGTTTCGAAGGACCGCTGAGCCGCGCGGCGGCCAATAGGATGCTCCGGTGAGCGCTGTACCGGGCGGGGTCTAGGAGTTGAGCTACTTCCGCGACGCCGACGAGGTGTACCGGGTGCTCGGCGGCATGCTCGAGATCCTCGGCGAGGACGAGGAACTGGCGATCGGCCGTGCCGACACCGTGATCGAGAACCGCTATTCCGACCCGGACGCGGTGATCACGATCACCCTGCGACCCGAGAAGCGGGCGGTCGTCGAATACGGCGATTCCGCCTCCGAGGCGGAGATCGTGCTGACGATGGCCAGCGACGTCGCCCATCGGTTCTGGCTCGGCGAGGTCAACGTCCCGCTCGCCCTCGCCCACGGCGACATGACCGCGACCGGTCCGACGCCGAAGCTGCTCGCCCTCGTGCCCCTGCTCCAGCCCGTCTTTCCCCGCTACCGGGAGCTGCTCTCCGAGCAGGGGCGGGCCGACCTCGCCGAAGCATGAACGCGGGCGCCGAGCGCGAGTCCTGGGTCGCGGCCGTGAAGGAGGTCGCGGCCGACCGCGGCCTCACCTACGAGGAGATCGGCGGCATCAACCCCCGCGACGCTCCACCGGCGCTCTGCCCCGGTGGGGCGAACCGGCTCACCGGCGAGCTGGCCGCCGAGTTCTGGGGTTCGAGCTGCGATGCCGACGAGTTCGAGTCCGGCGGCATGTTCCGCAAGGCGGTCCTGCCGGCCGCCGTCCTTGCGAAGGCGCACATGCCAGACCTGACGACGGTCGTCCCGGCCTTCGACGTCGAGTCGATCGAAGCGACGCCCGATGAGCAGATCCGGCGGATGAGCAGGCTCCGGGTCGAGTTCGAGAGCATCGAGTTCAACCGCCGCTTCATCGCCACCGTCCCCAAGGGCCACGACCCGATCGCGCTCCGCGAGCTCTTCAGCCCGGGCTTTCTCACCTGGACGACCGGCATCGACCGCGAGGTCAGCTTCGGCGCATCCGACCGGCAGCTCTACTTCCTCTGGAAGCTCCGCGAGCGCACCCGCGAGGAGCTCGAGCTCGCCCTCGACAACGCCGGCAACCTCTTCCGCCGCGTTCGCTCCGAACTCGAGGAGGCCGGCGCCGCGACCTACCCGACGGGCCCCTGGTACGCGGGCATGGAGCCGTTCCCGGGGTAGGGGCGGATCGGCCCGCGCCGGGGGCCGGCGGCGGGCCGTGGTTGGGTTTGCAGTGAGGGGAGGTGCTGGAGGTCGCGGAAGGCTCACCCGGAAGGTGAATGGCGAATTACGTCCCTGGGAGGGACCCAAA
>JADFCZ010000022.1 GCA_018263295.1 Conexibacter sp.
CGACTGCCCTACGCCTCCTCGAAGCCCGGATCTCCCGGCAGGAGGACCTCGAAGTTCTCGCGATCGCCGCGGACCTTCGGGGTGATCGGCTCGACGCGGCGGGTCTCGCCCTCGGCGAGGACGGCGTCGGCGTCGGGGAACGCGGTCAGCTCCTCGAGATGGCGGACGGTCGGGAAGGAGAGCTCCAGACCGCCGGCCGCGTGCTCCTCCAGCGCTCCCGCGGGAGTCAGCCAGCGGGCCTCGTCGACCTCGGAGCGGTCCGGCTCCGGCCTGACGTGGGGCGGGGCCAGGGCGACGTAGAAGCGGGTGTCGAAGCGGATCGGGACGACCTCCGGGGTTACCCAGCGGGACCAGGGCCGGAGCGCGTGCGCCTCGAGCGGGACCGAGGCCTCCTCGCCGAGCTCGCGGGCGCCGCAGACCCGGTGGGCGAGCTCCTCGAGCTCGAGCTCGAGCTCGAGGGCCCGGGCGATGTCGTGGTCGACGGCGTCGACGGCGCCGCCGGGGAAGACCCAGACGTTGGGCATGAACCGGGCGTCTGTGCCGCGCCTCAGCATCAGCACCTCGAGGCCCAGCTCGCGGTGCCTGCCGCTGCGGCGCAGCAGGATCACAGTGGCCGCGGGGCGGGGGACGGCGGGCTCATCCACGGGCGCCACTCTACGTTAGGCTTCCGCGCCCCATGAGCGCGACCGAGACCAAGCAGCAGTGGATCTGCACCTCCTGCGGGTACATCTACGACCCCGCGGAGGGCGACCCCGACGGCGGCATTCCCGCCGGGACCGAGTTCGAGGACATCCCCGACAACTGGTTCTGCCCGGTCTGCGGCGCCCGCAAGGCGGACTTCGAGCCGCTCGACTGAGCTCGTCGCTCAGGCGTCGAGGGCGCGCTCGCGCCGGCGCCGCCTGACGCGGCTGACGACGAAGGCGACGATCCCGGCGATCAGCGCGACCGGGACGACGATCGCCAGCGTCACCAGTAGCACGCCCGCCAGGGTCCGCAGGACGTCGACGGCGTCGTCGAGCCAGTCGCCGATGGTCCGCTGCGAGCTCGCCTCCGGGTTGCTCTGCACGGTGACGTCGAGGCTCGAGAGCCGCGCCTTCAGCGTGATCTTCTCGTAGGCGGCCTCGGCCCGCGCGATGTCCTTGCGGGCATCGGCGATCTGCTGCTCGAGCGCGTCCGCCTCGGCCGTGGTGGTGGCGTTGCCGAGCGCCTGCAGGAGCTCGCGCCGGCGCGCGTTCGCGTCGCGGAGCTCGTCCTTGGCGTCGACGACCGGTCGGGTGATGTCGGTCGCGGTCTCGTTCAGCGAGTCGACGTCGGCGAGCTCGGTCATCCGGTCGAGCGCCGCGTCGAGGTTTCGCGTCGGGATCGTCAGTTGCAGCGTGGCCGAGGCACCGTCCTTGGTCTCGCTGATCTGCGAGTTCTCGACGACGCCGTCGAGCGAGCGGGTGATCGAGATCACCTCGTCGGAGACGCCGCGGACGTCGTCGGGCTGCGCCGAGAGCGTCAGCTGCGCGTCACGGTCGACCCTGCGGTTCTCGGTGCCGGGCGCGATCTTGGCGGCGCGACGCGCGTCGAGCGTGCCGTAGGAGAGGTCCGCCGCACCCGCGGAATCCCTCTGGAACGGGATCATCTCGCCGTCGGCGTCGAAGCTCTCGCCGGACGACTCCGGCGCGACCGTCGTCGAAAGCGCGGCGTCGGAGGAGGAGGCCGAGTCGCTGGTGCCCGTCGTCGAGTCGCCCTGGTTCACCGCGACGACAACGACGACCAGCAACAGGGCCGCGAGCCCTCCCGCCGGGGCCATCCAGCCTCCGGGCCGCCGCGACGGCCGCCGCGATCCGCCCGACCCACCGCCGCGGGGGAAGCCCGCGGCGGCGCGCTGGTCGAGCCGCGCGGCCCAGCCGGCGTCCGGCTCCGGCCGCTCGGCGCGGAGGAGGAGGGCCAGCTCGGCGAGGTCGCCGGAATCCATCGGGTTGCCTCCGTGGGTGGTCATGCCATCTCCTTCCGCAGCTTGTCGACGGCGCGGTTCAGTCTCGTCCCCGCGTTGGAAGCGCTGATGCCGAGAACCTCGGCGATCTCGCCGTTGCCGAGGCCGGCGAAGAAGCGCAGCGCGATCAGCTCGCGGTCGCGCAGCTCGAGCCGCGCGAGCGCCGAGCGCAGCGCCGCCCGCCGCAGCGCCGCGTCGGACTCGTCGCCGGGGTCGGCTCCCTCCAGGTCCTCCGGATCGGCGAGCAGCGACGCCGTCCGCTTGCGGCGGCGGAGCTCGTCGAGCGCCGCGTTGCGGGCGATGGCGAAGACCCAGGCGCGACCGTTCCCCCGGCGCGGGTCGAAGCGACGCCGGCGCCGATAGGCGCGCTCGAAGGCGAGGGCGGTGACGTCCTCGGCGGCGTGGCTGTCGCGGAGCAGGCCCGCGACATAGGCGTAGACGTCGTCGCGGCTCGTCCGGTAGAGATCGTCGAACGCGAGGGCGCTCGGCGGCGCCGTGGCCTCCCGGGGTGCTGTCGCAACCTGCTGCACACCCCTACTACGACGCGGCCGGCGAATCGTCACGGCTCCCGTCGAAGGACGTGCTCAGGGAAGGTGCATCACCCGCCCGATCAGGCGGTCCCAGACCCGATCGGGGAGCACCCGCCGGAGGGTTCCCATGATGTGGGCGTCGCGGCCGACCCTGTACCGGGCCCTGGGCCGCGGCGTCACGAGCGCCTTCTCGATCACGGCGGCGGCGTGGTCGGCGGGAATCCCGCGGGAGCCGGTCTCCTCCGCGGCCCGCCGCAGCGACTTGATCGCCCTGCCGTACAGGTCCTTCGCCTCCGGGGGCATCCGCTCCTCGGTCCGGTCGAACTGGCCGAGGCCGCTCGTCCAGATCTCGGTGTCGATGCTGCCGGGCTCGATCGCGATCGTCTTGATCCCCCACGGCCGGAGCTCGACCCGGAGGCTGTCGCTGATCGCCTCGAAGGCGAACTTGGACGCGGCGTAGGGCCCGAAGAACGGCGTCGCGACGACGCCGCCGATCGAGGTGATGTTGACGATCCGCCCGCGCTTGGCCCGCAGGGCCGGAGCCATCGCCTGGATCAACCCGACCTGGCCGACGAAGTTGACCTCCATCTGGTTGCGGAGCTCATCGAGCGGGACGAACTCGAGCGGGCCCGTGTAGGCGACGCCGGCGTTGTTGAT
>JADFCZ010000023.1 GCA_018263295.1 Conexibacter sp.
TGCCTCGAGCGTCACCCGGTGACCGAGCCGGAGCGCCGCGTCGTGTTCGCCGAGGTCGATCCCGACCATGAACCCGGCTCGCCGGACCTCCGCCACCTCGTCCATCGCAGCCACCCCGTCGAGGAGCTCGTCGAGGCGGGCGATCTTGGGCTGCAGGCGCTCGAGCGTGTGCTCGCGCTCGAAGACGTCGAGGTTGGCGATCGCCGCCGCGCAGGCGAGCGGGTTGCCGGTGAACGTGTGGCCGTGGAAGAACGTCCGGAACTCCTCGTGCTCGCCGAGGAAGCCCGCGTAGACCCGCTCGGTCGTCAGCGTCGCGGCGAGCGGCATGTAGCCGTTGGTGAGTCCCTTGCCGAGGCAGAGGAAATCCGGGGCCACCCGCTCCCGCTCGCAGGCGAACATCGTCCCGGTCCGGCCGAAGCCGGTCGCGACCTCGTCGCAGATCAGGAAGACGTCGTGGGCGTCGCAGAGCTCGCGGACGCGGCGGAGGTAGCCGGGCGGCTGGACGAGGATGCCGCCCGCGCCCTGGACGAGCGGCTCGACGATCACAGCCGCGGTCTCCTCCCCGTGGCAGTCGAGGACCCGCTCGAGCGCCGCCGCGTCGCCGGCGGGGACCGAGCGCTTGGCGAAGAGCAGCGGCTCGTAGGCGCCGTGGAAGAGGTCGATGCCGCCGGCGGAGACCGCCCCGATGGTGTCGCCGTGGTAGCCCTCGCAGAGCCCGACGAACGAGGTCCGGCGGGCGTGCTGCCCGCCCTGCTGGCGCCAGAACTGGAACGCCATCTTCAGCGCGATCTCGGTCGCGGTCGAGCCGGCGTCGGAGTAGAAGACCCGGTTCAGGCCCTCGGGGGCGATCGCGGTCAGCCGGGCGGCCAGCTCGGCCGCGGGAGCGTGGGTGAGGCCGAGCATCGTCGAGTGCGCGACACGGTCGAGCTGGTCGCGGATCGCGCCGTCGATCGTCGGGTGGCGGTGGCCGTGGACGTTGCACCAGAGCGATGACGTCCCGTCGATGTAGCGGGTGCCGTCGGTGGCGATCAGGTCGGTCCCCTCGCCGCGCTCGACGACGAGCGGATCCTCCTGCTCCCAGCTGCGCTGCTGGGTGAACGGATGCCACAGGTGCCTGTGGTCGAGCGCCGCGATCCGTTCGTTCATCCCGCCGAAAGCTAAGCCCGCTCCCGGTCGGAAGCCCGGGCGCGGAAGTGCGCAAATTGGAGGCCGGAGCGGCTCAGAGGAGCCCGAGGCGGGGCCAGTCGTCGGGGTCGGCGAGATCGACCTCGCCGAGAGTCGCCACCTCGACCCCGGTCAGCTCGGCGATCGTCTCGCGGTTCGACTCCTCGAGCCGGCCCGGTTCCGCGGGCCAGCGGTTGAGGACGACGACGCGGACCTCGAGCTCCGCGGTCCAGGCGGCCTCGATGGTCAGCAGCGTGTGGTTGATCGTGCCGAGTCCGGCGTGGGCGACGATCACGAGCGGATGCCCGAGCTGCGCCGCGAGGTTGCGGACCAGGTAGTCGGGGCGCAGCGGCACCATCAGCCCGCCGACGCCCTCGACGACGACCGCCTCAGCGCCGGCCGCCGCGTCCTCGGCCGCCCGTTCGAGCAGGTCGGCGTCGATCTCCTCGCCGGCCATCTCCGCCGCGAGGTGGGGCGAGACCGGCGGCCCGTAGCGGTAAGGAGCGATCTCGTCCTCGCCCTGGGCGCTCCCCGAAGCCCGGGCGAGCAGCTCGTGGTCGGCCTCGCCGCCCTCGTCGAGGCCCGACACCGCGGGCTTGAAGACGGCCACCGAAAGCCCCTCGGCCGCCGCCTCGGCCGCGATGACCGCGGCGACGACGCTCTTTCCGACCTCGGTCCCGGTGCCGGTGACGAAGACGCCGCGCGCCGCCACGGCGGCGCCTCAGCCCGCCCGCGCGGCCGGCTCGGAGTCCGGGCCGGCGACGCTCTCGGCGCCGGCCGGGGGGTCGGGCGACTCGACGACGCGCCAGCCATGGCGCTCGACCCGCAGCTCGCCGGGCTCGGGATCGGGGAGGTCGATCGACCAGTCGCCGTCGGCGGAGACCGCTCGGAAGGCGGCGGCGAGGATCCCGGCGGCCTCGACGAGCTGCTCGGGGTCGTGGTCGGCGACGACGGTGAGCCGCAGCCGCGAGGTGCCCTCGGGCACGGTCGGCGGCCGGATCGCCTGCGCGTAGACGCCGGCGTCGAGGGCGCGGCGGCAGATCGCGACCGCGCGGTCGGGGTCGCCGACGCGGACCGGCATGATCTGCGCGCCGGCACCTCCCGGCTCGAGCCCGGCGGCGGCGAGCGCGGCGCGGAGGGTTGAGGCGTTCTCGCGCAGGCGGCGGATCCGGCCCGGGTCCGACTGGACGATCCCGAGCGCCGCGTCGGCGGCGGCGACGACGGCGGGAGGGAGGCCGGTCGAGAAGATCAGCGGCCGCGCGGTGTTGACGAGCAGGTCCCGGATCCGCCGCGAGACGCAGACGTAGGCGCCATAGCTGCCCAGAGCCTTGCCGAGGGTGCCGGTGAGGACGTCGACCTCGCCCGCGAGACCGGCCTCCGCGACCGAGCCGCGGCCACCCGGCCCGAGCGCGCCGACGGCGTGGGCATCGTCGACCATCAGCATCGCGCCGTGGCGGCTGGCGAGCTCGCGCAGCCAGCCGAGCTGGGCGACGTCGCCGTCCATCGAGAAGAGCCCGTCGGTGACGATCAGGCCGCAGTGACCCGGCAGCCGCCCGAGGCCCCAGGCGAGGTGCTCGAGGTCGCGGTGGCGGTAGACGAAGGTCTCGGCGCCGGCGAGGCGGCACCCGTCGATGATGCTGGCGTGGTTGAGCTCGTCGCTGAAGACCGCGTCGCCGCGGCGGGCGAGCGCGGCGATCACGCCGGTGTTCGCGAGGTAGCCGGAGCCGAACAGCAGCGCGGTCTCGGTCCCGTGGAAGGAGGCGAGGTGCTGCTCGAGCTCGTCGTGGGGCGCCATGTTCCCGGAGACGAGCCGCGACGCCCCGGTCCCGACGCCCCAGCGCTCGACCGCGTCGGCCGCGGCCGCCTTGACGTCGGGGTGGGAGGCGAGGCTGAGGTAGTCGTTCGAGCAGAGCAGCAGGACGTCCTCGCCGTCGAGCGAGACCCGGGGGCCCTGCTCGGACTCGACGGTCCGCATCCGCCGGAACAGCCCGTCCTCCTTGATTGCCTCTAGCCGTTCGTCGATGACGGTTTCCCCATCCCCGCTCATCACGCCGCCTTCCGTGGGTAGGCGGGGACCTTCCCCTTCTTCTTGATCGTTCGGAGCTGCGTGCTGGGATCCCAGAAGGTCGCCTCGTCCTGCGAGTCGATCAGGTCGTCGACCGGGGTCCTCGGCGAGCTTCCCTCGAGCCAGCCGCTGCGGTTGTCGGGGCGCGGGTTGGCTCCGTTGTCGGACTGGCGGGCGACGTTGAGCCCGAGGTCGGTGAACATCTCGCGGTCGTCGGCGGGCTCGGCCCCGAGCGTCGTCAGGAAGTTGCCCATCATCACGCCGTTGAGGCCCGCCTTGACGGCCAGCGGCTGGAGCTCGTGGAGGTTCTCGACCCGGCCGCCGCAGAGGCGGAACAGCGCGTCGGGGAGGATCAGCCGGAAGATCGCGATCCACTTGACGACGTCCCACGGGTCCATCAGCTCGCGGTCGCCGAACTTGGTGCCGACCCGCGGGTTGAGGAGGTTGATCGGGACCGATGTCGGGTCGATCTCGGCCAGCTCGAACGCCATCTCGACCCGCTGCCGCGGCGACTCGCCGAGGTTGAGGATCCCGCCGACGCAGGTCTCCATCCCGGCCTCGCGGACGGCGTCGATCGTCCGGATCCGGCCCTCGTAACGGACCGTCGTCGTCACCTCGTCGTAGTAGGAGCGTGAGGTCTCGACGTTGTGGTGGACCCGCTGGATCCCGGCCTCGGCGAGCTTGTGCGCCCGGTCGGGGGAGATGTGGCCAACCGAGGCGCAGCGCTTCAGGTTCGTCTTCTCGGCGACCAGCCGCGCGCCCTCGAGGATCTTCGCGAAGTCGCGCTTCGACAGGCCCTGACCCTGCGTGACCATGCAGAAGCGGTGCGCGCCGGCGGCCTCGGCGGCCTTCGCGTGCTCGAGGATCTGCTCCGGTTCCATCATCGCGTGCATCGGCGTGTCCGCCTCCGCGTAGCGCGACTGGGCGCAGAAGCCGCAGTCCTCGGCGCAGCCGCCCGACTTGGCGTTGACGAGCGAGCACATGTCGGTCGAGTCGCCGAAGTTCTCGGTCCGGACCTCCCAGGCGCGTTCGACCAGAGCCCCGATCTCGTCGTGGTCGGTCAGCTCCCCCAGCGCCATGGCCTCGTCGAAAGTGATCAGTGGTGCCAAGGACCCTCCTCGAGTCGGGCTCGCAAGGCGGGACGGCGGTCCCGCTTTCAAAGACGGAAACCGATGCTAGGTATGGCGGCGGACGGCTCTGGCGGGTGCGATGTCAGCCGCCATCGGCCGTGTCGGCCTGGGCGGTCGGCTCGTCGATCGGCTTGCGGGCGCCGGTCGTCCGCGTCTCGAGCCTGCAGTTGTTGAGCGCCCTCGCGTAGAAGCCGAGGTACTCGCGCCAGTTGCCGTTCCAGTAGTCGGAGTCGTGGCCGCCGGGGCCGTTGCGGACGATCGGCTCGAGGCCGCTGTCGGTGAGCGCGTCCTCGAACGCCTCGTCGCCCTGGAGGAACGGATCCTCGTCGCCGGCGTCGATCCAAAGGCGGGTGCCCCGATAGGGGCTTGGGGTCAGCTTCGCGGCCTCGATGATGTCGTTGCGATCGAAGTCGGCGGCGTCGTCGAACGCGCCGTCGGCCGTCTCGGAGGCGCTCTCCCAGATCGCCGGCGAGTGGCCGCCGATCGCGCAGAACCGCTTCGGCGAGAGCCGGGCGATGTCGTAGGCGCCGAAGCCGCCCATCGAGATGCCGCCGATCGCGACCTTCCGCGGAGCGATGTCGAAGCGGCGGATCAGCTTCGGGATCAGCTCGCTGAGGACGTAGGCGGCCCACTGGCCGCTGTCGCGGTTGTGCCAGTAGGAGCTCACGCCGCCGTAGGGGAACGCGACCACCGGGGCGCGGTCGCGGAGGTCTGCCAGCGCCTCGAACATCGGGTCGACCAGATAGCTGCGCTCGTCCTCGCCGCGCCCGTGGAGGAAGACGAGCAGGCCGCGCTCGCGGTCGGGGATCCGGCGGGGGACGACGACGCGGACCGGGAGGGTGCGGTCGAGCAGCTTGCTGTCGACGTCGATCCTCTTGACCTTGGCTCCGAACGTCTCCCGCGCGGCCTCATCGCTGAGCCAGGTTCGCTGGACGAACAGGGCGACGCCGATGACCAGCAGCGCGCCGAGCACCCGCAGGGCGACGTACCGCGCCGAGTGCGGCGAGCGGTCGATCGCCTGCTCGAGCTCCTCGGCGGGCGGCGTTTCCGGGTCGCTCACGGCTGCGAAGGTACCGAGCGGCCGGGTCGGCGGGCCCACGGTCGCGCCGCACCGGCATCGCGACAGTAGAAAGTAGTAAGTTCTACTTCCTACTTTGCCGGTACTCGGATCCCGCATAGACACTGGCTCGGCGGCGTACGCGGAAAACCGCGAACGGATGCTCGAGCGGCTCGAGAAGCTCGAGGAGGAGCAGGAAAAGGCGCGTCTCGGCGGCGGCGAAAAGCGGATCGAGCGCCACCACTCGCGCGGCCGCCTGATGCCGCGCGAGCGAATCGAACTCCTGCTCGACCGCGACTCTCCGTTCCTCGAGCTCGGAGCGCTCTGCGCCTACGGCTCCGAGTACGAGGTCGGCGCCTCCCAGGTGAACGGGATCGGAGTCGTATCCGGCGTCGAGTGCATGGTCGGCGCCTCCGATCCGACCGTCCGCGGCGGGACCAGCAACCCCTACACGCTCCGCAAGAACCTCCGCGCCCAGGAGGTCGCCCGGGCGAACCGGCTGCCGGCGATCGGCTTCGTCGAGTCGGGCGGCGCCGATCTTCCGCGCCAGAAGGAGATCTTCGTCCCCGGCGGCGCCAACTTCCGCAATCTCACCCAGGCCTCGGCGGCGGGACGGCCGACGATCGCGCTCGTCACCGGCAACTGCACCGCCGGCGGCGCCTACCAGCCCGGCCTCTCCGACTACACGGTGATGGTCCGCGACCAGGGCCTCGTCTTCCTCGGCGGCCCGCCGTTGGTGAAGATGGCGACCGGCGAGGAGGCGGAGGAGGAGGCGCTCGGCGGCGCCGAGATGCACTCGCGGATCTCCGGGGTGTCGGAGTTCATGGCCAACGACGAGGCGGACGCCGCCCGGATCGGCCGCGAGATCGTCCGCAACCTCAACTGGCGCAAGCTCGGGCCGGAGCCGCGCGGGGAGGGGGTCGACCCCGTCCACGACCCCGAGGAGCTGCTCGGGGATCGCCCACCATGACCTCCGCATCCCCTTCGACCCCCACGAGGTGATCGCCCGGATCGTCGACGGCTCGCGCTTCGACGAGTTCAAGCCGCTCTACGGGACCCAGCTGGTCACCGGCTGGGCGGAGCTGCACGGCTGGCCGGTCGCGATCCTCGCCAACAACGGCGTGATCTTCAACGAGGACGCCGAGAAGGCGGCCCACTTCATCCAGCTCGCCGACCGCGTCGACACGCCGTTGCTCTTCTTCCAGAACACGACCGGCTACATCGTCGGCGAGGACTACGAGCGCCGTGGCATCGTCAAGGCCGGCGCGAAGATGATCAACGCCGTCGCCAACGCCGGAGTCCCGAAGCTGACGCTGATGATGGGCGGCTCCTACGGGGCCGGCAACTACGGCATGTGCGGCCGCAGCTTCGATCCGCGCTTCATCTTCAGCTGGCCGAACCACAAGACCGCGGTGATGGGACCGAAGCAGCTCGCCGGCGTCATGGAGATCGTCATGCGGGCCGGCGCCGAGCGCCGCGGGATCGAGATCGACGAGGAGGCGCTCGCCGCCGGGACCAAGGCGGTCGAGGAGCAGATCGAGAACGAGTCCGACGCGTTCGTCGCCAGCGGCGAGCTCTGGGACGACGGGATCATCGATCCCCGCGACACCCGGACGGTGCTCGGGATCGCGCTGTCGGCGGCGATGAGCGAGGCGTGCGAGGGCTCCGGACGCTTCGGCGTCTTCAGGATGTAGCTGCCGTGTCCCGACGGTTCACCAAGGTGCTCGTCGCCAACCGCGGCGAGATCGCCCGCCGGGTCTTCGCCGGCTGCCGCTCGCTCGGACTGGCGACGGTCGCGGTCCATTCCGACGCCGACGCCGACGCCCCGTTCGTCGCCGAGGCCGACGAGGCGGTGCCGCTCGGCGGCGTCACCGCCGCCGAGTCCTACCTCGACGTCGACAAGGTGATCGCCGCCGCCGAGCGGACCGGGGCCGACGCCGTCCACCCCGGCTACGGGTTCCTCGCCGAGAACGCCGGCTTCGCCGAGCGCGTCCTCGCCGCCGGGCTGACCTGGATCGGCCCGCCCCCGGGCGCGATCGAGGCGATGGGCTCGAAGGTGCGGGCGCGAGCGCTGATGGAGGAGGCCGACGTGCCGATCGTCCCGGGCCGCGAGCTCGGCGAGGGCGCCGACCTCGCCGCCGCGGCGGAGGGGGTCGGCTACCCGCTGCTGGTCAAGGCCTCCGCGGGCGGCGGCGGCAAGGGCATGCGCCCGGTCGCCGACCCCGGCGAGCTCGAGTCCGCCGTCGAGGGGGCGCGCCGCGAGGCCGAGGCCGCCTTCGGAGACGCCACGGTCTTCCTCGAGCGCTACCTGCAGAAGCCGCGTCACATCGAGATCCAGGTGCTCGCCGACGCTGAGAACACGGTCAGCCTCGGCGAGCGTGAGTGCTCGGTCCAGCGCCGTCATCAGAAGGTCCTGGAGGAGGCGCCTTCGGTCGCGGTCGATCCCGGGCTCCGCGAGCGCCTCGGCGCCGCCGCCGTCGCCGCTGCCGAGGCGGTCGCCTACTCGGGCGCCGGCACCGTCGAGTTCCTCCTCGACGAGGGGGGTGAGTTCTTCTTCCTCGAGATGAACACCCGGCTCCAGGTCGAGCACCCGGTGACCGAGATGGTCCTCGGCCTCGACCTCGTGGCCGAGCAGCTGCGGATCGCCGCCGGCGAGCCGATGTCGGCTCGCGCCCGCGAGCCCCGGATCGACGGCCACGCGATCGAGGTCCGCCTCTACGCCGAGGACGCCGCGGCGGGTTTCCTCCCGCAGACCGGGACCGTCGAGCGGATCGCCGTCCGCGGCGCCGAGCCCTTCGCCGTCCCCGCCGGTCACCGCCGGGTCGGTCTCCGCCTCGACTCGGGCGTCGAGGACGGCAGCGTCGTCGGCCCCGCCTACGACCCGATGCTCGCGAAGGTGATCGCCTGGGCGCCCGACCGCGAGACCGCCGCCGCGCGCCTGTCGAAGGCGCTGCAGGACGCCGAGCTCGACGGGCTCGTAACCAACCGCGACTTCCTCGTCCGGCTGCTTCGCTCCGAGCCGTATCTCACCGGCGCGACCGACACCGGTCTGCTCGACCGCGAGCAGGGCCTCGGGGACGCGCTCGTCGACCCGGTCGCCGAGCCGGGTTACCCGGCCGCCGCCGCGCTGGCCGCGATGGCGGAGCGCCGGGCCGGCGCCACCGTTCTCGGCTTCGCCCCACCGGGATTCCGCAACAACTTCTCCGAGCCCCAGCACGTCTCGTTCGCCGTCGACGGCGGCGAGCCGGTCGCGGTCGACTACACGCTGCGCCGGGGCGGGCCGGAGATCACGATCGCCGGCGTAGCCCTCGACTCACCTCGCGTCCACTCGGTCGGCCCGGACCTGGTCGACCTCGAGACCGGCGGCGTCCGCCGCCGTTACCGGGTGCGCCGCTCCGACGGCGTCCACCACGTCAACGGCCCCGCCGGGCAGATCTCCCTGCGTGAGCTGCCGCGCTATCCCGGGTCGGAGGAGGCGCTCGCCGAGGGCGCCCTCGTCGCGCCGATGCCCGGAAAGGTGATCAAGCTCGCGGTCGCCGAGGGCGCCGAGGTCGAGACGGGCGACGTGATCGTCGTCCTCGAGGCGATGAAGATGGAGCACGAGCTCACCGCCCCGGCGGCGGGCACGATCGCCGAGCTCCGCGTAGCCGAGGGCGATCAGGTCGACGCGGGTTCGGCGCTCGCGGTGATCGAGACT
>JADFCZ010000024.1 GCA_018263295.1 Conexibacter sp.
GTGCGGCGACCAGCGTTCGGCGATCGCGACGGCCTCCTCCGCGGTCGGCGCCTCCTCGAGCTCGAGCGCGATACGGACGCCCTCGCGGAGGCCGAGGTCGCCGCCGCTGAAAACGTCTGGCCTGCCCAGGTCGAAGAGCAGGAACATCTCGGCGCTCCAGGGGCCGATTCCGCGGAGGGCGACGAGGGTCTCGATCACCTCGGCGTCGCTCAGCTCGTCGAGCTCGCCGAGGCGGAGGTCTCCGGAGACGATCGATTCCGCGATCCCGATCACGTAGGACGCCTTGCGGCCGCTGAGCCCGGCACCCCGCAGGAGATCCTCGCTGCCGGGCGCGGCGACGCTCTCCGGGGTCGGCAGCCCGCCGAACGCCTCGAGGATCCGCTCCCAGACGGTCGCCGCCGCGGCGGTCGAGACCTGCTGTCCGACGACGATCCGGATCAGGGCGAGGAAGCGATCCTCCATCCGCGACCAGATGCGCTCGTCGATCGCGGTCGAGTCGACCGACTCGATGATCCGTGCGATCGCCGGGTCGAGCTCGGCGAGGCGATCGCTGGCGTCGCTGGGCCGGGGGCGGCTCAACGCCCCTTCCACTCCGGGGGCCGCTTCTCCCCGAACGCGCGGACGCCCTCCTTGAAGTCCTCGGAGGCGAAGCACGACTCCCGCAGGGCGACGAGCTCGTCGACCTGCTTGGGGCTGAGGCGGGGGAACTGCGAGAGCATCTCGATCGCGTATTTGTTGCCGCGCAGCGACAGCGGCGCGTTGCCGGCGACCAGCGCCGCCATCTCGAGCGCCCGGTCGCCGATCTCGGCGGCGGGGTGGACCTCGTGGACGAGGCCGATCTCCTCGGCGCGGGCGCCGTCGAAGACGCGGCCGGTCAGGAAGAGCTCCTTCGTCCGCGGAACGCCGACGGTGTCGATGAACCGCTCGAGGCCGGTGTGGCCGTAGATCAGACCGAGCTTCGCCGGCGGCATCCCGAGCTTCGCCTCGGCGGCGCAGACGCGGACATCGCAGCGGACCGCGAGCTCGAGGCCGCCGCCGAGGCAGTGGCCGTTGATCGCGGCGATGACCGGGAAGGGGTGGGCGCTGATGGCCTCCATCGCCGCGGTGAAGGGGTGGGCGACGAGCGCCTCGGCGTCGCGCTCGAAGGTGTCGTCGGGGATCGCGCCGATGTCGTAGCCGGCCGAGAAGGCCTTGCCCGCGCCGGTGATCACCACGCAGCGGACGTCGATCCCGTGGTCGAGCAGCGGCAGGGTCTCCGCGATCGCGTCGAGGACGGCGTGCGACAGCGGGTTGCGCTTGCCGGGGTTGTTCAGGGTCAGCCGGGCGACCGCGTCGGCGGGAAAGTCGAGGATCAGCTCGCCGCTCGCCAGCTCGCGCGGCTCGCGCGTCCCGCTCCCGCTCTCCGGCCCCTCGCTCGTCATCGGCGGGGAGCCTACGTGAGGGCGACTGGCCGGGCGGCCAGCCGCGTTCGCTCCCGGAACGCGGGCGCGGTAACGTCCCAATAGCAACCAGCCTTTTTCCGCGCCAACGAGGAGAGTCCAGTGGAGCCCACCGCCACGCCCGAAGCAGCCGCGACGACCAACGGGACCAACGGGAGTCCGGCCGGCGAGTCCGCAAGCGACGTCGAGGTCTTCAACCCGGCGACCGGCAAGCTGATCGGGACCGTCCCCGCGATGACGCCGGATCAGGTGACCGAGGCGGTCGCCCGCGCCCGCAGGGCGCAGCCCGCCTGGGAGGCCGCCGGGTTCGCCGAGCGCGGCCGGATCCTCCGCCGCGCTCAGAAGTGGACCCTCGACAACGCCGAGCGGATCATCTCGACGATCGTCGCCGAGAACGGCAAGACCTACGAGGACGCGCAGCTCGCCGAGGTCTCCTACGCGGCTTCCGCCTTCGGGTTCTGGGCCAAGAACGCCCCCGAGTTCCTCGCCGACGAGAAGATCAAGTCAGCCTCCCCGTTCGTCCTCGGCCGCAAGCTCAAGGTCCGCTACGCCCCGGTGGGGGTCGTCGGCGTGATCGGCCCGTGGAACTACCCGCTGACGAACTCCTTCGGCGACTGCATCCCGGCGCTCGCCGCCGGCAACGCGGTCGTCCTGAAGCCGGCGACCCTGACCCCGATGACGTCGCTGTTGATGGCCGAGGGGCTGCGCGAGTGCGGCGTCCCCGAGGACGTCTTCCAGGTCACCGTCGGCGAGGGAAGTTCGATCGGCAACGCGCTGATCGACGCGGTCGACTTCGTCATGTTCACCGGCTCGACCGAGGTCGGCAAGAAGGTGATGATGCGAGCGGCCGAGACGCTCACCGGCACGGCCATGGAACTCGGCGGCAAGGATCCGATGATCGTCCTTCGCGACGCGAATCTCGAGCGCGCCGCCAACGCCGCCGTCCACTACTCGATGCAGAACGGCGGCCAGACCTGCATCTCGGTGGAGCGCGTCTACGTCGAGGAGCCCGTCTACGACGACTTCGTCGCCCGCGTCACCGAGAAGATGCGCGCCCTCCGCCAGGGTGTCCCCGGCGGCCCGGCCCAGGTCGACGTCGGCGCGATGACATCCTCCTCGCAGACCGACCTCGTCGAGGAGCAGGTCAACGATGCGATCGAGCACGGCGCCCGCGCGGTCGTCGGCGGCAAGCGCGGCGAGGGCCCAGGCGACTTCTTCGAGCCGACGCTGCTGCTCGACGTCGACCACTCGATGGAGGCGATGAAGGAGGAGACCTTCGGGCCGACTCTGCCGGTGATGAAGGTCAAGGACGCCGACGAGGCGATCGAGCTCGCCAACGACTCGCCGTACGGCCTCCAGGCATCGATCTGGACCAAGGA
>JADFCZ010000161.1 GCA_018263295.1 Conexibacter sp.
CCGTGGGTCAAGCGGCCATGACCTACGAGGTCGTCTACCTGGCGGCCGAAAACGCGCCCGACGTGGCGTTCTGACGAAGGAGAGACATCATGACGATCGCAGTCGGTCCCGCGAAACAACTGCGCTTCAAGAAGGAGACGGCCTGGGGCACCGCCGCCGGCACGTCCGGCGGCCAGCTCCTGCGCCGGGTCACCTCGGACCTCGACCTCTCGAAGGACACCTACGAGAGCGCCGAGATCACCTCGACCTACCAGGTCACCGACTTCCGCCACGGCATGCGGAAGGTCGGCGGCACGATCAAGGGCGAGCTCTCGCCGGGCGCCTACTCGGCCTTCGTGGGCTCCGCGCTGCGCCGCGACTTCTCGACGGTCACGGCCTCGACGGCGCTGTCGCTGACGTTCGCCGGCACCGGCCCGACCTACACGGTCTCGCGCGGCACGTCGGGCTCGTTCCTGACCGACGGCTGGAAGGTCGGCATGGTCGTGCGCGTCACGGTCGGCACCGGCGCGAACTCGAACAACCTGAACAAGAACCTGCTCATCACCTCGCTCGTCGCGGGCACGGCGACGGTGATCCCGGGCGGGAACGGCACGCTGACGGCCGAGGGCCCGATCGCCTCGTGCACGATGCAGCCAACCGGGAAGATCACCTACGTCCCCGCGTCGAGCCACACGAACGACTCCTACACGATCGAGCACTGGTTCAGCGACATCAGCCAGGACGAGTACTTCACCGGCTGCAAGATCGCCTCGCTCGACCTCAACCTGCCGCCGACCGGCATGGCGACGATCGACGTCGGCGTCATGGGCAAGGACATGACCACGGGGACGGCGGCCTACTTCAGCTCGCCATCGGCGGCGACGACGACCGGCGTGCTCGCCGCGGTGAACGGCGTGCTGCAGGTGAACGGCACGACGGTCGGCATCGTGACCGGCCTGTCGATCAAGGTCGACGGCGGCATGTCGACGGGCGCCGTCGTGGGGTCGAACTACACGCCGGACGTGTTCCCGGGCCGGGTCAAGGTGTCGGGGCAGCTCTCCGCCTACTTTCAGGACGCGACGATGCGCGACCTGTTCGTGAACGAGACGACGTTCGCGATCAACGCGGTCTTCTACACCGGCTCGAGCGCGACCGCGGACTTCGTTGCGATCACGCTGCCGGCGTGCAAGGCCGGCGGCGCAACGAAGAGCGACGGAGAGCAGGGCCTGCAGCTCACGATGCCGTTCACGGCGCTCTACAACAGCTCGGGCGGCTCCGGCATCTCGTCGGAGGCGACCACGATCTGGATCCAGGACTCGCAGGCGGCCTGACGCCTGCAACCGACCCCGCCGGCCCCGGTCCATCCGTCCTCGCAGACGTGGATCGGGGTGCGGGCGGGGCCTCTTCTCACCTCGCGAGGACGACATGGATCTCAACGGCATCATCGAAGCGGAAACCGGCTCCTACCAGCTCAAGCACCCGGTCGACGGTGCGCCGCTCGACGTCACCTTCACGCTCGCCGGCCCCGAGCACCCGACCCGGCAGAAGCTCGCGCTGCAGATGTCGCGCGACATGCGCCGGCGCGTGCAGAAGGCCGGCAAGCTCGTGCTCGAGGACCCGGAGGACGAGCTCGAGCAGGAGACGGACTTCCTGGTCTCCTGCACGCTCGGCTGGAAGAACCTCGAGATCGGCGGCAAGCCGGTCGAGTTCAGCCCCGGCGAGGCGCGCACGCTCTACACGAGCCCGAAGTTCGCCTGGGTGCGCCGGCAGATCCGCAAGGCGCTCGACGACGCCGAGGTTTTTACCGTGAGCTCGCCGACGCGCTGATCGCGTTCGCCGAGCACGAATTCAAGCTCAGCCGACGAGAACCCGATGGCGCGACATACCGGGACCACCTGCTGGCGGCGCAGAAGGCCGGCGCGACCGTGCCGGAGCTTGACGGGCCTGCTCCGCCTCGTGCGCTCCTGTACGTGTGGGGCTGGTTCATCGAGCTCTCGGCGGCGCGCACCGGCACGGGCTTCGGCGGGCTCAACCCGATTCCCTGGGCGGAGCTCCACGCCTGGGCGCGGCTTCGCGGCATCGCGCCGACGCCCTTCGAGATCGACGTCCTTCGTCGCCTGGACCAGGCTCTCCTGACGGCACACAGCGATCATGGCCGACATCGCAGCAGTCACCAGCATCGAGATCACCGCTCGTGACCTGACGCGAGGCGCGCTCGACTCGGTCCGCGGCGGCCTGAACGAGGTCGGGAACGCGGCCAGGTCGCTGGGCGGCATGCTGGGCGCGCTCGGGCTCTCGCTCTCGGCCGCCGCCTTCACCGCGGCAATCAAGAACGCGATCGACTACGCCGACCAGCTGAACGATCTCGCGAAGAAGACCGGCATCGCGGTCGAGACGCTGGGGGGGCTGGGCTACGTCGCCGAGCAGACGGGCACGAGCCTCGAGGCGGTGGCGAAGGGCACGAGCAAGCTTGCGTCGCTGATGGCGGAGGCCGCCGGCGGGTCCGCGCGCGCGGCCGCGGTGTTCGACGCGATGGGGGTCTCGGTCCGGAACATCGACGGCAGCCTCAAGAGCATGGACCAGGCGCTCCTCGAGGTGGCCGACCGTTTCGCCTCCTACGAGGACGGGGCCGCGAAGGCGGCGCTCGCGAACCAGGTCTTCGGTGAGCGACTCGGCGCGCAGCTGATCCCGTTCCTGGACGAGGGCGGCGACAAGATCCGCGAGCTCGTCGAGGAGTACCGGCGCTACGGCGGCGTGACGACCGAGACCGCGGCCCGGGCCGACCAGTTCAACGACACGCTCTCGAAGATCCAGCTCCTCGGCAGCGCGCTCACGCGCGAGCTCGCCTCCGCGCTCCTGCCGACGCTGCAGGCGATCGCGAGCGTGTTCGTGAAAGCGCGCGAGGAGGCCGGCGGCTTCCGCGGCGTGGCCGAGGGCGTGATCGTCGTCGTGAAGGGCCTGGCGGTCGCCGCGATCGGCGTCGTCGAGGCGTTCAAGGCGGTCGGGCAGTCGATCGGGACCGTGATGGGCGCGATCATGTCCTACCTGCGCGGCGACTCGATCTCGTCGATCTGGGAGGGGCTCAAGCAGGGGTTCGGCGACGTCGGCGCGTCGATCTCCTCCGCCATGAAGAACGCCGCGACCGTCGTGAACGCCAGCACGGCCTCGGTCGGGGCCGGCATCCAGACGAACCTGGGCGAGAAGTCGCGCGCGCCGATCGTGGCGCTGGGCGAGGCGGCGAAGAAGACCGCCGACGCCTTCGCGGGCATGAAGGACGCGGTCACGCGCCGCTACGACGACGCGATGAACTGGATCCGCGCCGGCGAGGAGATCGAGGAGCAGCAACGCGCGGCCGACGAGGCCTATGCCGACGCGATCCTGACCCTGCGCGACCTGCTCGACGCGAAGCAGGAGGAGATCGACACCTACGAGCGCGATACCGCCGCGATCGGCAAGACCCGGCAGGAGCTCGCCGCGATGGAGATCGCGCGCCAGGCCGAGATCCGCGACCTCCGGCTGATGGCCGGCTGGGGGCAGGAGGCGATCGACATCTACGACAAGTGGGTGGCCGCGATCCAGCGGCGCGAGGTCGTCGCCGCGCAGCAGGAGCAGACCCAGCAGATGGTTCGGCTGTGGGAGTCGGTCGACCGCGCGGCCGAGGACGCCTTCACCAACATCCTGCAGGGCGGGAAGAACGCCTTCGACCGGCTCAAGGACGCGCTCAAGAACGGGCTGATGGCGCTCCTCTACCAGCTCACCGTGCGGCCGTTCATCATCAACATCGCCGCGGCGATCTCGGGCAACCCGAACATCGCGACGATGCTCGGCGGGTCGCTGGGCGGCGGGTCGGGCGTCGGCGGCGGCGACCTGCTCTCGCTGCTGTCGACCGGCTCGTCGCTCTTCGGCGGCACCGGGACGCTCTTCGGCAGCACGCTCGCCGGCGGCGGCATCTTCTCCTCCGGACTCGGGGCGACCTTCGCGACGTCGGCACTGGGCGAAGGCCTGGGCCTGTCGGTGGCGCTCGGCGCTGGCGAAGGCATGGCGCTCACCGCGCTTGGCACGATGCTCGGCACCGCGATCCCGGTGATCGGCACCGTGCTCGCGATCGCGGCGCTCGCCGGCGCGTTCTCGAAGGATCCGTCGAAGGTGCGCGGCACCTTCGGCATCAAGCCGGGCACCGGCGGCTTCGAGGACAACGCCTTCCTGTCGTCGGTCTTCGGGAACCTGGGCTTCCTCGACTCGGGCACCCAGCAGTTCAGCGGCGAGGCCGCCCAGGTCTTCAACAAGCTGATCGGCGACACGCTCGGGGCCTTCGCCGAGAGGCTCAGCGCCGAGCAGATCGGGCGGCTCACCTCGACGCTGCAGGGGACGAGCTTCGGGACCTTCGAGGGCGAGTACACGACGCAGGACTTCCTCGAGAAGTACGGCGGCGAGATCATGCGCAAGGTGATCTCGGCGGCGTTCGGCGAGCTCGACCCGGCGCTGCAGGCGGTGTTCGACGGGTTCGAGGGGACCGCCGACGAGATGAGCAAGTTCGCCAACGTCCTGCTCCAGGTCCACGACCTGACGCAGAACATCCCGACCGACCTGCGCGACACGCTGATCGCCGCGCTCGACGGCACCGAGGCGATGAGCGAGCAGGTGATCGCCTTCGCGGTGGCCTACGGGACGCTCCAGGAGGCGCTCAACAGCGACCCGCTGGCCGACGCGCTCGAGGCGGTCGCGAACGCCGGGAAGTCGGCCTACGCTCAGCTGGACGACATGGCCTCGGCCTTCGAGGACCTGATCGCCGCCTACGACGGCTCGACCGACGCCTCGAAGGAGATCACGCAGGCGACCGTCGACTACTACAACGCGCTCGTCAACGTGATCGCCGGCATCGAGCAGCTGAAGGGCTCGATCGCGGACATGTTCGGGAAGACGATCGAGGACTTCACGCTCGAGACGCTCTCCGACGACGAGAAGAAGGCCTACTACCAGCAGCGGGTCGCCGACCTCTACAACCAGCTGTCCACGGCGACCGATCCGGCCGAGATCGAGCGGATCACTCGGCAGATCAACGAGTACATGCGGGCGGCGTTCGGGCTGCTCACGCCTGACGAGCAGCGTACCCTGCTCGCCGACTATGCCGAGTACGCGCGGCAGGTCAACGAGCTCGCCCAGGAGCGGCTGCAGCTCGCCGAGGACGCCGCCCAGGCGCGCGCGGACGAGCTCTTCAACGGCCTGCGCGACGTGCTGACCGCCGCCGCGGCCGACTTCAAGACCTCGGCGGCCGACCAGAAGAGCGCGGCCACCACGGCGAAGGTCGCCGCCGACACGCTCCTGCAGGCCGCGCGCACGCCGCTCGAGATCGTGATCCCCGAGAACACGGTGAACGCATGAGCCGCACGCTCTCGACGCCGACCTCGGACGCGAGCCTCGCGCTCGTCACGCGCCCGGGCTACCTGGTCGAGATCGGCTTCGAGGAGCCGCTGCGGCTCTCCTCGCGCGGCACGGTCGAGGTGCTGGGCAACACCTGGACGGCCTGGGACGTGCGCGTCTCCGGCCTCGCGCACGACGGCGGCCGTCCTGCCACCGCCGGCCAGCTCGTGCTGGGCGACTCCGACCAGTCGATCACCGCGCTCGTGCTGGGCGAGGGCATCGCCGGCAAGGAGGTCTCGGTCTGGCGCTATTTCGCCGACGCGGTCGAAGAGGCTGACCCGGTGCGCGTCTTCCACGGCGTGGCGGGGAGCTCCTCGGGTGGCGCCGACCGCACCGTGCAGATCGCGCTCGTCGCGCGCGAGGCGACGGTGCTCTTCGCGCCGCGCCGGTACATGACCTCCGAGACCGGCTTCCATGCGATCCCGGCGGCCGGGAAGAAGATCACCTTCAACGGCGAGAACTACACGCTGGAGCCCGAGCGATGAGCTACCCGTCGTTCGCGCAGATGGAAGGCTCCACGCTCCGGCACCTGTCCGACCGCGTCGTCACGCGCGACATGGGCGGCGCGGCTCGCGCCTCGTCGTACTACGACTCGGTGAAGCGGCAGTTCTCGATTCGGCACAAGCTCTCGACCGCCGACCTGGCGACGCTCGAGACCTTCTACGCGTCGAACCAGACCGCCTCGTTCAGCTTCACCTGGGCGCTCAACGGCTCGACCTACACCTGCATCTTCGGGGCGGGCGGGATCCGCGTGAGCCCGGGCGCGGTCTACCACGACGTCACGGTCGACCTCGAGGAGGCCTGAGGGTGGCGATCCCCGATCGCACAGCCCAGGCGCCGCGACCGGCGCCGCTCCTGCCGATCGGCGCACCGCCGTCGCAGCGGCGCGGGAACGACGCGCCGACGATCCCGCAGTTCCCGGAGGAACGCGAGTGGGTCGGGCTCGTCCGCTACACCTACCTCAACGTCGGCGACGGCATGGCCGGCAAGCGCCGCGGGAAGGGCTCCGCGGCGGCGCAGAAGCAGGTCGGCGGCCCCGGCACGCTCATCCAGGTGCACTACGGCCTGCGCCGGGTCGGCGCGCGCATCGGCGCGATGATCGTCCACAGCGGCGCGCTCTACCTGCTCTGCGTCTGGGGCGAGGGCGAGATCGACGCGGTCGAGCAGGTCTACGTCAACGACGAGGAGATGCCCGCCGGGATCACGGCCACGCACTACCTCGGGACGGCCTCGCAGACGGCCGATCCGAGCCTCGTCACCGCGTTCGCCGCGGCCGGCCAGGTCTACTCGGACACGCTGCCGAACATCGCCTACTCGGTCGTGCGCGTGCCCCCGAAGAAGAACGCCGGCTTCCCGGAGATCTCGGCGCGGATCCGCGGCCGGAAGGTGCCGACCACCTCGGGTGGCACGCCGACCTACTCGACCTGCCCGGCCTACATCATCGCGGACCTGATCGAGAACACGCGCTACGGCCTGGGCGCGACGGTCAACTGGGACGACGTCGCCGCGCTCGCCTCGCGCAACAACGGGACGGTCGGCGGCGAGACGCGGCACGTCCTGTCGGTGTCGCTCGACTCGCCGGCGACCGCCGAGCAGTGGCTCCTGACGCTGTGCGACTACGCCTCCGCGATCCCGGTGAAGGAGGGCGACACCTACCGGCTCTTCCTCGACGCGCCGGGCGCCTCGGTCGCCACGCTCACGAAGGCGGATATCGTCGAGAACAGCCTGCGCTGGGACTCGCGCGCGCCCTACGAGTCGCCGACCGTGATCGAGGTCGGCTACACCGACACGACCGAGAGCCCTTGGAAGGACGCCTCGGCGTTCGTCTACGCGCCGGGCGTGGAGGCCGGCACGGTCGAGCGGCGGGTCTCGAAGGTGAGCAAGCCGGGCATCCAGCGCTACTCGGAGGCCTACCGCTACGGCGTGCAGCTGCTCAACTCGTTCCAGACCTCCGACCTCACGGTCCGCTTCGACGCGTTCGACGAGGCGATCGAGTTCCTGCCGGGCGACGTGATCACGGTCGACGCGACGCCGTTCACGGCGAAGGACTTCCGCGTGCTGTCGCTGCAGCAGCGCACGCCGCAGCTGTGGTCGATCGTCGCGACCGAGTACGACGCAGCGAAGTGGTCCGACACGGTCGTCTCGGGCCCGTCGAACCTCGACACCACGCTGCCGTCGCCCTTCGGCGTCGACGAGCCGACCGGGCTCGCGGTCAGCGAGGACGTCTTCCAGATCCAGACCGGGCGCTACGGCAGCCGGCTCATCGTGTCGTGGACCGGCCCGACGCGCGACTCCTACGTCTTTCTCGAGGGCTTCGTGCTCACGGTCTCGGACGGCACGACCGAGTCGACCTGGTCGCTCCCCTACGACCAGTTCGAGTTCACGACGCCGGCGCTGCCCGAGAACACGCTCTACACGGTGAGCCTGAAGGCGCGCTCGGAGTTCGCCGAGAGCGACGCCGCGCTCGCCACGATCACGAACAGCGGGAAG
>JADFCZ010000162.1 GCA_018263295.1 Conexibacter sp.
GCCGACCGCGATCGCCGACGGCGACCGGACCTGGGTCCTCGTCTTCCTCGTCCTCCTCGTCCACAGCCTGCCCGAGGGCTTCGCGATCGGCACCGCCTACGCGTCGACGACCGCCGGGCTCGGGCTCTTCATCGTGGTCGCGATCGCGATCCAGAACGTTCCGGAGGGGACGAGCACCGCGATTCCGATGGCGACCGCCGGGTACGGGCTCTGGGCGCAGTTCTGGGCCGCCGTGCTGACCAGCGTCCCGCAGCCGATCGGGGCGGTGATCGCCTACCTGCTGGTCGAGGAGATCTCGGCGCTGCTGCCGGTGTCCTTCGCCTTCGCCGGCGGCGCGATGCTGGCGCTGGTCGTCGTCTCGGTGTTCCCGGACGCCGTCCGCGAGCGCACCCGCGATGCGTTCGTCGGGCTCGCGCTGGGCGGCGCCTTCATGCTCGCCTTCAGCGCCTTGCTCGGAGTGTGACCGGGCGACGGAAGCCCGACCCCGCGTAGCGCTAAGGTGAGCGCCATGGACGACTCGACGCTGCGCGAACGAATCGAGGGCCTCGTCGCCGAAGAGCGGCGCCTGCTCGACGAATCGGTGGGCAAGGGGCCCGACGAAGCGCGCCACGAGCGGTTGCAGGAGCTCAAGGTCGAGCTCGACCAGTGTTGGGACCTGCTGCGACAGCGCGAGGCTCACGAGGAGTTCCGGCTCGACCCCGAGAACACCTCCGTCCGCGACGAGAACACGGTCGAGGGCTACGAGCAGTAGCCCCGGCCTCCGCCCCGAGCGGGCGGTGCGAACTTATTCGAGGCCGACCGATTAGTCCGGGCGAGCGGGGCGGTCTCCATCCGGGAGAAATCGAAACGACGGGAAGGGGTCATGCGAATGGCGGAGGCAGTTGGAAACGGGAACGCGCCCGAGGCGGGCGAGGCGGGCGCCGATCGGTCGCGCTGGATCGCCCTCTACGTGCTCTGCGCGGGGGTCTTGATGATCGTCCTCGATGCGACGGTCGTGAACGTCGCGCTGCCGGCGATCCAGGAGGACCTCGGCTTCTCCCAGTCCAGCCTCGCCTGGGTCGTCAATGCGTACCTGATCGCCTTCGGCGGCCTGTTGCTGCTCGCCGGCCGCCTCGGCGATCTGATCTCGCGACGCGACGTCTTCCTCGCCGGGCTCGTCGTCTTCACGGTCGCCTCGCTCGTCTGCGGGCTCGCCCAGAGCCAGGCGATGATCATCGGGGCCCGCTTCGTCCAGGGCATCGGCGGCGCGATGACCGCTGCGGTCGTGCTCGGGATGATCGTGACGATGTTCCCGGAGCCGCGTGAGCAGGCGAAGGCGATCGGCGTCTATGCGTTCGTCGCCTCGGCCGGCGGGTCGGTCGGCCTGCTCGCCGGCGGCGTCCTCACTCAGGCGATCAGCTGGCACTGGATCTTCTTCATCAACATCCCGATCGGCGTCTTCACCGGACTGATGTCGATGCGGCTGCTCGATCGCGACCGCGGTCCCGGCTTCGGCCACGGCGCCGACGTGCTCGGGGCGTTCCTGATCACCGCCTCGCTGATGCTCGGCGTCTACACGATCGTCGAGCCCGCGGCGAAGGACGGCTGGGGCGATCCGACGACGCTCGGCCTCTCAGCCGCGTCGCTGGCGCTGCTGATCGCCTTCCTCGTCCGCGAGTCGACCGCGGACAAGCCGCTGGTGCCGCTGCGGATCTTCCGCTCGCGGAACGTCTCGGGAGCGAACGCGATCCAGGCGCTGACCGTCGCCGGGATGTTCGGGCTGTTCTTCCTCGGCGTCCTCTACCTGCAGGAGGTCCTCGGCTACGACGCGCTCGAGACCGGGCTCGCCTTCCTGCCGACGACGCTCGTGATGGGAACGATGTCGGTCCGTTACGCCGAGCCGCTGATCATGCGCTTCGGCGCCCGCCGGACCCTGTTTCCGGGCCTGGTCCTGATCGCCCTCGGCCTCGCCCTTTTCGCGATGGTGCCGGTCGACGGCTCCTACGTCGCCGACGTCCTGCCGCCCACCGTCCTGCTCGGGTTCGGCGTCGGCGTCACGTTCCCGGCGCTGATGACCCTGGCGATGTCGGGCGCGACCCGCGAGGACGCCGGGCTCGCCTCGGGGCTCGTCAACACGACCGCCCAGGTCGGTGCCGCGATCGGCCTCGCCGTCCTCGCGACCCTCTCGGCGACCCGGACCGAGGACCTGCTCGCCCAGGGCGAACCGACCCCGAACGCCCTCACCGGCGGCTACGAGCTCTCGTTCTGGATCGCCGCCGGCCTCGTCGTGGTCGCCCTCGTGGTGGCCCTGATCGTGCTCGAGCCGGAGCCGCCGCAGGGCCAGGAGGCGGAGGCGGGCGTCGACCCGCAGGCGGAGCGGCAGGGAGAGCCGGAGCCGGCTTACTCGGAGGCCTGATCTGGGCGGTCGGCTGGGGTTCGTAACCCTGGGCCGGGCGGCGCCGCGGCCCGGCGCGGGGGGGCGGTCTTCGAGGTGGGTTTGTTGAGAAGGGGAGAGGCGATACCGCTCGGCCGCCGCTCGGGACGCCACTGGACGTACTTCTGCGTCGTATAGACGCAAAACCACATCCAATGGCCAACGAACCGCCCGAGCCCGGGGCCGCCGCGGCCTCCGCTCAACCACCCCTCACAGCCAAACCCCCGCTGCCTGCGTTCCACACCTCGCCCTGCACGCCGGGACCAGACCCCGCCCGGCACGCCCGTCCTACCGCTGCGACAGGTCCCCGACCATCGCCAGCAGCGTGCGGGTCAGCAACCTCTCGACGTCCTCGCGGGTCGCGCGGCCGTTCCGGAGCCACTCGGCGGCCGCCGCCTCGGCCGCGCCCTGGAACACGCGGAGGGCGAGGAGGAGCTCGGGGGAGGGGTCCTCGCCGGCGGCGTGGTTGAAGGCCATGCGCCGGACGATGCCCTCGCGCGCCTCGGCCATGATCTGCGCGATCTCGGGGTCGCGGCCGAGTCCGCCCTCGGTCTTCATCAGCATCGAGATGACCTCGTAGTTGTCCTCGAACTGGTCGAGGAAGCGGCCCATGTTGAGCGCGATCAGCTCCTCCAGCGGGAGGTCGGGAACGTCGGTCTCGACCATCTCGGGGAGGCCGGACGCGAGGTCGGCGATGACGGCGAGGTAGAGCTCGCGCTTCGTCCCGAAGTAGTGGTTGACGAGGCCGGTGGTGACCCCGGCGCGGGCGGCGACCGCCTCCATCGAGGCGTGGGCGTAGTCGTCGGCCACGAAGACCTCGCGCGCCGCCTCGAGGATCTGCTCGCGGCGGACGCCGGGGTCGAGTCGGGTTCTCGTGCCTGCCATGGTCGCGGCAGCATACCCGCACCGTTCTCTATTGACGAGAAATCAATAACCCGTTAGGGTCCGGCGCATGGCTTGGAGAGTCCTGGTTCTCGCGTCCCTGCTGTTCGTCTTCCTGCTGCCGGGGGCGGCCGATGCCGCCGAGAAGCAGAGTCGTCCGAACGTCGTCGTGATCATGACCGACGACCAGGACTTCCGCTCCATGCCGGTGATGCCGCAGACCCGTCGGCTGATCGGCCGCGCCGGCGTCACGTTCGACCGCAACGTCGTCAACTATCCGCTCTGCTGCCCGTCGCGGGCGACCTTCCTCACCGGTCAGTACGCCCACAACCACGGCGTCCTCTGGAACAACTGGCCGTGGGGCGGCTACCGGATGCTCGACGGCAGCGAGACGCTGCCGGTCTGGCTCGGCCGCGCCGGCTACCGGACGATCCACATCGGCAAGTACCTGAACGAGTACGGCGAGGAGGACCCGACCGAGGTCCCGAAGGGCTGGGACGACTGGTACGGCGGCGTCGATCCGTCGACCTACGACTACTACGGGATGACGATCAACCACAACGGCGAGCTGAAGACCTACTCCCGCAAGCCCCGCAACTACTCGACGAACGTCTACACCCGGCTCGCGAACCACGCGATCGGCGAGGCGACGCGGTCGGGCAAGCCGTTCTTCCTCAGCCTCGCTCCGAACGCCCCGCACACGGTGGCGGTCCAGTCGGGGGCGACGATGGAGGGCTCGCCGGCGGTGCCGCCGCCGCGGTACCGGGACGTCTTCGCCGACGAGCCGATGCCGATCTACCCGAACTTCAACGAGGCCGATATCTCCGACAAGCCGACCACGCTCGCCCAGTACTTCCCGACGCAGATGACCGAGGAGCAGGTCCTCCAGCTCCAGGAGCACTGGCGCGGCCGGATGGGCGCCCTGCTCGGCGTCGACGACATGGTCAAGGACGTCGTCTCGAAGCTCCGCCGCACCGGCGAGTTCGAGAACACGGTGATCGTCTTCACCTCCGACAACGGCTGGATCCTCGGCGAGCACCGGCTTCGTGATCCGATCACCGAGGACGGCACGGCCGCCGGCGTCAAGTTCGTCCCCTACGAGGGCTCCTCGCGGGTGCCGCTCCTGATCGCGGGCCCGGGCTTCCCGGCCGGGCGCCATGTCAAGGGGATGGCGAGCAACGTCGACCTCGCGCGGACGATCGTCGACGTGACCGGCACCGGCGACGAGGTCGGGCTGAAGCTGGACGGGCTCTCGCTGCTCGACGCGGCGAAGGACCCGAAGATGCTGGCCGACCGCGGCGCCCTGATCGAGACCGCGGACAACCCGCGCGGCATCCTGCCCTACACCGCGATTCGGACCAAGCGCTACAACTACGGCCTGCAGGCGGACGGGCAGGAGGGCCTCTTCGACCTGAAGCTCGATCCGTGGGAGCTCGAGAGCGTCGACGACGACCCCCGCTACGCGGAGATCAAGGCGATCCTCAGCGACGAGCTGGACCGGCTCGCCGATTGCAGGGGTGCGAGCTGCCGCGAGTCCGTTCCGCCGCTGCCGCCGCCTGGCGGCTGAACCCCGGCATCGCGGAACTGCAAGTCTCCGTCGCGAGTCCATACCCCGAGGAGGCCCCATGTCCGAGACCAACCGACGCTTCCTGCTGCGCGAGCGGCCGAAGGAGCGCGTCGACGCCGACACGTTCGAGCTCGTCACCGAGCCCGTCCCCGAGATCGGCGAGGGCGAGGCCCTGATCCGGACCGAGTACGTCTCGATCGACCCGACGAACCGGACCTGGCTCAACGACACGCCGACCTACCTGCCGCCCGTCCAGATCGGCGACGTCGTCCGCGCCGGCGGGATCGGCCGCGTGGTCGCCTCCAGGCACCCCGCCTACGAGGAGGGCAAGCTCGTCCAGGGGTTCACCGGCTGGCAGGAGTGGCTCGTCGCCTCCGACGAGGCGCCGCTGCTCCCCGTCGACGAGGTGCCGGGTGTCGAGTCGCCCAGCGCCTACCTCGGCGTCCTCGGGATGACCGGGCTCACCGCCTGGGTCGGAATCCGCGAGATCGCGAAGCCGACCGAGGGTGAGACCGTCGTCGTCTCGGCCGCCGCCGGCGCGGTCGGCTCGGTCGCCGGGCAGCTCGCGAAGGCCGACGGCGCCCGCGTCGTCGGGATCGCCGGCGGGCCCGACAAGTGCGCGCTGCTGACCGACCGCCTCAGCTTCGACGCCGCTGTCGACTACAAGGCGAGCGACTGGCGCGACCAGCTCGCCGCCGCGACGCCGGACGGGATCGACGTCGACTTCGAGAACGTCGGCGGCGAGATCATGGAGGCGGTCTTCGCGAGGATCAACATCCGCGCCCGCATCGCCCTCTGCGGCCTGATCTCCGGCTACAACGAGGACGACCCGCCCCCGGGGCCGCGCAGCTTCGGCAACCTGCTGATCAAACGGGCCCGCCTTCAGGGCTTCATCGTCCTCGACCACTTCGGTCAGGCGAAGCAGGCCGGAAGCGAGATCGGCGAGCTGCTGACGTCCGGCCGGATGGAGGGGCTCGAAACCGTCGTCGACGGATTCGAGAAGCTCCCCGACGCCCTCAACATGCTGTTCGACGGCGCCAACACCGGCAAGCTCTCGGTCAAGGTCGCCTAGCACTGCGCTACGGTCCCCGGCGGTGCGCCGGGAAGTCTGGTCGGCAACTCGTTTTGCCGACCCCTGATCCCATCCAGCCCGGCGGGCCGCCTTGGCGGTAGCAGTCGCCACCTTCCTGATCGCGCTCGCGCTGATCGCGAGCGAGCGCCTGCACCGGACCAAGGTGGCGCTGCTCGGCGCCGCGATCGTCGTCCTGTTCGTCCCTCACTTCGGCCAGGAGACGGCGATCGAGTCGATCGACTTCAACACGATCGGCCTGCTCGCGGGGATGATGATCCTCGTCTACCTGACCCAGCAGACCGGCGTCTACGACTACATCGCGATCCGCGCCGGCCAGCTCTCCCGCGGCGAGCCGCTGCGGGTCGTCCTCAGCCTCGCCTGCACGACGGCGCTGCTCTCGGCATTCCTCGACAACCTGACGACCGTCCTTCTGGTCGTCCCGATCACATTCCTGCTCGCCGACGCGCTCGACATCGACCCGATCCCGCTGATCGTGATCGAGGTGATGGCGTCGAACATCGGCGGCACCGCGACGCTGATCGGTGACCCACCGAACATCATCATCGCCGGCGCCACGGGCCTCACCTTCAACGAGTTCATCGTCAACCTCGCGCCGGTCGTGGTCGTCACCTTCGCCGTCGTCGTCACCGGCCTCTACGCCTATTACCGGAAGCGGCTCCAGATCGAGGAGAAGGACCGCGCGCTCGTCATGGAGCTCGATGCCGCCGCCTCGATCCGCGACGAGAAGGAGCTTCGGCGCACGGTCCCGGTCCTCGTCCTCACCGTGCTCGCGTTCTTCGCCCATCAGGCGCTCGGGCTCGAGCCCGCGACCGTGGCACTGACCGGGGCCGCCGTCGCACTCCTGGTCACGACGATCCCGCTCGAGCAGGCGCTCGCGAAGATCGAGTGGCCAACGCTGTTCTTCTTCGTCGCCCTGTTCGTGATGGTCGGGGCGCTCGAGGAGACCGGTGCGATCGGCCACGTCGCGGATGCCGTCAAGGATTTGACCGGCGGCGATCGGACGGCCGAGCTGGTCGGCGTGATCTGGATCGGGGGCATCGGCTCCGCGGTCGTGGACAACATCCCCTTCACGACGGCGATGATTCCGGTCGTCAGCGAGCTCAACGTGGGAGGTGGCGATGACGCCTACTGGTGGGCGCTCGCCCTCGGAGCCTGCTTCGGCGGCAACGCGACGATCATCGCCGCCGCCGCCAACGTCGCCGCTGCCGGTCTGACCGAGCGCGCGGGGCGCCCGATCGGCTTCGTCCCGTGGCTCAAGGTCGGCATCCCGGTGACGATCGTCTCGTTGCTGATCGCGACCGCATACGTGATGGTCCGCTACGTGGTGGTATAGGAGAAGCATGTCCGACGCGATCGCCAAGTCCGTGATCCAGGAGGTGGAGCCGCTCGGCGCCGACGAGCCGATCGGCACCGCCGCCCGGAAGGTGCTCGACAGCGGGCTTCCGGCGCTGCCGGCCGTCGAGTCCGACGGTTCGTTCGCCGGCATCTTCGGCGAGCGCGAGTTCATGACGGCGCTCTTCCCGGGATACGTCGGCGAGCTCGGCTCGGCGGCGATGATCAAGCGGTCGATCGACGACACGATCGATCGCCGCCTCGCCTGTCGCAGCGAGCCGATCCGCGGCTACATGACCGTTGATCACGTCAGTGTCGAGGACGAGTACTCCGACACCCAGCTGGCCGAGATCTTCCTCCACCACCGCGTGCTGATCGTCCCGATCGCGACTGCCGGCCGGGTCCACGCCGTGGTCACCCGCGCCGACTTCTACGCCGAGCTCGTCGACAAGTTCGAGGCCGCCGGCTGAGCGCCGGTCGCC
>JADFCZ010000163.1 GCA_018263295.1 Conexibacter sp.
AACCGTCGAAACCGACGCGAAAACGCCGGCTCAGTCCATCGCCAGCGGGCCTTCGACCTCTGCGTTCAGGAACTGGCGGACGAAGTCGTTGTCCGAGTTGAACAGCTCCTCGCTCGGGCCGCTCTCGACGATCCGGCCCTTCCAGAGGACGGCGATGAAGTCGGCGATCCGGCGCGCGGTGCCGAGGTCGTGGCTGATCACCATGTAGCAGCCGCCGTTCTCCTCGTGGACCTCGCGGATCAGCTCGCAGAGCAGCGCGGTCCGGACCGGGTCGAGGCCCGAGTCGGGCTCGTCGAAGAAGACGATCGCCGGGTCGAGCACGAGGGCGCGCGCGAAGCCGGCGCGCTTGCGCATCCCGCCCGAGAGCTCGTTGGGCATCTTGTAGTGGGCCTCCGCGAGGCCGACCTCGCCGAGGCGGCGGTTGACGATCTCGGAGATCTCGTCCTCGGACTTGTCCGTGTGCTGGCGCAGCGGGAAGGCCGTGTTGTCGTAGATGTTCATCGAGCCGAACAGCGCGCCGTCCTGGAACAGCAGCCCGAACTTCTTCCGCATCTCGAAGAGCTCGTCGTCGGTCATGTTCGGGACCGACTCGCCGTGGACGAGGATGTCGCCCGCGTCGGGGTAGAGGAGGCCGACGATCAGCTTGATGAGGACGCTCTTGCCGGTGCCGGACGGGCCGAGGACCATCGAGACCTCGTCGTCGGGCAGGCCGAGGTTGAGGCCGTTCTGGATCCGCGTGTTGCCGAACTGCTTGACCAGGTCGATGACCTCGATCGCGTCCTCGCCGCCGTGATCGCGCTTCTCGCCGGTGTGCCAGCGGTAGGGATCGGTGTCACCGGGCTCGACGCCGGGGATCGTGTAGTCGACGTTGAGCTTGCCGAGCTCGGGTGCGGCCGAGTCGGGGTCGCCGCCGAGCGGCCCGCTCGGCGGCGCCTGGGCGGGCGGCGTCGGGACCGGGCGGCCCTCGTGCGTGTGCGGTTCGGTGTTCTCCTCAGCCATCATTCTCCTGCCTCCGATGCTACTCAGCCGCCGATTGGCGCTCGTGGATTCGCTCCCCAGAAAACGAGCGTGCCCATCATCCCGATGATGTGGACGAGCACGATGTTGAGCACCATCGACTTCGCCGTCGCCGTCCCCACGCCCACCGGTCCCCCGGAGGCCGTGTAGCCGTAATAACAGCCGACGAGAACGATGGCCGTGGCCATCATCATCCCCTTGATGACGCTGAATATGAGGTCGGGTGGGTTCTGGAACATCCAGAAGATCAATAAGTAGCCGCCGCTGGAGGTGTCGCCGATCTGTTCGACCACCGCGATGTAGGAGGCGACGAAGCCGACGCCGATCGCCGCCAGGTACATGAAGGGAAGCGTCATCCAGGCGGCGAGCAGGCGGGTGGCCGCGAGGAACGTAACCGGCTGGATGCCCATGACCTCGAGCGCGTCGATCTCGTCTGAGATCCGCATGGCGCCGAGCTCGGCGACGATGCCGGTGCCGACCTTGGCGCTCATCATGTAGCCGAACGCGTAGGGGATCACCTCGCGGAGGTCGCACCACGCGGCGAAGTTGCCGGCGTAGGCGGGGGCTCCGACCGAGCGCGTGAAATAGGCGCCCTCGATGCCGCACTGGAGGCCGAGGATGAAGACCAGGCCCCAGATCACGATCGTCGAGCCGAGGATCAGGACGCCGGCCTGGCGCAGGGCCTCGCCGAAGAACTGGAAGACGCGGCCGGAGTAGACGAGGCCCATGACCCGCAGGCAGAACCGCGAGATCTCCCCCATCGAGGTGAGCCACTCCCGAGGTATGGCCAGCCAGCCCATCAGGCGCTCACTTGATCGTCGAGATTTCCGGGTGGGTGGCGAGCAGCGTCTGGGTGAAGACGTAGTTGAACGAGAAGACGCCCATGAAGGCGATCACGACCGCCTCGTTGACGGCGGTGCCGACGCCCTGCGCACCTCCGGACGCATTCATCCCTTTGTAGCTGCAGACGATCGCGACGATCGCTCCGAACAGGGTCGTCTTCAGGACCGAGCCCCAGAGGTCGGTCACCGAGGCGTTGTTGAAGAGCGTCGCGAAGAATCCGCCGAGCGGCTGCCCGTAGGTGAGCTCGGCGAAGATGCCGCCGCTGATCCCGAAGAGCAGCGCGTAGATGTTGAGCAGCCCGGTGATCAGCATCAGGCTCAGGAAGCGCGGGACGACGAGGTTCTTGATCGGATCGACGCCGAGCACCATCAGCGCGTCGAGCTCCTCGCGGATCTTGCGGGCGCCGAGGTCGGCGGTGATCGCGGTGCCGGCCACGCCGGCGACGACGACGGCGGTCACGAACGGCGCGAACTCGCGAACCGAGGCGAGGATGAAGAAGCCGCCGAGCCGGTCGAGCGCGCCGAACAGGGTCAGGAAGTTCGCGGCCTGGAGCCCCGGCGCGCCGAATCCGAAGGCGACCGTGCTGATCAGCAGCGGGAACCAGCAGAGCTGGAGGGCGAACAGGAACTGGCTCACGAACTCGCCGCCGTACGGGTACGGCGGCTTGACCGTCGCCACGATCGTCTTGCCGGTCAGGATCATCATGTTCCCGACCTGCTCGAACAGGCCCTTGGCGGGTAGGAACGCCCTATCGGCTGCGGATCTGACCATCTCTCCTGAGAACGGAACGCCCCTGCGCGTCGTCCTCGCGATGAAACTTAGTCCATCGCGAGGCGCAGCGCCACCCGCAGCCGGATGCCGCGAGCGGGAAACCGCGCCGGAACCCGGGTGACCCCGTGGTATGTTGCCCGCGCTTTGGGGAGGAGACCCGATAGGCAAGGCGGGAAGGATCGATCCGCGCCGGCGGCAACGCGAAGCCGGCGCCGGGTGGCGGCGACGATCGCTGTTTCGATGCTCGCGGCCGGCCTGCTCGCCTCCTGCGGCGGCGACGACTCGACCGCCCAGCAGGACGCGAACGAACCCTCCGGCGACTTCCCGGTGGAGGTGACGAAGGCGAAGTTCCCGACCGAGCAGCGGCTCGCCCTCACCTCCGACCTCGTCCTCGGGGTCGAGAACACCGGCGACGAGCCGCTTCCCGAGCTCGCGTTCACGATCGAGACCGACGACGGCGATGCCGACGGCTCGTTCGCCACGCAGATCGACGACCCCGCCGCGTCGAACCCGAGCCGCCCCGTCTGGATCCTCGAGAACAAGTACCCACGAGCGATCGACGACCCGATCCCCAAGGGCGTCTCCGGCGGCCTCCGCGCCCAGACCAACACGTTCGGCTTCGGGCCGCTCGACCCGGGCGAGGAGAAGACGATCATCTGGAGGCTCACGGCCGTGGAAGCCGGTACCTACACTCTCCACTACCGCGTCGAGGCAGGTCTCGACGGGCAAGCCAAGGCCGTCACCGCTGACGGCGGAGAGGTCAAGGGCGAGTTCGTTGTCACGATCAGCGACAAGGCGCCGAAGGCGAC
>JADFCZ010000164.1 GCA_018263295.1 Conexibacter sp.
GCCGCGGTCGCCGCGGTGGCCGCGGCGCTGATCGCCGGTTGCGGCGGAAGCGACGGCACCGGGATCGACACGGCGGCGCCGGGCTCGATCGCGACGACCCCGGAGGGGGACGTCGGCAGCGGCCGCGGCGGTGTCGAGCTGACCCAGATCGGAGAGTTCGACCTGCCGCTCTACGTGACCCAGCCGGAGGGCGACGGCGACGACATCTACGTCGTCGAGCAGGGTGGCCTCGTGAAGCGGGTCTCCCCCGACGGCTCGGTGAGCACCTTCCTCGACGTCTCCGGCGAGATCGTCAGCGGCGGCGAGCAGGGCCTGCTCTCGATCGCCTTCGCGCCCGACTACGCCGACTCCGGCCTCCTCTACGCCGACTTCACCAACCGCGATGGCGACACCCGGGTCGTCGAGTACCGGGCCGAGGGCGGCCGCGTCGACACTGAGACCGGCCGTGAGATCCTCGCCGTCGACCAGCCGTACCCGAACCACAACGGCGGCCTGGTCCTGTTCGGGCCGGACGGCGACCTCTACATCGGCCTCGGCGACGGCGGCTCCGGCGGCGATCCGGACCGAAACGGCCTCGACCTCTCGACCCTGCTCGGGAAGATCCTCCGCATCGACCCCACCCCGGACGGCGACTCGCCCTACACGATCCCCGCCGACAACCCGTTCGTCGGCGAGGACGGCGCACGTCCCGAGATCTACTCCTACGGCCTCCGAAACCCGTGGCGGTTCTCGTTCGACCGCGAGACCGGCGACCTCTCGATCGGCGACGTCGGCCAGGACGCGCTCGAGGAGATCGACCTCGTCGGCCGCGGCCGGGGCTCGGGGGCGAACTTCGGCTGGTCGGCATTCGAGGGCGACCAGCGCTTCAACGACGACCAGCACCCCGACGGCGCGATCCCGCCCGTGCTCACCGCCGCCCACGCGGACGGCAACTGTTCGATCACGGGCGGGCTCGTCGTCCGCGATCCCTCGCTGAAGACGCTCTACGGGCGCTATCTCTACGGGGACCTGTGCGTGGGCGAGCTGCGCAGCTTCACGCCGCGGCCGGAGCGGCCGGCGACCGACGACGTCGCGCTCGGACCCGACGTCACCCGGCTTGCGAGCTTCGGGGAGGGGGTCGACGGCACCGTCTACGTCGTCTCGGTCTCCGGGCCCGTCTACCGGCTCGATCCGGCGCCCTGACGCCGGCTCGGCGCTAACGTGGCCGGCCGATGACCCGGCTGCGACGAATCCTGCCGCTGATCGCCGCCGCCGCGGTCGCCGGATGCATGCTCGTGACCCTGCCCGCCGCGGCGAGCGCCGAGGTCAAGCTGACCCGGATCGACCGCTTCGAGGATCCGGTCCAGACCGTCGCCGCTCCCGGGCCTTCGGCCAAGGGCCTGCTGTTCGTCGCCGAGCGCACCGGCGTCGTCAAGGTCGTCAAGGGCGGCGAGACCGTGACGCGACCGTTCCTCGACATCTCCGGCATCGTCAAGTCGACCGACCTCGAGCAGGGCCTGCTCTCGATCGCGTTCGATCCCCGCTACGAGCACAACGGGCGCCTCTACGTCTACTACACCGACAGCTCCAGTTCGATCACGATCGAGCGCTACGTCCGCGACCCCGACGACCCGCTCCGCGCCGATCCCGGCTCGGCCGAGACGATCCTCTCGATTCCCCACCCCGCATCGCTCAACCACAACGGCGGCGATCTCGCCTTCGGGCCGGACCGGAACCTGTGGATCAGCACCGGCGACGGCCACCCGATCTGCGACCCGCCCGAGAACGCGCAGAACACCGGGTCGCTCCTCGGCAAGCTGCTGCGGATCGACCCGGTGGCCCACGGCTACGCGATCCCGCCCGACAACCCCTTCGTCGGCGGGCCCGGGGCCGACGAGGTCTACGCGTACGGGCTCCGCAACCCGTTCCGCTTCTCGATCGACCCGCGCAACGGCGGGACGATCGCGATCGGCGACGTCGGGCAGTTCCGCTGGGAGGAGATCAACCTGCTCTCGCTGGCGGACGCGCGCGGCGCGAACTTCGGCTGGGACGCCTACGAGGGGACCGTGCCGCTGGGCCTCGAGGGTCCGTGCTCGTCCGACCTCCCGACGCCGCCGCCGGCCGACCCCGTCTTCCCGGTGACGACCTACCCGCACGCCGCGGACTCGCCCGACGAGTTCAGCGGCTGCGCCGTCATCGGCGGGGTGATCGTTCGCGACCGGCGGCTGACCGCCGCGATGCGCGGCCGCTACATCTTCAGCGACCACTGCCGGGGGCGGCTCCGCGGCTTCATCCCCGAGGTCGACCCCCCGGCCGCCGTCGACGAGCACTACGTCGGCGTCCGGGTCGACTACCCGACCGCGATCACGACCGGGCGCCGCGACCGGATCTTCGTGACGACGAGGTTCGGCGCCGTCTTCCGGATCGACCCCGCCCACGGGTGGCCGCGGCCCGATGCCGGCGGCGCGGCAACCGGCTGATCCGCGAACGCCGCCCGCTAGGATCTCGCCGATGACCGCTTCGCTTCCCCGCGGGAGGGGAATAACGATCGTCGCCGCCCTGCTGACGATGCTGTCGGTGGTTGCGCTCGGCGCTTCCGGGTCCGGTGCGTCGCAGCAGCGGGCCGGCGTCGACACGAAGCTGATCGGCCGCTTCTCCCAGCCCGTCTTCGTCACCGGCCCCCCGCGCTCGAAGGGACTGCTCTTCGTCGTCGAGAAGGCGGGCCGGATCGTCTCGGTCGGCCGCAACGGCGGCAGGCAGACGTTCCTCGACATCAGCGACCGCGTCGACGACGAAGGCGAGCGCGGGTTGCTCTCGGTCGCGTTCGCGCCCGACTACGCGAAGAGCCGGCGCTTCTACGTCTACTACGTCGACGACCGCGGGGACATCGTCATCGCCGAGTTCCGCCGCTCGCCCAAGAACCCGCGCCGGGCGCTGGGCGGGAGCCGCCGCAAGGTGATCAGGGTCCCCCACCGCGAGGCCCCCAATCACAACGGCGGTCAGGTCCAGTTCGGCCCCGACGGCTACCTCTACTTCGCGGTCGGCGACGGCGGCGGCGGCGGCGACCCTCCGGAGAACGCGCAGAACCTCGACGTCCTGCTCGGGAAGCTGATGCGGATCGACCCGCGTCGCCGGAATGGCCGTCCCTACACCGTCCCCGACTCGAACCCGTTCGTCGGCGCGCCCGGGCGCGACGAGATCTACTCCTACGGCCTCCGCAACCCCTACCGCTTCTCGTTCGACCGCCGCGGCGGGGACCTCCTGATCGGCGACGTCGGTCAGAACCGCTGGGAGGAGGTCGACTGGACCAGCCTGGCCGCGGCCCGCGGCGCCAACTTCGGCTGGGACGCCTACGAGGGCTTCGGCCCATTCGACGATCGCGACGCCAGCCCGATCCCCAGCGGGCCGGTGACCGCGCCGATCGCCCAGTTCAGCCATGGCGACGGCAACTGCGCGATCACGGGCGGCTATGTCTACCGGGGGCCGAAGGTGCCGTCGCTGCGCGGGCGCTACGTGTACGCCGACTTCTGCCGCGGGCAGATCCGCAGCCTGATCCCGGCGCTGCCACGCGCACAGGACGACACGCCGGTCGGTCTCCCGAACGTCGACGCGATCTCCAGCTTCGGCGAGGACGCGAAGGGGAACCTCTATTTCGCCAGCCTCTCCGGCGGGCAGGTGTACGAGCTCGTCGGGGGCCGGTAGCTAGCCGAGCCGGACGTAACCGGCGAAGGGCTCGGCGCCCTTGCGCTGGACGTCGGCCAGGGTGAAGACGTGATCGCGGTCGCCGTCGAGGCGGGCCGGTTGCGCTTCACCTTCCGGCACCAACCTGGTGCCGTCTGCAAGCTCCAGCACCTGCGTGCTCACCGACGCCGGGTGGGCGGAAGCGGTGACTTGTGCGTGGGATGCCATCTCGATTGACTACATTAGCGAATGCTCACCGGAAATTTGCAATCTAAATGGCAATTTCCAGCGTGATTTCGATCACACTCGTTCTTCGGCCCCTTCTTCTGATCCTTTAATTGCCCGATTCGTGTCGGGAATCTTCGTCCGGCGTTCCCGGCGGGTGGTTGACAGCGGCGGGTCCTGCCGAGGGGTATCCCATCGACCTGCGCCACCGGCATTGCTCGGCCGATGGGATCCCTCCCCCCGGCACCCGCCGCCAG
>JADFCZ010000165.1 GCA_018263295.1 Conexibacter sp.
CCAGCGCCGCGGCGATCCGGCCCCAGCGCGGGCCTGACCCGCCGCCGGCGCGCGGCGAGGGCGACGCCTTCCCCGGCGGGGCGAGCGTGTCCGGGATCGGCGTCGCCGGCGCGGTCATCGCCTCGGTCGGATCTCCCGCCCCGGCGGTCGAGTGGGGTGCCGTCGGCCCGGGCGCGTCCATCGGCTCGGTCGGCGGGGGCGCGGGAGGCTCGGAGGGAGGCGCGCCGGCACCCCCCGTCCCGGCCTCGGTCTCGATCGTGTCGTCGATCGGCGGGACGTCGGGCTCGCCGGTCTCGGGCGCCGCCTTGCCGGTCGCGACGCTGCGCTCGGCCGAGCGCAGGACCTCGTCGCCCTCGAGCGCGGCGGTCGCGGCGCGGGCGAGGTCGCCGGCCGAGGGGTAGCGGTCGCGCGGCTCCTTGGCGAGGGCGCGGGAGATCACCTCGTCGAGCGGGCCGTCGGTGTCGCCGGGGAGCCACGGCGGCTCGTCCTGGAGGTGGGCATAGATCTTGGCGACGTTCTCCTCGCGATCGGCGAACGGAGCCCGTCCCGAGATCGCCTCGAAGAGGACGCAGCCGAGCGCGTAGACGTCGGTGCGGGCGTCGACGCGGTCGCCGCGGATCTGCTCAGGCGCGACGTAGTCGAGGGTGCCGACGAAGGCGCCGGTCCGGGTCAGGGCGCCGGCCTCGGTCGCCTGGTCGAAGCGCTTGGCGAGGCCGAAGTCGGTCAGATAGGCGTGATCGACGCCGTTGCTCTCGACGAGGATGTTCCCGGGCTTGATGTCGCGGTGGACGAGGCCGCGGGAGTGGGCGACGTCGAGCGCCGAGGCGACCTGGCCGATGATCTCCGTCGCCCGGTCGGCGGGCAGGGTTCCGTTGGCGACGAGCATCCGTCGCAGGTCGGGCCCGTCGATCAGGTCCATCGTCACGAACAGCAGGCCGTCCTCCTCCCCGGCGTGATGGATCGGCACCACGTTCGGATGCCGGAGCGAGACGGCGATCCGCGACTCGGAGCGGAAACGCTCGCGGAAGGCGTCGTCGGCGGCGAGGTCGGCGGCGATCACCTTCAGCGCGACGACGTGGTCGAGCGCCAGGTGGGTGGCCCTGTAGACCGTGCCCATCCCGCCGCGGCCGGCGATCCCCTCGATCCTGTGACCGGCGAAAGTGGTTCCCGGATTCAGGTCCGGCATGGACTCGTTATACCCCCGCCGCCCATGGTCGGGCGGATTGCGTCAGCCCGCTGCAGGCGAGCCGACGATCGCGGCGAGCCGCTCGATCGTGTGGGTCCGCTCGCCGGCATCGAGGTGGACGGGCGAGCAGATCAGGCGGTCGATGCCGACGGCCGTGAACCGCTCGATCCGCTCGGTGACCTCGGCCTCGGTCCCGACGAGCGACGTCGCCTCGACGAGCGCGTCGGGAATCGCCTGGAACGCCTCGTCGCGCTTGCCGTCGAGGAACAGCGACTGCACGTTCAGCGCCTCCTCCTCGAAGCCGAAGCGGCAGGCGAGGTCGACGTAGAAGTTCGTCTCGCGGCTGCCCATCCCGCCGAGGTAGAGGAGCAGGCCGGTGCGGACGACGTTCTTGGCGACCTCCAGGTCGCCGTCGATGGCGACCTGGATCGAGGGGCTGATCTCGAGGTCGGACCGCTGCCTCCCGCCCTTCTCGAAGCCGGCGGCCAGGTGCTCGCCCCAGGTGTCCTCGAAGGCGTCGGGGCTGAAGAAGATCGGGATCCAGCCGTCGCAGATCTCCGCCGCCATCTCGACCGACTTGCGGCCGATCGCGCCGACGAACACCGGGATCTCGTTGCGGAGCGGGTGGAAGTTGAGCTTCAGCGCCTTGCCCTGGCCGGTGCCGCCGGGCATCGGCAACTCGTAGTGAGGGCCCTGGTGCTCGAGCGGGCCCTCGCGGGCGATGATCTCGCGGACGACCTCGATGTACTCGCGGGTGCGGCCCCACGGCTTCGCGTAGGGGACGCCGTACCAGCCCTCGGAGACCTGCGGGCCCGAGGGTCCGAAGCCGAACATGAACCGGCCGCCGGAGAGCATGTCGAGCGTCGCGCCGGCCATCGCGGCGGCGGCCGGAGGACGCGCGGGCACCTGCATGATCGCCGCGCCGAGCTTGATGCTCTCGGTCTGGGCCGCCAGCCAGGCGAGGACGGAGACGACGTCGGAGCCGTAGCTCTCCGCCACCCAGACCGATTCGAACCCGTTCGACTCGGCGGTGTGGACGAGATCGACTGCCTCCTGGCCCTGCGGGCCGATCCCCCAGTAACCCAGGTTGATTCCAAGCTTCGGTGCCATGGCGGGGCAGCCTATTGAGAACTGCCCGGACGTGCGATTCGTGCAATCGTGGTTCGACCACAGGGGATCGGAGGTACGCGATGAGCGACTACACGATCAGCAGGCGAGGCGATGCCACCGACTACATGGCGTCCTATGAGGGCTTCGGCGAGATGCTCTCCTACACCGACTCCCTCGGCGCGGAGCAGGTGGCGCTGACATGGCGGCGGATGCCCCCGGGCACCGGCGGCCGCGGCAGCTACGGGCACCGGCACCTGACGCAGGAGGAGATCTATCTGGTCACGCTCGGGACGATCACCTTCAAGATCGGTGACGACGTCTTCGAGGCCGGACCCGGAACGGCGGTGCGGATCGCACCCCAGGCACTGCGCTCGATCCACAACGACGGCGAGACCGAGGCCGAGGTCGTGCTCTGCTCGATCCGGGTCGATGATCTCGGACCGGAGGTGGTGACCGAGGACGAGTTCTGGATCGACTGACGGCAAGCAGCCGCCCGCGGGCGGCTGCTTCATCCTTAGGGGGATGGCGGACCCTGAGGCGAGAACGGAGATCCTCGGGCTGAGCGACGGGGAGGCCGCGGCGCGGCTGCGGCGGCTCGGCCCGGCCGAGGCGGACTCGAGCCGGTCGACGCGATCGATCGTGCTCGCCAACACGCTGACCCTGTTCAACGGGATCATCCTCGTCTTCTTCATCCTCGTCCTCAGTCAGGGGCTCTGGGCGGATGCGCTCTTCGGCGTGATCGCGATCGTCAACTCGGCGATCGGCATCCGCCAGGAGATCAAGGCCAAGGAGACGCTCGACAACCTCGCCCTGCTCGTCGCCCCTCGCGCCGAGGTGATCCGCGACGGGCGCGGCATCGAGCTCCGGGCCGACGAGATCGTCCCCGGCGACGTGATCCGGATCGAACCCGGCGATCAGCTCGTGGCCGACGGCGACGTGATCGATTCGCGCGGCCTCACCGTCGACGAATCGCTCCTGACCGGCGAGGCCGACGGGATCCGCAAGGAACGCGGCGACCGGATGCTCTCGGGCGCCTTCGCAGTCTCCGGCTCCGGCCACTACGAGGTCGACGCCGTCCGCGGCGACTCCTACGCGGAGAAGATCGCGGGACAGGCGAAGGAGTTCCGTCACCCACCCTCGCCGCTGCAGCTCGAGGTCGACCGGATCCTCTGGGCGACGGCGATCATCCTCGTTCCGCTGGCGATCCTGATGCTCGGTGGCTTCATCGTCCGCGGGGTCGACTTCACCGAGGCCGCCCAGACGGCGACCGCGGGCCTGATCACCCTGATCCCCGAGGGCCTCGTCCTGCTGATGAGCGTCACCCTCGCCGTCGCCGCCGTGCGCCTGGCGCGCATGGACACGCTCGTCCAGCAGATGAGCGCCACCGAGGCGCTGGCCGCCGTCGACACGATCTGCGTCGACAAGACCGGCACCCTCACCGACGGCACCCTCGAGCTGATCGAGGTGGTCAGCGTCGACCCCGACGGCGCGGGCTCGGCCGAACGCGCACTCGGCCTGTTCGCCGCCTCCGCCGGCGAGCGCAACCGGACCCTCGAGACGATCGCCGAAGCCTTCCCGGAGCCGGCGGCCGGGGTCACCGCCGAGGTGCCCTTCTCCTCCCGTTGGAAGTGGAGCGGGTTGACGCTCAACGGCGAGGGGCGACCGCGGAGCTACGTGGTCGGGGCGCCCGACGTCCTCGTCGGGACGGGCGCGATGACCCTGCCGGCCGGGCTGCAGGCGCGACTCGAGGACGAGGCCGGGCGCGGGCGGCGGGTCGTCGCCTTCGGCGAGGCGCGCGACGGGCTGCCCGCGGATCCGGGGGCCGAGCCGCCGCCGGCGCTCGAACCGCGGGCGCTCGTCGTCCTCGAGGAGACGATGCGCCCGGACGCCGCCGAGACGATCGAGTTCATGCGCGAGCAGGAGGTCGACCTGAAGCTGATCTCCGGCGACGCCCGCCAGACGGTGACCGCGGTCGCCTACGCGCTCGGAGTCGACCGCGACGCCGGCGTGGTCGAGGGCCCCTCCCTGCCCGAGGACCCCGAGCAGCTCGGCGCCGTCGCCGAGGCGAACACGATCTTCTGCAGGATCACCCCCGATCAGAAGAAGGCCCTGGTCGGGGCGTTGTCGGACTCGGGAAGATTCACTGCCATGATCGGCGACGGGGTCAATGACGTGCCGGCCCTGAAGCAGGCCCGGCTGGCGGTGGCGATGGGCTCGGGGAGCCAGATCACCAAGGGCATCGCCGACATCGTCCTGCTCAGGGACCAGTTCTCGATGCTGCCGCGCGCGGTCGCGGAGGGCCGCCGGATCGCCCGCAACATCCACCGCCTCGGGCGCCTGTATCTGACCAAGACCGTCTACGCGGGCTTCCTGATCGTCGCCGCGGCGCTGATCGGCTTCGCATTCCCGTTCCTGCCGCGACAGCTCACGGTCGCGGCTCTGCTGACGATCGGCATCCCCTCCTTCGTCCTGGCGCTGGCACCGAGCGAGGGGCCGCTCTACCGCGGCCGGCTGCTGCGCGCCCTGGCCGCGTTCGCGGTGCCGGCGGGAGTCGGGATCGGGGTCGGCTCCCTGCTCTCGTTCGCGCTCGTCGACGGGATCTTCGGAGGGACGCTGAACGAGGGCCGGACCGCGGCGACGACGACTCTGATCGTGCTCGGGCTCGCGTTCATCCTCCTGCTCGAGCGCGGCCCCGGACGCGACCACATCGCGATCCAGAGCTACATGCTCGCGATGGTGACCGCCCTCGGCGGGCTCTACGCGGCGATCCTCGCGCTCGAGCCCCTGCGGAACTTCTTCGAGCTCGAGCTGCTCTCGGCCGGGCAGTGGTTCGTCTGCATGCTCTCGGTGGCGGTCGGGCTCGTCGTCGCCAGCGCACTCTGGCGCCTCCCCTACATCCAGCGGCTCGAGCTCGACCCAGGCGAAGAGGCGACCTGATGGCCGATCACCGCCGAACCAAGATCGTCGCGACCGTCGGCCCCGCCTCGCGATCGCCGAAGATCCTCGAGCGCCTGATCTCGGCCGGCGCCGACGTCTTCCGCCTCAACTTCTCCCACGGCGACGAGGAGAGCCACGCCGAGAACGTCCACCGGATCCGCGCGGCGGGCGAGCTGATGGGCAAGTGGGTCGGGATCCTCGGCGACCTCCCCGGCCCGAAGCTGCGGCTCGACGAGGTCGAGAACGGGTTCGTCCAGATCGAGGCCGGCAACGAGCTCACCCTGACGACGGACGACGGGCGGATCGGCTCGCGCGAGCTGCTGTCGGTGGGATGGGACGGGCTCACCGCGGCGGTCGGCGAGGGCGATCCGATCTACCTCGCGGACGGCCGCGTGCGGCTCCGCGCGCTCGAGGTCGAGGGCGACGAGATCCGCTGCATGGTCGAGTCCGGCGGCCGCGTCGCTTCCCACCAGGGAGTCAACCTGCCGGGCAGCAGCTCGTCGATGCCGGCGGCGGGAATCGCCGACATCCGCTGGGTCGATTTCGCGATCGACCAGGAGATCGACCTGCTCGCGGTCTCCTTCGTGCGCTCCCCCCAGGACCTCGAGCCCGTCTCCGAGCGGCTCGCCGAACGCCACTCCGACATCCCGCTGATCGCCAAGATCGAGAAGCCGCAGGCGGCCGAGCAGGCGGAGCAGATCGTCGACGCGGCGACGAGCGGGATCATGGTCGCCCGCGGCGACCTCGGGATCGAGCTCCCGATCGAGGCCGTGCCGGCGACCCAGAAGCACCTGATCCGGCTCGCCGGGCGCCGCTCGAAGCCGGTGATCACCGCGACCCAGATGCTTGCCTCGATGGTGACCAGCGACCGGCCGACGAGGGCCGAGGTGACCGACGTCGCCAACGCGATCTACGACGGGACCGATGCCGTGATGCTCTCGGAGGAGACCGCAATCGGCGACCACCCGGTCGAGGCGGTCGCGACGATGGACCGCGTCGCGCGGGCGACCGAGCAGGACCTTCCCTACGGCGACTGGCTCCTCGGCCGCGTCGAGATCGGCGGCGACGACGTCTCCACGGCGGTCGCGCAGGGCGCGGTGGGCTCGACCTACAGGCTCGGCCTGGCGGCGATCGTCGTGCCGACCCAGAGCGGCCGCACGGCACGGATCGTGTCCGCGTTCCGTCCCGAGGTCCCGATCCTCGCGATCTCGCCGCGGATCGAGACCGTCCGGCGCCTGAACCTCCTCTTCGGCGTCCGCTGCGTCCTCCACGAGCAGTGGGGCGAGCTCCGGGACCTGCTCGCCGCCTGCGCGATGATCAGCCGCCGCGAGGGCATCGCCAAGCCCGGCGAGCTGATCGCGGTGACGGCCGGCCTACCGGATCAGGAGCTGGGGACGAACCTGTTCGAGATCCATCGGGTCCCCTGGTGAGACAAGCAACTGCGCGACTCGCAGCCCTCCGGGCTACTCGACTGCGCCTTCTATGCCCGGGGGTGCGAGTCCACCCGATACGCCCAAGCGTCCAGTGCCGGATGTAAGTCTGCCCGCAGCAGGTCGGCGAGGATGGCGTGGAACGCCTGCTCGTCGCCGGGCTCGGGGTCGAGCACCGCGTACTTGAGGAAGGGAAAGACGCAGACGTCGACGATGCCGAGCGCGTCGCCGCCGAAGTAGTCGCTCTCGCCGAGCAGTGCAGCGAGCCAACCCGTCCAGCGCCTCGAACGCGATCGCAGGGCGTCGGCGTCGGGCGGCTCCGGACCGTCGAGGGCGTTCGGCGGGCCCTTCCAGACGCGGTCGAACCAATCCATCGCGACCAGCGCCGCCGCACGCTCGGGCCCGGCCGGGGACAGGAGCGGCGGCTCCGGCCGCTCGGCCTCGATCCGCTCGACGATCCGCATCGACCCGCGAACGACCTCGGTCCCGAACTCGGCGATCGGGACGAGCCGCTGGCCGCTCAGCTCGACGATCGCCGAGCGGTCCTCGTCGGGGTGGTCGACCCAGTCGATCGCCAGCCCCTTGTGACCGGCGGCGAGGGCGACCCGTTCGACGTTGGTGGAGAAGGGGACCCGGTGAACCCTGATCATCGCCCGGGCATCATGCCGACGCGGCGACACGACCGGGCTGCGGCCGGCCGGCCCGGGCCCGCACCGGCATCCGCGCGGCGAACATCCGGTAGCCGCCGACGGGCGGATGGGCATGCGCCGCCTCGA
>JADFCZ010000166.1 GCA_018263295.1 Conexibacter sp.
GTCCAGCTCGACGGCGGCCGGTTCGCGACCAGCGACCTCAACGATCTCTACCGCCGCGTCATCAACCGCAACAACCGGCTGAAGCGGCTGCTCGACCTCGGCGCGCCCGAGATCATCGTCAACAACGAGAAGCGGATGCTCCAGGAGGCCGTCGACGCCCTGTTCGACAACGGCCGCCGCGGGCGCCCCGTGACCGGCCCCGGCAACCGGGCGCTGAAGTCGCTCTCCGACATGCTCAAGGGCAAGCAGGGCCGGTTCCGCCAGAACCTGCTCGGCAAGCGCGTCGACTACTCGGGCCGATCGGTGATCGTGTCCGGCCCGTCGCTGCAGCTGCACCAGTGCGGCCTGCCGAAGCTGATGGCTCTCGAGCTGTTCAAGCCGTTCATCATGAGCCGGCTTGTCCAGCGCCAGGCGGTCCAGAACATCAAGGCCGCCAAGAAGATGGTCGACTCGATGATCCCGGAGGTCTGGGACGTCCTCGAGGAGGTCATCCAGGAGCACCCGGTGATGCTGAACCGCGCACCGACGCTGCACCGCCTCGGCATCCAGGCCTTCGAGCCGCAGCTCGTCGAGGGCAAGGCGATCCAGGTCCACCCGCTCGTCTGCTCGGCGTTCAACGCCGACTTCGACGGCGACCAGATGGCCGTCCACGTCCCGCTCAGCGCCGAGGCGCAGGCGGAGGCGCGGATTCTGATGCTCTCCTCGAACAACATCCTCAGCCCCGCGCACGGCTCGCCGCTGGCGACGCCGACGCAGGACATGGTGCTCGGCATCTACTACATCACCTACGGGCAGGGTGGCGAGGAGCTCGCCGATCTCGACGAGAAGCTGCGCTCCGGCAAGTGGGACGAGAAGAAGGACGGGTCCCGCCCGCGCGCGTTCCGCTCCGCCCAGGAGGCCGAGCTGGCGTTCGAGAACGGGCTCGTCAAGCTCCACGACCTCGCCGAGTTCCGGCGGGTCGAGAACGAGCACTTCCTGACCACGGTCGGGCGGATCATCTTCAACGACCGGATCGAGCGGGCGCTCGCCGAGGCGCTGGAGGAGGACTGGGATCCCGAGGGGTTCGATTTCGTCAACCGCTCGCTGAAGAAGCGCGACGTCAACGACATGGTCGCCGCGCTGGTCGAGAACTACGGCGCCTCCGCGGTCTCGCGGGTGCTCGACGCGTTCAAGGAGCTGGGCTTCCACTTCGCGACGCAGGCCGGCATCACCGTCTCCAAGAACGACGTGATCTCGCCTCCCGACAAGGAGGAGATCCTCGAGCGTTACGAGGAGCAGGCCGCCGGCATCGTCAACCAGTACGAGGAAGGGTGGATCACCGCCGAGGAGCGCAAGGACTCCGTCACGGACCTGTGGAACGCGGCGACCGACGAGGTCGCGGGCGCCATGGAGCGCAACCTCGACGAGCTCAACCCGATCTTCATGATGGCCAACTCGGGAGCCCGCGGATCGTTCAAGCAGATCCGCCAGCTGGCCGGGATGCGCGGCCTCATGGCCAACCCGAAGGGCGAGATCATCGAGCGCCCGATCAAGTCCAACTTCATGGAGGGGCTGTCGGTTCTCGAGTACTTCATCTCGACCCACGGCGCCCGTAAGGGCCTCGCCGACACGGCGCTGCGCACCGCGGACTCCGGTTATCTGACGCGTCGTCTCGTCGACGTCGCCCAGGACGTGATCATCAACACCGACGACTGCAAGACGAAGGACTTCGTCGAGATGTCGGTGCTGAGGGACGGTGAGCCGAACCAGAACCTGATCGGCCGCCGCGCCGCGAAGAAGTTCGAGACCAAGCGCGGTCGCGAGCTGCTCAAGCGCAACCAGACGATCGACAAGGTCGAGCTGGCCGAGATCGCCGAGGCCTACGGCGAGGGCGACAAGGTGCCGGTGCGCTCGCCGCTGAAGTGCGAGCTCGAGACCGGCGTGTGCAAGGCCTGTTACGGCCGCGCGATGGCGACCGGCAAGGAGGCCGAGCTCGGCGACGCGGTCGGCATCATCGCCGCGCAGTCGATCGGCGAGCCTGGCACGCAGCTCACCATGCGCACGTTCCACACCGGCGGCGTCGCCGGCCTCGACATCACCCAGGGTCTGCCCCGGGTCGTCGAGCTGTTCGAGGCGCGGAAGCCGAAGGGGCTCGCGCAGCTCGCGGTCGAGGGCGGCAAGGTCCAGGTCGAGGAGACCGACAAGGGCACGAAGGTCGTCGTCACCGACTCGCAGGGCGAGGACCACTCGTACTCGTTCCCGCCCCGGACCGTCCTCAACGTCGCCCACGGCGAGCGCATCGAGCGCGGCACGCAGCTCAACGAGGGTTCGCTGGACCCGAAGGAGCTGCTCGCGATCCGCGGTCGCACCGAGACCGAGATGTACCTCGTCAGCGAGGTCCAGCGGGTCTACAAGGCTCAGGGCGTGGACATCAACGACAAGCACATCGAGCTGATCGTGCGGCAGATGCTCCGCAAGGTGCAGATCGAGTCGAAGGGCTCGACCGACCTGCTGCCGGGCCAGCTCGAGGATCGCCTGAAGCTGCAGGGGATCAACAAGGAGGTCAAGGCCGACGGCGGTACGCCGGCGAAGGGCGAGGAGGTGATCCTCGGGATCACCAAGGCGTCGCTCGCGACGGAGTCGTTCCTCAGCGCCGCCTCGTTCCAGGAGACCACCAAGGTGCTCACCGACGCCGCCCTCGAGGGCAAGCGGGACCACCTGGTCGGCCTCAAGGAGAACGTGATCATCGGCAAGCTGATCCCGGCGGCCACCGGCCTGCGGCACTACCGGACGGTCGAGATCGATCCGGTCGAGCCGCCGCAGCGTCCGGACGAGCAGTTCGACGACGACGCGCTGGCCGCCGAGCTCGGCCTCACCGACGAGATCGAGCAGCCGAAGGGCGCGGACGTCGAGGGCTTCGGGGCCTCGTTCGCCGACGAGCTCGAGGAGCTCGCCGCCGACATCGAGGTGCCGAGCGAGGGCAACGGAAGCGGCAACGGCGCCGCCGCCGAGACGGCCAAGGCCGACGAGTCCTAGGCCCGGACCGCAATCACTGAATGAGACGGCCGCCTCCGGGCGGCCGTTCTCGTTCTAGCGGCGGTCGGTCGCCGAGCCCGTCAGCGCGGCGTGCGCCGGGCGGCGCGTCACCCGGAGGCCGTCGCTCTCGGCCGGGCAGGGCACCGGCAGCGCGTCGGGAGCGTGCGGGCCGCGGCGGGGGCCGCGGGGTCGCTTAGGATTCGGCTCGCGCCGGAAGCGGCCGCGGCCGTGATCCTCGTTCTCCTCGGTGCCCTCGACGGGGTCGGGCTCGGAGCGGATCGCATACCAGATGAGCCAGCAGGCGGCCGCCACGGGAATCTTCAGGATCAGCCCCATGAAGATGAACATTTCGAGCCCCACGTCCATGTACCGGGACTATTCTACCGGCGGCCCCCCGCCGGCCCGGAGGCCCACTCGATGAGCACATCGACCTGGGCGTCCTCGAGCCCGCGGGCCGGGTCGGTCGGCACGAGCAGCGTCGGCTCGGACCGCATCTCGGCCCACGCGCGGCACTCCTCGTCGAGCGAGTCGTCGATCCAGGCGAGCCGGCGCCCGGCCGCGTAAGCGGCGATCGGGCCCAACTTCCAGTGGGCGCTGCCGAACTTCGCCTCGCCGCCGAAGCGGATGACGGGGAGGCGGTCGAGCCCGAGCAGGTGGAGCAGGTACTCGTTGGCGCGGTCCTCCCAGCCGGTCGCCCAGACCAGGTCGTAGTGGGGGGCGAGGAGCCGCAGCCGGTCGCCGACCTCCAGCGATATGCAGTGCGCCATCCCGTCGATCAGCTGGAACCTGCAGGGTGCGCGCTCGGGCGGTTCCTCGAAGCCGAACAGGCTGATGACGCCGTCGACGTCGACTGCGAGCAGCGGCCTGTGGGATGTACCGGGGAGGTCCATCGAGCCGGGGATTATCGCCCGGTTGCCACGGGTTGCGTCGTACCGCTACCATTCCGCGCCGTGCCGACGACCAACCAGCTCATTCGCAAGGGCCGCAAGGCCCCTCGTAAGAAGGTCTCGACCCCCGGACTCAAGTCCGGCCAGGGCCGCAAGGCCCGGACCGCCGCCCCGCAGCGGCGCGGCGTCTGCACGCGCGTCTACACCGCGACGCCGAAGAAGCCGAACTCCGCGCTCCGCAAGGTCGCCCGCGTCCGGCTGACCAACGGCATGGAGGTCACCACCTACATCCCCGGCGAGGGACACAACCTCCAGGAGCACTCGGTCGTGCTCGTCCGCGGCGGCCGCGTCAAGGATCTTCCCGGCGTCCGCTACAAGGTCGTCCGCGGCACCCTCGATGCCTCCGGCGTCTCCGAGCGGAAGCAGTCGCGCTCGCAGTACGGCGTGAAGGCCTCCTGACCCAGACTTCATGAGACGCAACCGCGCCACCACCCGAGTAGTCGCTCCCGACGCCAAGTACCGCAGCCGACTCGTCCAGCAGGTCATCAACAAGGTGATGCTCGACGGCAAGAAGTCGACCGCCGAGCGGATCGTCTACGACGCCCTCGCGGTCGTCGGCGAGCGTTCCGGCCAGGATCCGACCGACGTCCTCGAGCAGGCGATCGGCGAGCTCACCCCCGTCCTCGAGGTCCGCTCCCGTCGCGTCGGCGGTGCCACCTACCAGGTGCCCGTCGAGGTCCCCCAGCGCCGCGCCCGCACCCTGGCCGTCCGCTGGCTCATCGACTTCGCCCGCAACCGCAACGAGAAGTCGATGTCGGAGCGCCTCGCCCGCGAGATCATGGACGCCGCCTCCCAGCAGGGCGGCGCCTACAAGCGCAAGGACGACATCTACCGCATGGCGCAGGCCAACAAAGCCTTCGCCCACTACCGCTGGTAATTGGCGGACTGAGAGGCGCCGGCTCGGCGTCCTCGTCGGCTCGCGGCCCTTCGGCCGCGTCGCCTCCTGCGTCCTTGATCCGGCGGCTCTCAGCCTCGCCAATCAGATGCCGCCTCCTGCGTCCTTGATCGGGACGCTCTGAGCCTCGCCAGCCCGTTCACGACGTCCTGAGTAGAGGTGCGTGGCAGGAAAGCGACCTGTGAGGTCCGTTTGCTGCCACCGAGCCGGCCGATGGCCGAAAACGCAACCCACGGGAGCGTTTCGCGCCGCCGAGCGCCATCTCGGCCGAACCGCCGGACCAACCCTCCCCTCACCGCCCAAATCACAGTCCGCCCGTCGCCGGGCTCCGGCGCGAGCCGAACGGCCCCCGCAATCCCTACGGCTTCTGATCCGCCGGGTGGGCTCCGCCTCGTGCCTTCTCCGCCCGGCTGCTCCGGCGCGACTCGAACAGCCTCCGCGGCGCCTGGCGCTGCTCGGACGACTGGGTGGCGAAGGCGATCGAGGCGAGGCCGAGGACGATCGCGGCGGCTGCCTCGAGCCAGAAGCCGGGCTGGGGAACGGCCTCGGCGGAGGCGAGGCCGAAGCCGCCGGGCACCTCGATGTCCCCGATCTTGTTGACGTCGGGGAGGTCGACGACGAGGAAGAGGACGAGGGCGGCGATGCCGAAGCCGGCGGTGGCCCAGGCCCAGGCGCGCTGGCCGGTCGCGACCGCGATGACCAACGAGGCGACGGCGAAGACGCCGAGGACGAGCATCGCGTAGCCGTGGCGGTCGGCGGCGAGCTGGTCGCTGAGGGGATCGCCGCCGGGCGGCGTGAACTCGAAGGTCGTCATGAACTCGGAGATGCCGAGCAGCAGCGCCGCTACGACGATCGTCGCGGGGAGGAGGATCTCGGCCTTGAACCAGGCCCTCACGCCCGCGCCGTCCCCTCGGTGCCCGGGCCGGTGCCCCGTGCGGTCGTCCGGCGGCGGCTGCGCGGCTCCTTCGCCTCGCCGCGCTCCGCACGAGGGGCGGGGGCCGGCTCGGTCGCCGCGGCGAGCCGGAGCTCGCGGGCGAGGAGGGAGGAGGAGCCGATCAGGAGGACCCCGGCGGCGATCTGCGCGTAGAAGCCGCCGATCAACTTCGCCTCGACGCCCTCGAAGGCGAGCGCGGCGTCGCCCGGATCGAGGCCGGCTGGGCGGTCGACGAGGAGGGCGACGACGATCGCCGCGAAGCCGGCGAGGGCGATCAGCCGGCAGGCGCGCCAGCGCCCGCCGATCGTCGCCACGGCGAGCAGCAGCAGGCAGGCGATCGCCACCGGCACGAAGGCGTAGGAGTGGGGGTCGCCGGCCTGCTGACGGCCGGTCTCGGGGGCGGGGGCGAGGCTCTGGACGTCGGCGTAGGCGCCGTTGCCGATCGAGATGCTGCGGTAGTCGGCGTACTGGGAGAGGGCGAGCAGGATCGCGGCGCCGGCGACGACGACCGTCAGGGCGCGCGCCGGGGTGAGCCGCCGCGACGCCGCCCGGGCGCCGCGATCGAGCACGCCGAGGACCGCCCGGACCGGCCGGGCGACGACCCGCCAGGCGGCGAACGCCAGGTTGAGCAGGAAGCCGAGGACCTCGAAGAAGAGGGCGAAGACGGCGCCGAGCGCGGCGAGGAGCATCCGGCCCGCCTTCGGGCCGTTGGCAGCCGCCCACTTACGGGTCTCGACGCCGCCGCGCTTGAGCGCGGCGGCGAAGCCGACGGCGCCGGCCCGCGCGCGCTTGCCGGCAGACGGCCGGTCGTCCCGCTCGCGTTTGCGCCCGCCCCCCTCGCGTTTGCGCCCGCCTTCGCCCTTGACCCGCTCGCGCCGGCGCCGGCCCTCGTCCTCGCGGTCCCCGTCGCCCTGGTCGCGATCGCGGTCCCGCTTCTCGCGCCGCCGTTCGTCGGCGGTCGCGCCCGATCCGGGCTGGCGCCGCGGGCGGTTGAGCTTCTTCGCCGGCTCGTCGGCCTTCGCCTTCTCCGGCTTCTTCGAATCCTTCGAGTC
>JADFCZ010000167.1 GCA_018263295.1 Conexibacter sp.
TCCTACGCGAACGTCGACGGCAGCGGCGATGGGGACCTGCTCGAGTCGGCCGCACCGGGGCCGGAGGTGGGCCCCGAGGGCACTGCCATCGATCCGCTCACCCGCAAGATCTACTGGTCCGACTGGGGCGACAAGCACCTGATCGAGTACGCCGACCTCGACGGGACCGGCGTCTCTCCGTTCAATACCACCGGGGCGTCGACCCGGGGCGTCCACGGCGTCGCGATCGACCCGCAGGCGCGTCGGCTCTACTGGGCCAACTACAACGGCGACTCGATCTCATGGGCCGACCTCGGCGGCTCGGGCGGTCAGGATCTCAACACGTCGGGCACGACGATCAGCAATCCGGTCACACCGTCGCTGCTCAAGGCACCCGCCGGCACCGGCGTCCCGCAGATCAGCGGCGACTCGGAGCCGGGCTCGATACTCGCCTGCTCCCCGGGAACCTGGGCCGGCGACCTGCTCGAGTCGCAGCTCTACCGGACGCCTCAGAGCTTCTCCTACCAATGGACCCGTGGCGGAACCGACATCCCCGGCGCCGAGGCGAGCTCGATCACAGCCACCGTCGCGGGCGACTACCGCTGTCGTGTCACCGCGACCAACGCCGCCGGTTCGACGAACCAGACGAGCTCGGCGCACCCGGTCGGGGTTCCCCCCGACGATCCGCCCACCGCGGTCGCCGACCAGGCAACGGTCGCCGAGGGCGCCGGTGCCTCCGCAATCGACGTCCTCGCGAACGACACCGACCCCGACGGGGGGCAGCTCGAGCTCGCCTCCGTACAGGCCGGTCCGGCCGCCCACGGCACCGTCGTGATCGACCCCGACAAGCAGGGGCTGACCTACGAGCCTGCCCCCGGCTACTGCAACTCGGCTCCCGGCGCGACTCCCGCCACTTTCACGTACACCCTGAACGGCGGCTCGCAGGCGACGGTCACGGTCACGGTCACCTGCGCCGGACCCCCGACACCCACCCTCACGTCGACCAACCCCGTCTCGCCCTCGACCGTTGCCACGCCCAAGATCAAGGGCACGAGCGCGGCGGCCGGCACCGGTTACCGGATCAAGCTCTACGTCAACGCACCGACCTGCTCGGGACCGGCTGCCGCTGACTCCAACGTTGCGACCTTCCAGGGCAAGGGGGTCGCGGTCCCCGTCGCGGTCGGCACCAGCCAGATTCGCGCAACCCTGACCGATCCCTCGGGCAACGTCTCGGCTTGCTCGGCGCCGATCGCCTACACGCGGGTGGGCACCCCGACACCCACCCTCACGTCGACCAACCCCGTCTCGCCCTCGACCGTTGCCACACCCAAGATCAAGGGCACGAGCGCGGCGGCCGGCACCGGTTACCGGATCAAGCTCTACGTCAACGCACCGACCTGCTCGGGACCGGCTGCCGCTGACTCCAACGTTGCGACCTTCCAGGGCAAGGGGGTCGCGGTCCCCGTCGCGGTCGGCACCAGCCAGATTCGCGCAACCCTGACCGATCCCTCGGGCAACGTCTCGGCTTGCTCGGCGCCGATCGCCTACACGCGGCTGGGGTGAGAGCCCTCCAGCGCGGACCGGCGATCCCTACGGAGGGAAAGCGGCGGACTCCTTGGAGCAAGCCCGGCTGCATCAAGCGGATGCGCCGCCCGAGGTGATGTGGTCGATCACCGGCTGGAACTGCGTCGTCGGCGAGAAGTCGACGTACTCGGAGTCCTCCAGTGCTTCCGGAGCGTGGCCCGGGGCCCAGTAGAAGGCCTCGCCGGCAGTGAAGTCCTGCGAGCCCTCGGTGGTGTGCATCCGGACCCGGCCTTTGATCATGTAGCCCCAGTGCGGACAAGGGCAGAGATCGTCGGGAAGGCCTTTCGTGGCTGGTCGCAGGTCGGCGCCCGCCGGAAGCGTCACGTGGCCGACCGAGATCCCGTCTTCGTCCCGGAGGCGAACCCGAAGCGGTCCATCCTCGATCACGACCGGCAGGTCTTCGAACGGAATCGTCTTCATGGTCTCTCCTCGATCTGGGCTTCGACTTGTCAGTTCATTAGCTCGGCGATCCGCTCGGCGGCTTTGCGCGCACCGTCGGTCTCGACCGGCGCGTAGTCGACCTCGCGGCCGATCTCCTCGGCGATCGCATTGGCGATCGCGTCGGGAGTGGAGCGGTCGAAGTCCATGCGCCTGCCGGCCCCGTAGCGGTCGAGACGATGAGCCACGTGGAAGTTCTGCTCGAAGTGGTGCCGCAGCGGGAAATAGAGGAACGGACGACCGGCGGCGGTCAGCTCCATCGAGGTCGTCAAACCGCCCTGGATGATCGCGAGGTCGCTCGCGGCGAGGTGCCTGTAGAGGTCGTGGACGTAGGCGTGGACCTCCAGGCCGTCCGCGCTGGGCAGGCTCGCCGGGTCGATCCGCGGACCGGCGACGACGATCATCCGCAGCTTCGGTACGAGTCGTTTGGCGGCATCGAAGGAGGCCGTCACGCGCCGCAGGAGGCTCCCGCCGACCCCGGAGCCGCCGACCGTGACCACGCAGACGCGCTCCTCCGGCGAGTAGCCGAGCTCCGCCCGCAGTCGCTCGCGATCGCCGAGCTCGGCGTGGTCGAAACCCGTGATGTATCCACAGAAGTCGAAATTTCCCTCGGTCCAGTCCCGAATCGCGGGGAGATCCGGACCGAGCCGGTCGGCGACGATGTCGCCGGGGGAACCGACGAAGATCGATCGGTCTCGGATCTCGGGGTGCTCGGCGACGTGCTCGACCATCTCGGCGTTGTAGTCGGAGGTCAGCATCGCCTCGCGCTCTCCGCCGTCGGGCATCGGCAGCCAGCCGACGAAGTCGGTCAGCCAGGCGAAGGGAGCGCGCTTCGCGCCCGGGTTCTCATGCAGGTGATAGTCGAGCTCCCAGGCCTCGTCACCGATGCACAGGTCGTAGCTTCCCTCGCGCACGACGTCGTCGAAGATCATGAAGTTGGCCGTCAGGATCTCGTCCATTCGCCGGATCGCCTGAAAGGCGTGGAGGTCATGGCCGGCCGATTCGGATTCGAGATGCTGCGACTCGTTCGCCAGGTGAGCACTTGCCGGATGGATCCGCTCCCCCTCCTGCTCGAGGACGCGGGTGACGGGATCTTGGGCGAGCCAGTCGACCTCGAGTCCCGGGACGAGCTCGCGGAGCTCGCGGGCGATGGCAACGTCGCGGCGGGCGTGGCCGAGGCCGATCGGTGAGCTGACGTAGAGCGCGCGCCTGTGGCCGTTGCGGATCGGTCGGCGTTCGGCCGGGCCCCGCCCGAACGTGGGATCGACGAACTCACGGATCGCGACGTTGACGGCGAACGGGCGGCGGCCCTCCGGCAGATGGTCGCCGCCGTCGAGCTCGAGCATGGATCCGCCGGTCGCCTCGGCAAGAGCCCTGGCGTCCGCGATGCCGGTGATCTTGTCCTTCGTTCCGCAGATGACGAGAGCGGGGCAACGGACGCGACCCGCCAGCGCGAGCTGGGCTTCGCGGCTGGTCGGCGCCGCAGCCTCGGCGAGGAGCGTGAAGATGAGGGTCTCGGGATCGGTCTCCAGTCCCCAGGAGACGGCGTCCTCGTAGGCCTTCGTCGAATGGGGCTCGCCGGTCGCCCGGTCGACGAACCATTCGACGAACTCCCTGTAGTTCCGGCGGATGTAGTGAGCGTTGAACTTCGCCCACCCCTTCGTGATCAGGGGGTGGCGAAGGAAGAAGACCCGCAGTCGCGGATGGGACATCACGCGCCACCTGAGCCCCCCCGCCGACCGGCTGGCCGGGAAGAACGGCCCGACGAAGATCAGACCGGAGACCCGATCGGGATGCTCGGTGGCGAGCAGCAGAGCGCGCTGTGCTCCGCGCGAGAGCCCGACGACGAACGCTTTCTCCGTCTCCGTCGCGTCGAGCACGGCGAGTGCGTCCTTGGCGAACTCGGTCTCGGCATACGCCTCTGCCCCGAGCGGGCGGTCGCTCTTGCCGTTGCCGCGAGGGTCGAAGACGACGACGCGGAAGTGGCGAGCGAGATAGGCGATCTGCATCTTCCAGATCCGGGAATGGACCAGGGTCCAGGTGGGGCAGAAGAGAATCGTCGGGGCTCCGGTGCCGTAGACCTCGTAGAAGACGCGGACTCCGTCGACCTCGACGAAGCCCTCGCGGTCCGGGTAGGCCGCACGGGTCTGCTCGGCGGCGGCGCCCGTCGGCTCGGCGGCGCCCGTCGGGGCGTACAGACCTTCAGGACCAGTCGCCGTTGCCATCGCGTTCCTCCGACCCGATCGTAGTCATCACGGCCGAGCCTCGAAAACGAGGTTGAACGGAGTCTCGCCGGCCCTCCGGAAGCGGGTGAACCCGCCGGCCGAGACGACGTCACCGATTCTCGCCTCGCCCGCCTGGGCACCGAGCGCGAGCCCGACCTCCTGCGACAGCGACGCCGGCGTGCAGAGGAACGTCGAGAACCCGTAGTACGCGCGTCCGACCGGATTGAGGTTGTCCTCGACCCGGTCGCCCGCCATCGGCTCGACGATCAGCCAGGTCCCGTCGGGTGACAGCATCCGACGGACCTGCCGTGCCGCGCCGACCGGGTCGCCCATGTCGTGCAGGCAGTCGAACATCGTCGCCAGCTCGAAGCCGTCGCCGTGGTCGGTGCCGGCCGCCGCGGTCTCGAACCTGACCCGATCGCCCACGCCCGCCTCGTCGGCACGGCGGCGGGCGGTCTCGATCGAGGCCTCGTGGTAGTCGGAGCCCACGAACGTCGAGTTCGGGAACGCCTCGGCCATCAGGATCGTCGAGGAGCCGTGTCCGCACCCGATGTCGGCCACCTTGATGCCCGCTTCCAGTTTCTCGACCACGCCGTCGAGAGCCGGCAGCCAGTCCGGAACCAGCGCAGCGTTGTAGCCGGGGCGGAAGAAACGCTCGCAGCCCTCGAACACGTCGTGGTTGTGCTCGTGCCAGCCGACGCCCCCACCGTCCTTCGCGGCCTCGGTGATCCGCGGGGAATCGATGACTGCACCGAGCGCGATCTGGAAGAAGCCGGGCAGATAAGCGGGGCTCTCCTCGTCGGTCAGAGCCGCCGTCTGCTCGGGGGGCAGTGCGTAGCTCCCGCCGGCGGGGTCGTAGTCCACGTAGCCGCCTGCGGCCTGAGCGTTCAGCCACTCGCGCACGTAGCGCTCGCTGACGCCGCTGCGTCGCGCCAGCTCAATCGGCGTCAACGAGCCGGCGTCGGCCAACGCGCGGTAGAGGCCGAGCTTGTCGCCCATCACGACGAGCGCCGCATTCAGGGTCGCTCCCACCTCATCGACGGCGCGGAAGACGAACTGCTCGAGCTTGTCGGGGTCGAGCTCAGCGGGCTGTTCGGTGGTGGGCATCGTTCGCTCCTTCAGGTCGGATTTCGCCGACCGTAGGACCGGATGGAATCGATCGCATCAGGGGGGCACCTAAGATCGCCGCATGCTCTTGGGCCGTACCGATGAGCGGCTTGCACTCGACCGCCTCCTGGCCGAGGCGGAGGGAGGACGCAGCGGCGTCCTGGCGCTCGTCGGGGAGCCGGGCATCGGCAAGACGGCGCTACTCGACTACACGGAGGACCGAGCCGAGGGCATGCGCGTACTGCGGGCGCGCGGGGTCGAGTCGGAGGCCGAGATCCCGTTCGCCGGTCTCGCGGAGCTGCTGGGTCCGGTGCTGTCGTTCATCGAGCAGATACCCGACCCACAAGCCGCTGCTCTTGCGGGCGCCTTGTCACTGGGGCCGGCCAAGCCCGGCGACCGGTTCGCGGTTGGTGCCGCGACGCTCAGCTTGCTCTCGGCGAGCGCTGAGGAGTTGCCCCTGGTCCTGCTGGTCGACGACGCTCACTGGCTCGACGGATCGAGCGCAGAAGCGCTTCGGTTCGCGGCTCGGCGCCTGGTCGCCGATCCGATTGCGATGGTCATCGCCAGTCGCGAGGGGGAGGCGTCGCTCCTCGATGGTTCCGACCTGCGTGTCCTGCGGGTTCCCGGGCTTGCTCGTTCCGACGCCGCCGCGCTCCTCGAGGAATCCGACCTGTCCGGCGAGGTTGCCGATCGACTGATCCGAACTGCCGGGGGCAACCCGCTGGCGCTCCTGGAGCTGGCCTCCGACGGACACGGTCTCGCCGCCGCTCCTCCCGAGGTTCCGGTGCCCATCTCCACCGACATCGCATCTGCGTTCCTGCGCCGGTTCGGGCGGCTTCCGGAGCCGACACGGCGCGTGCTCGTCCTCGCGGCAGCGAGTGACACCGGCGACCTGGGGATCCTCGAGCGGGCCGCTGCGATCCTCGGCCTGGACTCCGATGACCTGGTGCCTGCGGAGGGTGCGGGCCTGATCGAGCTCGTGGCCGGCGAGGTCATCTTCCGACACCCGCTCGCCCGCGCCGCCCTGTACGCCGATGCTCCGGCAAGCGAACGCCGGTCCGCGCATGCGGCGCTTGCGTCCGTTCTCCCGGACCACGATGTCGATCGTCGCGCCTGGCATCTTGCGAGCGCGAGCATCGGGCCGGACGAGGCAGCCGCTGCCGCTCTCGAGCAGGCCGGTGATCGGGCCCGCGAGCGCAGTGCCTATGCCGTTGCTTCGGCGGCGTTCGAGCGAGGTGCCGGGCTCGCCTTGGAGGGTGATGTACGCGGACGCATGCTCTTCGCCGCAGCTGAGTCGGCGTGGCTGTCCGGAGACACGGACCGGACGCTGGCCCGTCTCGACGAGGCGGATCCCGATGCGGGAACACCGCTGTCCGCCCGCGTTGACCATCTCCGTGGTCAGGTGGCGGTCAGGCAAGGTCCGGTGATGAAGGGGTATCCGCTGATCGTCG
>JADFCZ010000168.1 GCA_018263295.1 Conexibacter sp.
ACCGGCGACGCCGAGGCCGAGGCGACGCATCTCGTCCCGGGGCCTTTCGACGTCCTCAAGGTCGCCCATCACGGAAGCGACGACGCCGGCCTCGGGTCGCTGCTCGACCGCTCCGTTCCCCGCGTGGCGCTGATCGAGGTCGGCGCCGGCAACTCCTACGGACATCCGACCCCGGCGACGCTCGCATCGCTCGCCGAGCATGGCGTCTGCACCCTGCGGACCGATCTCGACGGCGACGCGACGGTCGAGCTCGGGCCCGGCGGCATCGCCGTCGCAACCGCCCGCGGCGCCGGCACGGGGGGCCGGGCCGGGTGCGCTCCGGATCGGTGATCGGACCGCTCCCGGACGTAGACTCAACCCGGTGGCAGACGAGATGCGATCCGCCTACCTGTTCGCCGGGGACGACGCCGCGAAGCTGTCGGCGACGCTGAACCGGCTCCGGTCCCGCGCCGAGCGCGAGGGCGGTCCGGGCGCGCTCGAGGACTTCAGCGCCGCAGCCGGCGGCGCCGCCCCCGACGCGGACGCGCTCGTCGGCGCCATCCCCGCGATGTCGCTCACCGCGTCCCGCCGCTACCTCCTCGCCGACGGGGTCGAGCGCTGGAAGGCGGCCGACGTCGAACGCGTCGCCGCGGGGCTCGCCGACGCGACCGACGACGTGACCGTCGTCCTGGTCGCCCGCGGCAAGGCCCCGAAGGGGCTCGCGGAGGCGGTCGAGAAGACAGGGGGAGAGGTCAGGAGCTTCGGCGCTCCGAGCAAGCGCGACCTCCCGGGGTGGGTCGTCGCCGGGGCACGCGAGCGCCGCTTCGCGCTCGCTCCGCAGGCCGCCAGGGCGCTGATCACGCGAATCGGCCCGAGCACCGAGCGGCTCGCGGTCGAACTCGATCGACTGGCCCTCTGGGCGGGAGACGCCGGCGAGGTCGGCCTCGAGGACGTCGAGGCGATGACGACCGACAACTCAGAGCGCCGCGGCTGGGCGCTCGCCGACGCGATCGTCTCCCGCGACCGCGACCGCTCGGTTGCGGTCGCCGAGGAGCTGATCGAGCAGGGGGAGGCGGTGACCCCGCTCGTCTACGGGATGGCCTCGCGCCTCCGCAGCGCGTACACGGCGGCCGCCGCGATCGAGGCGGGCGAGCCGGCGGGACGCGTCGAGGCGTCGCTGCCGATGGCGCCCTACCCGGCGAAGATGCTCGTCCGCTCGGTCCAGGGGGTGGATTCGGCCGAGCTCTCGGCCGCGATCGGCGCCGTCGCCGACCTCGAGTGGTGGACGCGGGGCGGATCCGACTACGACGACGAGGTCGCGCTGACCCTCGCGGTCATGCGGGCGTCCGGCGAGACGGCTTCCGGGTGATCGGGATCGGCGGAGCGGCTAGGAGCCGGAGGCGATCCGCGCGGCGCGGGCCTTCTTGCGGGCGCCGGTGTTGGCGTGCAGGGCGCCCTTCTGGACGGCCTTGTCGATCCGCGAGATCAGCGTCCTGTGCTCGGCGGCGACCTTGTCCGCGTCGCCCGAATCGGCCGCTTCCTCGAGTCGCCGGAACTGCGTCTTGACCGCTCCGGTGAACCGGCGGTTCTCGTCGCGCTCGCGCTCCGTGCGGAGAATTCGCTTCTTCTGTGAGGCGATGTTGGCCATCAGCGGCCGCACACTGTAGCGATTGATGGGCGATTCCACGGACAGGGAGGAGCTCCCGCCGCTCCCGCCCCGGGCGCGTCGCTTCAATCCCGCCTACGCCATCGATCCGATCGACGAGGAGTTCGCGGGCTCGGCCCTCGGCCCGGAGCCGACCGAACAGGACCGCCGGATCGGCCGTTCGACCGTCTTCTTCAGCATCGCGACCGGCGCGTCGCGCGTCGTCGGGCTCGTCCGCGAGATCATCGCCGCCGGATATTTCGGCGTCGGCCCGGCGATGACGGCGTTCACGATCGCCTTCCAGATCCCGAACCTGGTCCGGAGCCTGTTCGCCGACGCGGCGCTGCAGGGAGCGTTCGTTCCCGTCTTCACCGAGCAGCTCGAGGCCGGCAACAGGCGCGAGGCGTTCCGCCTCGCCTCGACCCTGATCTTCCTGATGACGGCGGTCCTCGGGGTAATCACGGCGCTGTTCATCCTGATCGCCCCGTTCCTCGTGCCGGCGCTCGTCCCCGACCTCGATCAGGAGACCCAGGACCTGACCGTCGCGCTGTCGCAGCTCCTGTTCCCGATCCTGGTCATGCTCGGCGTCTCCGGCATCGTCGTCGGCGTCCTCAACAGCTTCAACCGGTTCGCCGTCTTCGCGATCGCGCCGCTGTTCTGGAACCTCGCGATCATCGGCGTCCTCGTCGCGCTCTCGCCGATGTTCAGCGGCGACGACCGGATCTACGCCTACGCGATCGGCGTCCTCGTCGGCACGGCGCTGCAGCTCGCGATGGTCTCCTGGGACCTCCGCCACACCCCGTTCCGGATGCTCCGCGTCTTCGAGTGGCGCAGCGACCTGGTCAAGAAGGTCCTGTTGCTGATGCTGCCGGTGACGATCAGCCTCGGCCTGATCAACGTCAACCTCGTCATCAACAGCCTCGTCGGCGCGCTCGTCCCCGGCACGCTCGCGGGGACCGGGGAGGCGCTGGCCAACTACGCGCCCGCCGCGATCGACAAGGCGTTCCGGATCTACATGCTGCCCCAGGGGATGTTCTCGGTCGCGGTCACGACGGTCATCTTCCCGACCCTGTCGCGGTACGCGGCCCGCCGCGACTACGACGACCTCCGGCGGACGATGGCCAACGGCATGCGGATGATCCTGCTCGTCCTCGTCCCGGCGGCCGCGGCGATCCTGGTGCTGTCGGAGCCGATGATCCGGCTCGTCTACCAGCGCGGCGAGTTCTCCCCGGAGGAGACCCCGCTCGTCGCCACGGCGCTGTTCTGGTTCGCCTTCTCGCTGCCGTTCAACGGGCTCTTCCTGATCCTCACCCGGACGTTCTTCAGCCTCCAGCGGCCGTGGACGCCGACCTGGATCGCCGCCCTCAACCTCGTCGTCACCGCGGCAGTCGCCTTCGCGCTCTACAAGCCATACGGGGTCGCGGGCATCGTCGCCGGTACGGCGATCGCCACCGCCGCGAGCGTCGTCGCCCAGGTGATCGTGCTCCGCCGGCCGCTGAAGGGCATCGAGTTCCCGCAGCTCGTCAACGCCGCTGTTCGGATCACGCTGGCCTCGGCGGCGCTCGCCGGCGTCTCCTGGCTGCTCTGGGACCAGCTCGACGCGGTGCTCGGCCGCAGCACGATCGCCCAGGCCATCTCGCTCGGCGTCGCCCTCGCCGCCGGCGGCCTCGTCTACCTCGGGGCGATCCTGGCGCTGCGGGTGCCCGAGGCGCGGCAGCTCCTCGGGGTCGTCAGGCGCTAGGCGCTCTACCCTTCGCGATCCGCCGGCGGCGTGCCGGCCGCACCGCCATGAGCGCCTCGATGGAAAAGATCCGGAACTTCTCGATCATCGCCCACATCGACCATGGGAAATCGACCCTGGCCGATCGCATCCTCGAGCTGACCGGCGCCGTCGATCCGCGCGACATGCGCTCGCAGCTCCTCGACTCGATGGACCTCGAGCGCGAGCGCGGGATCACGATCAAGGCGCAGGCGGTCCGGGTCGAGTACAGGGCCGCCGACGGCCAGACCTACCACCTGCACCTGATCGACACCCCCGGGCACGTGGACTTCTCCTACGAGGTCTCGCGCAGCCTCGCCGCCTGCGAGGGCGCGCTGCTGGTCGTCGACGCCGCGCAGGGGGTGGAGGCCCAGACCGTCGCCAACACCTACGCCGCGATCGAGGCCGGTCTCGAGCTGATCCCGGTCCTCAACAAGGTCGACCTCCCGGGTGCCGAGCCGGAGCGGGTCGCCGGCGAGGTCGCCGACCTCCTCGGGACCGACCCCGACGACGCCATCCACATCTCGGCCAAGACCGGGATGGGGGTCGATCGGGTCCTCGAGGCGATCGTCGCGCGGGTGCCGGCGCCGACCGGCGAGCCCGAGGCTCCCGCCCGGGCGCTGATCTTCGACTCCGAGTTCGACCAGTACCGGGGCGTCGTCGCCTACGTGCGGATGATCGACGGGAACTTCCGCAAGGGCGAGCCGCTGCTCGCGATGCAGAACGGGACCCAGGCCGATCTCGACGAGATCGGCTTCTTCCGGCCGCAGATGACGCCGGTCCCGGGGCTCGACGCGGGCGAGGTCGGGTACGTGATCACCGGCCTCAAGGACGTCGCGAAGCTGCGGGTCGGCGACACGCTCACCGACCGCCACCATCCGGCCTCGGAGCCGCTCGCCGGATACCGCGAGGTCCAGCCCGTCGTCTTCTGCGGGCTGTTCCCGATCGACACCGACCGTTACGAGGACCTCCGCGACGCGCTCGAGAAGTTCGCCCTCAACGACGCCGCGCTGTCCTGGGAGCCGGAGACGTCGGAGGCACTCGGCTTCGGCTTCCGTTGCGGCTTCCTCGGCCTGCTCCACATGGACATCGTCCGCGAGCGGCTCGAGCGCGAGTACGACCTGGCGCTGCTCGCGACGACGCCCAACGTCAAGTACGTCGTCGCGCTCACGAACGGAGAGGAGGTGGCGGTCAACAGCCCGACCGACCTGCCCGATCCCGGTTCGATCGACGAGATCACCGAGCCCTACATCCGCGCCTCGCTGATCTGCCCCAAGGAGTACGTCGGTGCCGTGATGGAGCTCTGCCAGGCCCGCCGCGGCACCCACGTCGACATGCACTACCTGAGCCCGGAGCGGGTCCAGATCCGCTACGACCTCCCGCTCGGCGAGATCGTCCTCGACTTCTACGACGTCCTGAAGTCGTCGACGAAGGGCTATGCCTCCTTCGACTACGAGCCGCTCGACAACCGGCCCGGCGACCTCGTCAAGCTCGACGTGCTGCTCGCCGGCGAGCCCGTCGACGCGCTCTCGATCATCTGTCACCGCGACAAGGCCTACGAGCAGGGCAAGGTCCTGGTCTCGCGGCTTCGCAAGACGATCCCGCGACAGCAGTTCGACGTCCCGGTCCAGGCCGCGATCGGATCTCGCGTCCTCGCCCGCGAGACGGTCAAGGCGGTGCGCAAGGACGTCACGGCGAAGCTCTACGGCGGCGACGTCACCCGCAAGAACAAGCTCCTCGAGAAGCAGAAGAAGGGCAAGAAGCGGATGAAGCAGGTCGGTTCGGTCGAGGTGCCGCAGGAGGCGTTCCTCGCGGTCCTGACGCTCGGCGACGACGACTGAGCGCACGGTCCGCTCGCGCAAAGTCCTTCCCACGCAACGAAAGTTGCCGTCGGCTGCGGCCGGCATACCTAGCCTGGGGGCATGTCGAAGCTCGTCCCGCTGTTCTTCGTCGTCCTCGTGGCGGTCGCCCTCGCCGGACTGACCCTGCGCCCGGGGACCGTCCTGAGCATCAGCGACGAGGCGCTGGCGACGTCGATCGCGCGCAGCGCCGACACCGCCGCCGGCGGCTGTCATCACCGGCGCGACGCCTGGTTCTGCACCGACGGCGACTCGCGGATGTATCGCGCGACGGTCGGCGACTACGGGTGCTGGGAAGCGGTGAAGGTGACTCCGGCCGGCAAGATCGCCTCGCTCGAGCCGGTTTACGGCTGCGTCAACCTCCCGGACTTCCTCGGGATCGGTCACTGAGCCGTCCGCCCTCGGCGGCGGCCGCCAGCCCGCGGCCTATGATCAGGGCGATGCGACGCGAACCGCCGGGGCAGGCGAGTCGCCGGCCGGGGCTCTGACGCCTTGGAGTCGGGCGCGATAGCCGAAGAGAGGGTTGCCGAGGCGCCGGCCGAGCCGGTCGCCCGCGACCACCGGCGCCGCAACGCCGTCATCGGGCTCGGCGCCTACGTGATCGCCACGGTGATCCTGATCTCGTTCACCGGCCTGCTCCTGGCCCGGGAGACGATCTTCCTCTGGCTGCTGGTCGGTCTGCTCGCGGTCTCGCTGGCCGACGTTCGCGGCTTCGCCCGCGGTGTGATCTTCGACTGGCTGCCGTTCTACGGGATCCTCGTCGGCTACGACCTGCTCCGGGGCTTCGTCGGCAACAACCCGCTGTTCGCGCCGCACTTCATGCCCCAGATCGATGCCGACAAGTTCCTGTTCGCTGGGAACGTGCCCACGGTCTGGCTTCAGGAGCGGTTCTACGAGATCGGCCAGCTCCCCTGGTACGACGTCTTCTCATGGGCCGTCTACCTGACCCACTACTTCATGGTGTTCATCGCCGCGGCCTACCTCTGGCGCGTCTCGCACCTGCGCTTCCTCGAGTTCCGGGCGATGGTCCTGACGCTGAGCATCGCCGCCTTCCTCACCTATGCGCTCGTCCCCGCGGCGCCGCCGTGGATGGCCGCCGACCGCCTGATGATCGGCCCGGTCGCGCGGGTGACCGGCAGCGTCTGGACCGAACTCGGGGTCTCCCCGGCGGCTGCGATCTGGGACAAGGGCAACTCGCTTTACAACCCGGTCGCGGCGCTGCCGTCCCTGCACGCCGCGTTCCCGATGCTGCTCTGCGCCTTCTTCTGGCGGTCCGGGCGGATCGCTCGCGTCCTCGGGGTCGGTTACGTGCTGGCGATGGCATGGACCCTCGTCTACGGGGGCGAGCACTACGTCTTCGATGTCCTCCTCGGCTGGATCTACGCGCTCAGCGTCTTCTTCGGCGTCCGCTGGGTCCGCGCGAAGTGGTCGGCGCGCCGCGCCCGCAACCGCGAGCCGGTCCCCGCCGAAGCCGCCGCCACGTCGCTTCCCCCTG
>JADFCZ010000169.1 GCA_018263295.1 Conexibacter sp.
CGTGCAGCGCGACAACGACCGGCTCGCCGAAGTCGACCGGATCGTCGACTCGCTGCGCGAGGAGATCGGCGACGAGCGAGCCGAGCGGATCGGCGAGGAGATCGCGAAGGTGTCGGGGGTCGCAGGCAAGCGCGCTGCCGACGTAGACCTGATCTCGCCGCTCGTGCTGGCCGAGGAGACGGGAGAGAGCGTCTCCGAGCTGCTCGCCGGTGAGCACATGGGCGACTTCTCGGGTTTCCTCGATGAGGAGCTGCGCCGCAGCGACTTCTCGCTCGGTTACGAATGCAGCATCACCTGGGCGCGGGCGTGCCTCAACCGCTTCGATCTCGACGACGATGCGGTCGACCGTTCCATCACGGCGATGGAGGAGGCCCGCCTCTACGACTGGGACGAGGTCAGGCGGGGCGATGTCGAGCCCGGTGACCTCTCCGTTCGCGCTCGCCTCCGGCTCGCCCGGATGGCGACCCGCGCGTTGCGATCGCTGAAGGCGTCGGACTAGGCTGATGCCGATGAATGCGCGCTTGCTCTGGGCCGCCGCCGCGGTCGCGGCCTCGATCCTCCTCGCTGCCTGCGGAGGTTCCGACTCGACGTCGACGGTCACAGAAACGGTCTCGAGCTCGACGACCTCCACGGAGTCCTCCTCGACGACCACGAGCACGTCGTCGACCACGGAAGACGGCTCGACGCAGGCCGACCAGACCGTCACGAGGCTGACCGGCTTCACCTCGCCGACCGGGAACATCGGCTGCTACATCGACCGGCGCAGCGTTCGCTGCGACATCGGTGATCGCGACTGGGAGCCGCCGAAGGCGCCGAGCAGCTGCAAGCTGGACTACGGACAGGGAATCGAGCTGCCGGCCGGCGGCGCGGCGGACTTCGTCTGCGCCGGCGACACCGCGCTCGGCGGCGGCGACGTGCTCGACTACGGCACCTCGATCGGCTCCGGGCTGCTGATCTGCGAGAGCGAGGAGAGCGGCATGACCTGCCGCGACACCGAGACCGGGCGCGGGTTCACGCTGTCCAAGCAGAGCTACGAGATCTTCTAGGCGTCCGGGGGTTGCAGGCCGTCACGGCCGACGTAGCCGCCCTTGGCGCCGACGACCACGTAGGTCGCGTCCGCCTCACCGACGTTCTTGACCTTGCGATGGACCGGTGCGGCGACGCGCGCGAGCCCGCCCGGCCCGAGCAGGTGGGTTGTGCCGTCGTTGAAGGCGATCTCCACGGTCCCGTCGAGGACGATGTAGAGCTCTTCCTGGGTCTCGTGGAGGTGGTAGCCGGTGTCGTAGCCGGGCGGGATCACGATCCCGTTGACCCCGAACTCCTCGACCCCGAGCTCGCGGCGGATCTTCCGAAACCCCGGCCCCTCGCCGAGGGCGTCGAGGGTGGCGACGGACCAGCCGTCCCCACTCTCGACGTTTCCCCGTTCGGGCATGTTCAGCTCTCCGCCGGCGGGGCCGGGGGAGCGGGCGGAGCCGGTGGCTCGGCCGGTGCCGTCTCCGCCGGCAGCGGCGCCTCGTTGACCGGGAACTGGGACGGGCCCGGCAGCGACGGAGCGTCGGCCGGGTACGTCTGCGGCGGCAGGTCGAGCAGCCGCGGGTGGATCTCGGTCAGGAGCAGCAGGAAGGCCCCGGCCCTGGTCGTGTACGCGAGCGACATCCGCAGCGCGTCGTGCATCGTCGCCGACTGCTTGCCGGTGAACAGCACCCTCCACCAGACGACGAACGCCGCGCCCTGGAAGACGAACGAGAGGCCGTAGATGATCAGCTGCTGCGGAAAGCTCAGCAGCAACTTGAAGAACGTGTGCGCCCGCCGGTACTCGACCTGCTGCGGCGCGACCTCGACCCTGATCGGGTAGTCGTCGCGGTCGGGCATGAATGGCGGCCATTCGTCGGTGACCAGCAGCACCCAGCCCCCGATCTGCGCGCTCAGCTTCACGTAGCCGGCGACGAAGTCGTACAGCCCCTGCGGGTAGCGCTTCGTGAACAGCATCGCGAACCACGCGCCGATCGCGGCGAGGAACGCGACGATCCCGTAGAGCGAAAGCCAGATGTACCAGGGGATTGCGACGATCAGCCTGAAGAACACCGTCAGGCGGTTCCTCGGCTCGGCGTAATCCGCTTCGAAGCGGATCGGATTCATTGTGGTTGCTCCCTCCTTAGCTGTGCCTGCGGGCCGGAATATATGCCCGGGGCCGGATCGGTCGCCCGTCATGACGACCGCGTAACCTGTCCGGCCCCGATCGCCGACACGGCGCGGCGCGAATCCCAGAACCGAACCGAGGAGCCCGGTGGCCGACATCTATCCGAAGCAGTACCTGATGACCGCGGGCCCGACGCCGCTGCCGCCGGCCGTCTCGCAAGTGATGGCCGAGCCGATCCTCTACCACCGCGCCCCCGCATTCGTCGAGATCTACGAGCGTGTGCTCGAGCGTCTGCCGAAGGTCTTCCGGACCGAGAACGACGTCCTCTGCTTCGCTTCGACCGGCTCCGGCGGGCTCGAGTCCGCCGTCGCCAACCTGACCCGCCCCGGCGAGCCCGCCCTCGTCGCCTCCTGCGGGAAGTTCGGCGAGCGCTGGGCCGAGCTCTGCGGGGCGTTCGGCGCCGACCTCGAGCACGTCTCCTTCGAGTGGGGCGAGAAGGTCGACCCGGAGCGGGTCGACGCGGCACTCGCCGCCATGGAGCGCAAGCCCAAGGTGGTTTTCACGACGCAGTCGGAGACCTCAACCGGCGTTCTCAACGACATCGCGGCCCTCGCCGAGGTCGCCCGCGGCCACGAAGCGCTGCTCTGCGTCGACGCCGTCTCCGGACTCGGTGCGGCTGAGCTGAAGCAGGACGAGTGGGGCGTCGACGTCGTCGTCTCCGGCTCGCAGAAGTCGCTGATGTGCCCGCCCGGGATCGGCTTCGCGTCGGTCTCCCAGCGCGCGCTCGACCTCGCCGCCGCCGGAGCCGGCGGCCGCTACTACTTCGACTGGAACAAGACGGCGTCCGGGCAGCGGAAGTCGCCGCCGGACTCGCCCTTCACCACCGCGGTGACCCTGTTCCGCGCCCTCGACGTCGCGCTCGCCCAGATCTTCGAGGAGGGCATCGATGAGGTGTTCGAGCGTCACGCGATCCTCGCTCGCGGGGCCCGCGCGGGCATCGCCGGCCTCGGACTCGAGCGCTTCGGTCCGGACGACCCCGACGCCAACGTCGTCACCGCGGCGCTGCTGCCGGAGGGGATCGACGGCGCTGCCGTGCCGAAGACCATGCGCGACCGCTACGGCGTGACCGCTGCCGGCGGCCAGGGCCACCTCAAGGGCAGGATCGTCCGGATCGCCCACTGCGGCTACTACGGCGCGTTCGACATCGTGATCGCCCTCACGGCACTCGAGATGGCGCTCCGCGACTGCGGGCACGACGTCGAGCCCGGGGCCGGCGTGGCCGCCGCCCAGAGAGTCTTCAGCGAGGCGGGATCGCCGGCGCCGGTCGGCTGATCCGCGATCCGCACCACGCACCACCCCCGATCCGCAGGTAGGAGAAGCCGATGAGTGAGAGGCCGAAGGTCCTCGTCAAGGAGAAGATCGCCGAGGCCGGAGTCGACCTGCTCCGCGAGCGGTTCGACGTCGAGGTCGGAACCGACTGGCCCGAAGGCGAGCTCGAGAGCCGGATCGGCGAGTTCGACGCGATCCTGATCCGCTCGGCGACGAAGATGACGCCGGAGCTGATCGGCGCGGCGGCGAACCTGCGGGCCATCGGCCGCGCCGGCACCGGGGTCGACAACGTCGACATCCCGGCCGCGACCAAGCGCGGCATCATCGTCGCCAACGCGCCCGAGTCGAACTCGGTCGCCGCCGCCGAGCACACGCTCGCGCTGGCGCTGGCGCTGTTCCGCAACGTCCCGCAAGCGCACGCGACACTGGCGCAGGGCGAGTGGGCGCGCTCGCGGTTCGGCGGCAACGAGCTCTACGGCAAGACGCTCGGCGTGATCGGATTCGGCCGGATCGGCCAGCTCGTCGCCCGTCGCGCCCTCGCCTTCGACATGCAGGTCCTCGCCTTCGACAAGTTCGTCTCGGCCGAGCGCTTCCGCGAGCTCGGCGTCGAGGGCGTCGACATCGACGAGCTCTACTCGCGCGCCGACCTGATCACGATCCACCTCCCGAAGACGCCCGAGACGATCGACTGGATCGACGCCGAGGCGCTCGCGAAGATGAAGGACGGCGTCCGGATCGTCAACTGCGCCCGCGGCGAGCTGATCGACCTCGGTGCGCTCGAGGCCGGACTCGATTCAGGCAAGGTGGCCGGGGCCGCCCTCGACGTGTTCCCATCCGAGCCGATGACCGAGCACCCGCTCTTCGGCCGCGACGACGTCGTCGTCACCCCGCACCTCGGCGCCTCGACGGCGGAGGCCCAGGACCGGGCCGGCATCGTCACCGCCGAGCAGGTCTCGGCCGCCCTGACCGGCGGTGTCGTCACGAACGCGGTCAACATCACCTCGGTCCGCCCGGAGACGATGGAGGCGCTCGCGCCCTTCGTGCCGCTCTGCGAGAAGCTCGGGCGCCTCGCCCAGGGTCTCGGCAATGGCTCGGTCGACCGGGTCGAGGTCGAGGTCCGGGGTCGGCTCGCCGAGCACGACACCCGCCTGCTCGGGATCTCCACCCTGGTCGGGATCCTCTCGGGCCACACCGAGGAGCCGGTCAACCTCGTCAACGCTCCGACCGTCGCCGAGGACCGTGGCATCGAGCTCGTCGAGACGACCGACACGGTGTCGCCGGACTTCACCGAGCTGATCACGGTGCGGCTCGAGTCCGGCGGCGAGACGGTCGAGGTCGCAGGCACCGGCGTCGGCCCGCGCAACGATCCCTACCTCGTCCGCGCCTGGGGCCAGGACTTCTACCTGCCCTTCGCCGATCACATCGCCGTCTTCCGCTACGACGACAAGCCCGGGATGATCGGCCTCGTCGGCTCGACCTTCGGCGAGCACGGGGCGAACATCGTCTCCGCCGCGGTCGGCGCCGAGGCGGACGCGCCGGAGGCCGTGATGGCGCTGACGACCGACGCTCCGGTGCCGTCCGAGGTGATCGAGGAGATCGTGAGCCGTGCCGACTTCCACCGCGGAAAGGCCGTGGACTTCTAGATCGGCAGTAGGGTCGCAGCATGCGCGCCGTCTTCATCACCCGGCACGGGGGACCGGAGGTCCTCGAGGTCCGTGAGCGCCGCGACCCCCAGGTCGCCGCCGGCGAGGTCCGGATCGAGGTCCGTGCGGCCGGCATCAACTTCGCCGATCTCCTCGCCCGGACCGGGACGTATCCCGACGCGCCCGACCCGCCCTGCGTCGTCGGCTACGAGGTCGCGGGCATCGTCGAAACGGTCGGTGAGGGCGTCGAGGGAATCAGCGCCGGCGACCGGGTGATGGCGGCGACCCGCTTCGGCGGGTACGCGGAGCTCTGCACCGTCCAGGCCCGCGACGTGATCCCGCTCCCGGAGCGGCTCAGCTTCGAGCAGGGCGCCGCGGTACCGGTCAACTACGGCACCGCCTACGCGGGGCTGGTGCTGATGGGAGGGCTCCGTGACGGCGACCGGGTGCTGATCCACGCCGCCGCGGGCGGCGTCGGGCTCGCCGCGGTCCAGATCGCGAAGGCGCGCGGGGCGGAGGTGTTCGGGACGGCGTCGGCCTCCAAGCACGAAGCGATCCGCGCCCAGGGCGTCGCCCACGCGATCGACTACCGGACCGTCGACTTCGAGGAGGCCGTCGCCCGGATCACCGGCGGCGACGGCATCGACATCGCCTTCGACGCGATCGGCCCCTCCAGCTTCCGCAAGGACTACCGCCTGCTCCGGCCGGGCGGCAGGCTCGTCTGTTACGGCCTCAGCGAGGTTCAGACCGGGGAGGGGCGCAACCTTCCCGCCGTCATCAGGAGCCTCGCGGCGATGACGACGGCGACGATGCCGTGGTGGAAGAGCCTGGCGATCATGAACGAGAACAAGGGCGTCTTCGGGCTCAACATGCTCCACTGGTGGGACCGGGAGGGAAGCCTCGAGCGGGTCGTCGAGCCGCTCGTCGAAGACCTCTCGTCGGGCCGGACCGAGCCCGTCGTCGCGGAGGCGTTCCCCCTCTCGGAGGCGCCGGCGGCGCACCGGTTCATCCATGAGCGCAGGAACGTCGGCAAGGTCGTTCTCGTCCCCTGACCCTGGCCGGGTTTTGTCGCTGGCGACCGGCGCAGGTCCTGTCGCCGGACAGCCCCACGCCGCGCTGACGCGCGTCGCGGGGCGCCCCGTCCGGCGCCACCCGCGCCTCGCCGCCGGGCAGGACGGGCCGGCCGGGTCGGGGCTTCGGTCGCGAGAGGGGTCGGCGACGAACTGGCGCTGTGGAGGGTCATGCCCGCATACGGGAGTGAATCCACCCCAGCGAAGCGTTCCCGCCGCTCCCACACCCCTTTCCCCAGCCGAAACCACCGCTGCCCCGGTAGGCCCGTGGTCCAACGACCCCCGGGCGCAAACCCCGTGGCCCGGCTCAGGCCGGCTGGGCTTCCGGCTCGCCCGCGGGAGGGTCGTCCGGCTTCTCGTCCGGCTCCGGCTCCGCGGGCGGCCTTGGGTCCAGCACGTTGAAGATCACCGCGATCGAGGCGGCCACCGGGATCGCGATCAGGGCACCGAGGATGCCCGAGATCTGGGCTCC
>JADFCZ010000170.1 GCA_018263295.1 Conexibacter sp.
GAGTTGAAGTCGCCGGCGAGCGCGGCCATCGCCGCGATGAACAGGAGGACCCCGAACAGGGCCGCGATCCCCGCGGTTCGCCCGCGGCGGCGCTCGTCCTCGATCTCCTGGTTGGTCAACTCCACGTCGGCTCGGCTCCTCGGGCTCGGGGGTTCCCGCGGGCGCGATCGCCGGAATGCGGGCTGTTGGTGGCGCGTATCTTAGGCGCGTGGCACGTTTCGCCGTCAGCGCGGTCGGGCGCGACCGGCCCGGGATCGCCGCCGACCGCGTCGCCTCGCTCGTCGACGACGTGTTCCGGCGCAAGCGCTACGCGGAAGCGGGCGGCTCGGGCGGCGGCAGGCCGCCGTCATCCTCGTAGCCGGGCTCGCCCGGCAACGCCACCGGACCGCCCGGGCGAATCGGGTAGTACTCGTTGTCGGCCGGCTCGGCGATCCGGCTGATCCGCTCGCCGACCCCGAGCACGATGTCGAGGAACGGCGCCGCGAGACCGATCAGGGCCTCGACGCGATCGCGGTTGGCGAGCTGTCCCGGAGTCATGTGCGCCATCGGAGCGCTGGAAGTTAGACCACCGGCCGCGCCGCCGTGAGGCGGTCGCCTCGCAATAGCATGGCCGCCGATGCAGGCTGGCCCCATCACCGAACGCGAGATCGTCGTCTATGGCGCCAGCGGCTACACCGGCCGCCTGATCGCCGCCGAGCTGGCGCGACGCGGCCTGCCGATGATCCTCGCGGGCCGCAACGGTGCCAGGCTCGAGGCGGTCGCCTCCGGCCTCGACCCGAGCGCTTCCGTCGGCGTGGCCGTAGTGCCGGTCGAGGACTCCGCCGGTCTCCGCGACCTGATCGGGCCCGCCCCGGTCGTGATCGGCTGCGCCGGGCCGTTCACGCTGCACGGCACCCCGGTGATCGAGGCGGCGGCGGCGACCGGCACCAACTACCTCGATACGACCGGCGAGCAGCCCTTCATCCGCGACTCCTTCGACCGCTGGGGCGAGCCGGCGAGCGCGTCGGGCGCGGCGCTCGTCAGCGGCTTCGGCTTCGACTACGTGCCCGGCGACATGCTCGCGGCGCTCACCAGCGAGGGGCTCGGCCACGTCGACGAGCTGACCCTCGCCTACCAGGTGGACGACCTCGGGACGACGCGCGGCACGACGCTCTCGGCGCTCGAGATGATCAAGGGCGGCGACGTCGAGTGGCGCGACCGCCGCTACGTGCCGGCGTCGCGGCGGGCGGGCCGGGGCCGGTTCGGCTTCCCGGCGCCGATCGGCCTCCAGCGGGTCGGCCGCTATCCCTCGGGCGAGCAGATCACGGTCCCTCGCCACGTCGACGTCGACACGGTCCGGACGGTGATCGGGCTGCGCGGGCTGATCGGCGCCGAGCTCGGCCCGGCCGCCGGCCCGCTGATGACCGCGAGCGGCTACGCGATGGCGACGCCGCTGCGGGCGGTCGCCGCGAAGGTCGTCGAGCGCCTGCCCGAGGGCCCGTCGGAGAGCGCTCGCGCGAAGGCGCGCTACACGATCGTCTGCGAGGCGCGGACCCCGGCCGGCACCCGCACCGGCGTGCTCCGCGGCACCGACGTCTACGGGATCACCGCGCGGATCATCGCCGAGGGAGCCGCGCGGATGGCCGACCCCGGCTACGGCCGCTCGGGGGCGCTGGCGCCGGCGCAGGCCTTCGATCCGGCCGGCTTCCTCGCAGCGCTGGAGCCGTTCGGGATCACGACCGAGATCGACCCGCGCTGAGGGCCGCTGCGATGGCCGGCGATCACAAGCAGCGCGACGCCCACTACCCGTGCCCGGCGTGCGGCGCGACCCTCTACGGCTGGACCGCCGCCCACGATCCCCTCCACCGCGGGACGAAGGTTGTGATCGACCGCTGCGAGAGCTGCGGGCTGGCGGTCACCCGGCGCCGCGAGCCGCCCGACGCCGAGGCCGAGATCCACGCGCTCCTCGACCGCAACGAGGGCGGCGTGGTCGAGATCGTCGCGCCGAACCGCAGGAGCTTCCAGGGAAGCCTCGGCGGCGCTCAGTGGGCGGGGCTCGAGCCGGAGATCCACCGGCTCCACCTCACCCCGGAGGCGCTGAAGCTGCTGCTCGCCAAGCAGGGGCTCGAGGTGACCGAGTCCGGGACCCCGTTCCGGAACCGCTCGTTCACGCTGATGTGGCAGACGGTCGTCAACGCCTTCACCTACCGCGACAACTTCATGCGCAACCACCGAGCCGGCCGGCTGCCGAAACCGGAGACGGGCCGGGAGCGGTTCCTCTACTGGCTCGACTGGACGGTGACGATCCTGGTCGCGGTCCCGGCGGCGATGTTCTCGCTCCCGCTCGAGCTGCTCGCCACCGTCTTCGCCCGCGGCGGCATCCTGACCGCGACCGCTACGAGCGCTCCCGACGCTCGCTGAGCCGCCGGACCTCGGCGCGGAGCTCCCGGACCTCGTTCAGGAGCTCCTCGTCCGATTCGGTGCGGACGCTGCGCTGGGCGCGGGCGACGAACGCGCTCGTGATCGTCGCCGTCACCACCGACAGCAACGCCAGTCCGCCGAGCAGCACCACCGACGCGATCAAGCGCCCGACGGAGCTCTCCGGGACGACGTCGCCGTAGCCGACCGTCGTGACGGTCTGCAGCGCCCACCACATCCCGAGCCAGACCGTCGGGAAGGTCTTCTCGTCGACGAGGTGCTCGATCACCCCGAAGATCACGACCGCGATCAGCCAGATCGACGCGATCAGCCCCGCGGCGTAGCGGGGACGGAGCACACCGCGATCGGCGCGCTCGCGCATTCGCTCTGCGACTCGGCCTGGATGCCCGGCGGGATCGCTCATCGCGGCGATGAACCTACATCAACGATTGCCGGTCAACCCGACCGCCTATGCTTTCGCGCATGGAAGGTGGATTCGGAATGTTCGGCGACCCCGACGACCTCCAGGCCCGCCTGGGCGAGCTCGCCGAGTCGATGCAGGGCGCCCAGAAGGTCGCATTCGCCGACCAGGCGATCCAACTGGCGGTGACGATGACCGTGGCGGCGATCGGCCAGGTCGAGCTCAGCGGCACCTCCGACGAGCAGGCCACCCAGGTCCGCGACGTGATCCGGATGATCTTCCCCGAGGCGGTAACGCTCGTCTCGGAAGCCCGCCAGGGTCTGAGCTAGCGGGAGTCTTCCGGTGCCGGCCCGCGTCCGTGCCCGGGTTCAGCCCACTGGGCCGAGTTTGGGGTCTATACGACCCACAATCCGGCCCAATGCGACGGTTTGCACGCCACTGATCGGGATTCGGGCTGCATAGCAACCACAATCCCGATCAGTACGCCGCCAGCGACCCCTTCCCCAGCCAACCAACTCCCACCCCACCACCAACCGCCGGGCCAACACGCCGGTCCACACGGTTCTGGCGGCGGGTGCCGGGAAACGGCAGCGGAACCTATGCCGCGAACCGGGCCTCGGCGCGAGCCTTCCGCTTCGCCGCCTCGACCTCGCGGTCCTTCGGCGGCGCGTTGGTGACGAGGCCGTCGAGCAGCCGCTGGGTCGCCTCGGCGACCTCGGCGACGGCGCGGTCGAAGACCTCGGCGTTGGCCTGCGACGGCTTCGTCGACCCGCTGATCTTGCGGACGTACTGAAGCGCCGCGTCCTGGACCTCCTCGTCGGAGGCGGGGGGCTCGAAATTGTGGAGTTGTCTTATGTTCCTGCACATGACGCCGATGCTACGACGCCGGAGCCGCGGCCGCTACCCCACCAGCCCCGCGCGCCGCAGCGCCGCGAGCGCCGCGTCGCCGGACTCGCCCGTGGTCTGACGGGCGACCCACTCGACGAGCTCGGGCAGGCCGTCCTCGATCCTCGTCCGCGCCTCGAAGCCGAGCAGGTCGCGGGCCCGCGAAGGATCGGCGAAGCAGTGGCGGATGTCCCCGGCGCGGAACTCGCCGGTGATCTCGGGTTCGAGCGCCGGCGCGAGCAGGTCGCAGAGCCGCTGCGCGAGCTCGCCGATCTCGACCCGGCGGCCGGTGGCGACGTTGAAGGCCCGGCCCGGCGCCTCGGTCGCGTCCATTGCCGCCCGGGTCGCGGCCACCACGTCGGCGACGTGGACGAGGTCGCGGATCTGCCCGCCGTCCTCGAAGACCCGCGGTGCCTCGCCGCCGAGCAGGCGCGAGGAGAAGATCGCGGCGACCCCGGTGTAGGGGTTCGCGAGCGCCTGCCGCGGCCCGTAGACGTTGAGGTAGCGGAGCGCGACCGCCTCGAAGCCGTAGGCGCCGCCGAGGACGAGCGCCAGCTCCTCGGTGTCGCGCTTGCCGACGCCGTAGACGCTGATCGGCTGCAGCGGTTTGTCCTCGGTCAGCGGCACAGGTGTCGTCGCCAGGCCGCACCGCGGGCAGACCGGCTCCCAGCGCCGCTCGCGGAGCTGCGACGCCGGCCGCACACCCGGCAGCACGACGCCGTGCTCGGGGCAGCGGTAGGCGCCCTCCCCGTAGACGACCATCGAGGATGCGACGACGACGCGGCGGATCCGGTCGCGCCGCGCGATCACCTCCTCCAGCAGCGTCGCCGTGCCGCCGGCGTTGGAGTCGATCGCCTTGCGGACGTTGATCATCGACTCGCCGTTGCCGACGATGCCGCCGAGATGGAAGACGCGGTCGACCCCGTCGAGGGCCGCGGCGACGTCGTCGGGCTGGCGGAGATCGCCGATCCGCAGGTCCGCGGCCGGATCGAGATGGACGGGCGGCTGCCCCGACGGATGGGCGAGCGGGTCGAGGTTGTCGAGGATGCGCACGTCCTCGCCGGCCGCGAGCAGGGCGTCGACGAGGTGGGAGCCGATGAACCCGGCGCCGCCGGTGACGAGGACCCGGCTCACCAGACCGTGTCCAGGAGCAGCTGGGTGAGCAGCGCCTGCGCGACGAGGACGGCGCAGATCGCGGGCGTGCGGCGCAGCGGGACGAGGGTCGCCGCCGCGACCGCCGCGAGCGGGCCCATGAAGAGCCAGATCCGCTCCGTCTCCGCCTTGGTGAGCCCGATCAGCACCGAGACGAGGACGATAGCCGCGAGCCCGACCGCGGCGGGGTCGCCGGTCCCGAGGGCGCGCGCCGCGTACCAGGCCGTCGGGACCCCGAGCGCGACGGCGAACGCGACCGGCGAACCGAACAGCCAGAACAGGTAGGGCCGCGCGTTGGCGATCCCGAGCGAGTAGGCGTCGCCGGCGGCGCGCACCGACCCGATCGGGTCGAAGCCCGTGAGCCCGTAAAGCGCGAGGTAGAACCCGACGAGCACCGCGCCGGCGACGAGCGCCATCCCAACCGCCGAGCCGATCCCGCCGCGGAGGAAGCGGACGACCGCCGCGAAGGCGCCGATCGCCAGCAGCGCCCATGAGAAGAACGAGGCGACCGCGAGCGCGACCGCGCCGGCGACCCACGACCCGACTCCCGAGCCGACGAGCAGGCATGCCACGACCAGCCCGAAGGTCGCGAACATCGCGTCGGTCGAGAGCACGCCGTAGAGCAGCGCCCCCGGCGAGAAGGCGATCAGCATCGCCGCCGTCCGCGCCCGCCCGTCCGCCATTCCGAGCCGGCGGGCGAGCAGCCAGGTCAGCGGCGCCGCGGCCGCGCCGATCGCGATCACCAGCGCGGCGAATGCGCGCGGCCCGTCGATCCCGGTCGCCTCGAGCAGGACGAGGATCCCCGGCGGATGCGCCGAGGGGTGGATCGGCAGGGTCGGCGAGATCTCCGCGAATCGGTCGAGGAACGTGTGGAGCCCGAGCGAGTCGATCGCCGGCAGGACCGGCAGGTACTCGTTGGCGGCCTCGGGGTCGCTGCCGAAGACCGCGTACCAGCCGTCGGCGCCGTCGCGGGCCAACGACAGGCCGAGCCGCGCCGCCAACGCGATCGCGAACGCGCCGAGCACGAACGTCAGCGTGCTCCCGCGCCCGGAGAGAAGCGGCACGGCGGCGAGCAACGACAACGCGACAACCGGAAGGCCGATCAGCGCGTATGCATCGATATGCGGATCCCACGTGGCGAAGAACGGCGGCAGCGGCGTGCCGAGGCCCCCGCCCGCGGCGCGGATGCCGAGACCGATCGCGACCGTGAGCAGGCCGGCGGCGGTCAGGGCGATTGCCGTACGGGTTCCGGGCGCTCTCATCCGCGGACCATCTTCACAGCGT
>JADFCZ010000171.1 GCA_018263295.1 Conexibacter sp.
GCGACGCCTGCCTGAAGAAGGCCAAGGATCTTGGTGCCATCGTCGCCAGTGAGTACGTCGACCGAGGTGAGAGCGCTCGTAGCGCTGACCGTGGTGAGTTCCAGCGGATGGTCGATGACGTGATCGCTTCGGGCGAGATCGACTACGTGATCGTCCACAAGCTCGACCGCTTTGCCAGAAACCGTGTCGATGACGCCCTGATGACGATGGCGCTCCAGAAGGCCGGAGCCCGGCTCGTCTCTTGCTCGGAGGCGATCGACGACAGCCCCTCAGGGGCATTGCTGCACGGGATCATGGCCTCGATCTCGGAGTTCTACAGCCGCAACCTGGCTGCTGAGGTCAAGAAGGGCATGGAGCAGAAGGTCAAGGCCGGCGGCACGCCGACCAGGGCCAAGCTCGGCTACCTGAACCGGCGCGAGGTTACGGCGGATGGCCGCAACGTCGGCATCGTCATTGTCGATAGCGAGCGAGCACCGCTGATCCAGCTGGCCTTCGAGCTCTACGCAACTGGCGAGTTCAGCTACGCCAGCCTCTGCGAGGTACTGGAAGCGAAGGGCCTGCGCACTCGACCGACCCGGAAGCACCAGGGCAAGCCGCTGACGACCTCTCAGATCGACCGGATCCTGCGCGATCCCTACTACATCGGCATCGTCCGTCACAAGGGCGTCGACTACCAGGGGATCCACGATCCCCTGATATCCGAGACCCTCTACGAGCAGGTGCAAGCGATCCGGATTGCTCACGGGGTTTCCGGCGAGCGGCGGCGACTGCATCACCACTGGCTCAAGGGAACCGTCTACTGCGGCTCCTGTGGCAGTCGTTTGATCTTCACTCGCTCGACCAACCGCCACGGGGTGACCTACGACTACTTCTACTGCGTTGCTCGTCAGCACGATCGCCTCGACGGTGGGCGCTGTCAACAGCCCTGGGTGCGGGCCGAGACGGTCGAGGATTCTGTCATCCGCCACTACAAGACTGTCCAGCTACCGGCCAAGCGGGTCGAAGCGATACGAGAGGCGATTCGTGAGCGGATTGGTGCCATTGAGTCCACTGCCGACCGGCAGCGGTCGGTTCATGCCAAGCGGATCGTGGAGATAGAGGAGGAGCAGCTGCGGCTGATCCAGGCCCACGGAGCCGGAGCGGTGCCGATCAAGCATCTGATCACCGAGCAGGATCGCCTGCGGCTGGAGCTCCGGGCTGTAGAGGCGGCGCTGCGATCCACGGAGCGCAACTTCGCCGACATACAGGCCACCTTGATGAAGGCGCTTGATCTAGCCAGTGACTGCCACCGAGCCTACGAGTTGGCGACTCCTGACCTCCGTCGATTGATGGATCAGGGCTTCTTCGAGCGAATCCTGATCGAGGATGGTGAGGTCAGCGGCAGCGTCCTGTCGGCTCCCTTTGCCGACTTATTGGCCGATGACCTTCTGGATGAGGTCGATCAGGAGATTGAGCGTGAAACGGCGCCGGTCGGCTTGAGGGCCGACCGGGATGACGTTCCTTCGTCCGAACCCCTTCCTGAGGCTGTTTTCTCAGGTCAGGGTCCGAACGAGGATAAATTGGCGGAGAGGGAGGGATTCGAACCCTCGAGAGAGCTTGTCGCCCCCTACTCGCTTAGCAGGCGAGTGCCTTCAGCCGCTCGGCCACCTCTCCGGGGGGTTCGCCGCAGACGTCAAGCCGGCCCGCGAACGGCGCCGATTCTAGAGGCAGGCGGGCGCCTCTGCGCGTTCCGGCGGGCGAGCCGGGCGGTGCAGGGCGCGCATTGGCATCGGCTAGGCTCGCGCCGAGATGAGCCCGCCCGTCGCCGACGCCCTCCACGACCGCTACGAGGCGATCTTCGAGGGAATCGAGGCGCCGTTCGCCTTCGTCGACCTCGAGGCCCTCGACGCCAACGCCGTCGCGATGCTCGCTCGGGCCGGGTCGAAGCCCATCCGGGTCGCCTCGAAGTCGGTGCGCTGCCGGAACCTCCTCGACCGGATCGACGACCGCGACGAGCGCTTCCAGGGCCTGCTCACCTACACGCTCCCGGAGGCGCTGAAGCTCGCTGAGGCCGGCCGGCGCGACCTCGTCGTCGCCTACCCGACGGTCGACCGCCGCGCGATCTCGCGCCTAGCCGAGCTCGCCCACTCCGATCCGGGCGCCTCCCCCGTGCTGATGGTCGACGAGGCCGCCCAGCTCGACCTGATCGAGGGCTCGGTCGGCGGCGGGCCGACGCCGATCCCGGTCGCGATCGACATCGACGTCGGCTACCGCGCCCTTCGCGGCGCGATCCAGGCGGGTCCGAAGCGCTCGCCGATCCGGACCGCCTCCGCGGCCCGCAAGTTCGCCGAGGAGATCGCCTCGCGCCCCGGGCTCGAGCTCGCCGGGCTGATGGCCTACGAGGGCCAGGTCGCCGGCGTCGGAGACGCCGCTCCGGGCCGGGCGCTGCGCAACGCCGGCATCCGCCGGATGCAGCGCGCCTCGATGGCGGAGATCGCCGAGCGCCGCGCCGAGATCGTGGCCGCCGTCCGCGAGGTCGCGCCGCTCCGCTTCGTCAACGGCGGCGGCACCGGCAGCCTCGAGCTGACGACGCGCGAGGACGCGGTGACCGAGCTCGCCGCCGGATCCGGCTTCTACGCCCCGGCGCTGTTCGACGACTACAGCCGCTTCTCGCTCCGGCCCGCCGCCGGCTTCGCGCTGCCGGTCGTCCGCAGGCCCGCCCCGGGCTGCGTGACGGCGCTCGGCGGCGGCTACGTCGCCTCCGGCGCCTCCGGCGCCGACCGCCTGCCGGTGCCGTGGTTGCCGCACGGCCTCCACCTCGACCGTTACGAGGGCGCCGGCGAGGTGCAGACGCCGCTGCTCGGCGAGGTCGCCGTCCGCCTCCGTGTCGGCGACAACGTCTACATGCGCCACGCCAAGGCGGGCGAGCTCTGCGAGCACTTCAACTCGCTCTATCTGATCGCCGGCGATGCGATCGTCGATGAGGTCCCCACCTATCGGGGCGAGGGCTTCAGCTTCCTCTGATCCCCGGGGTCAGCGCCGCTTGCGGCGGCGGCGCGACGGCTCGGCGACCGGGCCGAGCACCTGCTCGAGGTAGGGGTTGGCGAAGACGCCACCCGGATCGAGCTTCGCGCGGACGCCCTTGAAGTCCTCGAACCGCGGATAGAGGCCGGCGAGTTCGTGCGCGGTCAGCGAGTGACGCTTGCCCCAGTGCGGCCGGCCGCCGTAGTCGGCCATCACCGTCGCGACCGCGTCGAAGTACGGCTGCCAGTCGCCCTTGTGGTCGTGGTGAACGGCGACGTAGGCACTGTCGCGGCCGTGGGCGGGGCTGAGCATCGCGTCGTCGCCGGCGACGAAGCGGACCTCGATCGGGAAGCAGACCTCGAGCTCGGGTCGCGAGGCAATCTCGAGCACCCGCTCGACCGCCTCGCGGGCGTTCGCGCGCGGGATCGCGTACTCCATCTCGGTGAAGCGGACTCGGCGCTCGGAGGCGTAGACGCGGAAGCTGGCATCGAGCTTGCGGCTCTTGCCGGTGCCCGCGGCCGCGAGCCGCGACAAGGTCGGAATCGCCGCCGGCACGTGGCGAGCGACGTGGGCGAACGCGCCGGCGAGCCAGTTCTCGACGACTACCTCCTGCGCGTAGGCCGCTGCCGGGCTCGGCGGCTCGGCGGGCGCCTGGGTCCGGGTCGACTCACGGCAGAGCGCCGTCTCGGTGTGGGGGAAGACGTAGAACTCGAAGTGGTCGAGGGTGTCGGCGAAGTGGTCGAGCCCGTCGAGCACCTCGGTCAGCGGCCGGGCGCGATCGGTGCGGTCGATCCGGAAGTTCGTGATCGTCCGGAGCGTCGCCGAGTAGACGACTCCGAGGGCGCCGATCCCGATCCGCGCCGCCCGCAGCGTGTCGGCATCTCCGCCGTCGATCTCGTGCAGGGCGCCGTCTGCGGTCACGATCTCGAGGGCCTCGACCTGGGAGGAGAGGTTGCGGAAGGCGGCCCCGGTCCCGTGGGTTCCGGTCGAGATCGAACCGGCCAGGGTCTGGCGGTCGATGTCGCCGAGGTTCTCGAGCGCCAGGCCGCGCCGGTCGAGCCTGCGGTTGAGCTCGCCGAGGACGATCCCCGCCTCGACCTTGACCCGGCCGCCCGCCGGGTCCCAGTCGAGGACCCGGTTCAGCAGGCCAATGTCGAGCATCACCCCGTCGGTCAGCGCCGCGCCGGTGAACGAGTGGCCGGAGCCGGCGGCCTTCAGCGAGCGGCCCTGCTCGGTCGCGGCGATCGCGAAGGCGATCAGCCCCTCGCGGGTCCGCGGCCGCTGGATCAGCAGCGGCCGGCAGCGCTGCTCGCCCGACCAGTTCCGCCACCGTCTGCGAAGTTCGTCCGCCACGGTGGCCAACCCTAGCGCTGGTGAGGAGCCGTGCCGCCCGCGGGTTGAGCGACAATCAACCGTCGGCGGACGCCGGTACCCGGAGGGGTGGCAGAGCGGTCGAATGCGCCGGTCTTGAAAACCGGTAACGGGCAACCCCCGTTCGTGGGTTCGAATCCCACCCCCTCCGCCAATTTATCCTCGTTCGGACCCTGACCTGAGAAAACAGCCTCAGGAAGGGGTTCGGACGAAGGAACGTCATCCCGGTCGGCCCTCAAGCCGACCGGCGCCGTTTCACGCTCAATCTCCTGATCGACCTCATCCAGAAGGTCATCGGCCAATAAGTCGGCAAAGGGAGCCGACAGGACGCTGCCGCTGACCTCACCATCCTCGATCAGGATTCGCTCGAAGAAGCCCTGATCCATCAATCGACGGAGGTCAGGAGTCGCCAACTCGTAGGCTCGGTGGCAGTCACTGGCTAGATCAAGCGCCTTCATCAAGGTGGCCTGTATGTCGGCGAAGTTGCGCTCCGTGGATCGCAGCGCCGCCTCTACAGCCCGGAGCTCCAGCCGCAGGCGATCCTGCTCGGTGATCAGATGCTTGATCGGCACCGCTCCGGCTCCGTGGGCCTGGATCAGCCGCAGCTGCTCCTCCTCTATCTCCACGATCCGCTTGGCATGAACCGACCGCTGCCGGTCGGCAGTGGACTCAATGGCACCAATCCGCTCACGAATCGCCTCTCGTATCGCTTCGACCCGCTTGGCCGGTAGCTGGACAGTCTTGTAGTGGCGGATGACAGAATCCTCGACCGTCTCGGCCCGCACCCAGGGCTGTTGACAGCGCCCACCGTCGAGGCGATCGTGCTGACGAGCAACGCAGTAGAAGTAGTCGTAGGTCACCCCGTGGCGGTTGGTCGAGCGAGTGAAGATCAAACGACTGCCACAGGAGCCGCAGTAGACGGTTCCCTTGAGCCAGTGGTGATGCAGTCGCCGCCGCTCGCCGGAAACCCCGTGAGCAATCCGGATCGCTTGCACCTGCTCGTAGAGGGTCTCGGATATCAGGGGATCGTGGATCCCCTGGTAGTCGACGCCCTTGTGACGGACGATGCCGATGTAGTAGGGATCGCGCAGGATCCGGTCGATCTGAGAGGTCGTCAGCGGCTTGCCCTGGTGCTTCCGGGTCGGTCGAGTGCGCAGGCCCTTCGCTTCCAGTACCTCGCAGAGGCTGGCGTAGCTGAACTCGCCAGTTGCGTAGAGCTCGAAGGCCAGCTGGATCAGCGGTGCTCGCTCGCTATCGACAATGACGATGCCGACGTTGCGGCCATCCGCCGTAACCTCGCGCCGGTTCAGGTAGCCGAGCTTGGCCCTGGTCGGCGTGCCGCCGGCCTTGACCTTCTGCTCCATGCCCTTCTTGACCTCAGCAGCCAGGTTGCGGCTGTAGAACTCCGAGATCGAGGCCATGATCCCGTGCAGCAATGCCCCTGAGGGGCTGTCGTCGATCGCCTCCGAGCAAGAGACGAGCCGGGCTCCGGCCTTCTGGAGCGCCATCGTCATCAGGGCGTCATCGACACGGTTTCTGGCAAAGCGGTCGAGCTTGTGGACGATCACGTAGTCGATCTCGCCCGAAGCGATCACGTCATCGACCATCCGCTGGAACTCACCACGGTCAGCGCTACGAGCGCTCTCACCTCGGTCGACGTACTCACTGGCGACGATGGCACCAAGATCCTTGGCCTTCTTCAGGCAGGCGTCGC
>JADFCZ010000025.1 GCA_018263295.1 Conexibacter sp.
GAGGCCCAGGCGCGGCGCAACGCTCGCCGGATCACCCTCGAGGACGTCTTCGCGAAGGCCAAGCAGGGCGAGATCAAGCAGATCAACCTCCTCGTCAAGGCCGACGTCTCCGGCTCGCTGGAGGCGCTCCAGGACGAGATCGCCAAGCTGCCGCAGGACGAGGTCGCCGTCGACGTCGTCCACGCCGCGGCGGGCGGGATCAACGAGTCCGACGTGATGCTGGCCGCCGCGTCCGACGCGATCATCATCGGCTTCAACGTCCGGCCGCTGGCCGACGCGAAGCGGGCGGCCGCCAGCGAGGGCGTCGAGATCCGCACCTACTCCGTGATCTACAAGGTGACCGAGGAGCTGCGCGCCGCGATGGAGGGCATGCTCGAGCCCGAGCAGGTCGAGCGCTCGCTCGGCGAGGCCGAGGTCCTCGAGCTCTTCAAGGCCTCCAAGATCGGCACGATCGCCGGCTCGCGCGTCAACGAGGGACGGATCACCCGCGACGCCGAGGCGAGGCTCGTTCGCGACGGCACGGTCATCTGGACAGGCCGCGTCGCGTCGCTGCGCCGGTTCAAGGACGACGTTCGCGAGGTCGAGGAGGGCCAGGAGTGCGGCATCACCCTCGACGGCTTCCAGGACGTCAAGGTCGGCGACGTGCTCGAGGTGTTCGAGACGACCCAGGTGGAGAAGACCCTCGGCTAGCGGGGTCCGGCGGCGCCCCCGTTCCGAATTCTCCTCCCGGCTATAGTCGGCGCCGATGGCCGTATCGCGGATGCGACGCGTCGACGGGGTCCTGCGCGAGGTGATCGGAGCGACGATCGGGGGTGAGTTGCAAGACCCTCGGATTGGATTCGTGACCGTGACAGCAGTACAGACCAGCCCTGACCTCAGGACCGCGCAGGTTCACGTCAGCGTGCTCGGAAGCGACGAGGAGAAGGCGGACACCATGGCCGGCCTCCGCGCCTCCCATGGCGTGATCCAGAAGGCGATCGCCTCGCAGCTGCGGATGAAGCGGACCCCGACCCTCACCTTCGTCTACGACGAGTCGGTCGAGCGCGCGGACCGGATCACGAGGATGCTCGACGAGTGAGCGCCGTCGATGGGAACGCCGCCGCGGTCGAGGCCGCGACCGATCAGATCATCAGCGAGCTGAAGGCCGCCGACCGCTTCCTGATCACGACCCACGAAGGGCCGGACGGCGACGCCCTCGGGTCGACGCTGGCGCTGCACGAGGC
>JADFCZ010000026.1 GCA_018263295.1 Conexibacter sp.
GTACGAGAACACCGACGCCCGGACCCACCGCGTCGCCGCCGAGCTGATCGAGTCCGGCGTCGACGTCAACGGCACCTTCCGCCGCCTCTACGAGCGCGTTCCGGAGGCGAAGCTGAAGCTGATCGCTCGCGCGCTGGGCCGGATCGACCGGCGTCTCGACGGCGCCCTCTCGACCACCTACCTCTCAGCCGACGACTACGTGGCCACCGGCGCCGACGAGACCCTGACCGAGGGGATCATCGACTTCGTCCGCGGCATCGAGGGGACCTCGGTCGCCGCCGTCGTCCGCGACAAGCCGGACAGCCGGAGCGCCGCCCGCAAGGTCAGCCTCCGCTCGACCGACGGCTCCGTCGACGTCTCCGTGATCGCCCGGAAGATGGGCGGTGGGGGTCACCGCCGCGCCGCCGGCTTCTCGACCGACAGGAGCTACGACGAGCTCGTCGAGTTCCTCAGCGACGAGACCCGCGCCGGGCTTGGCTGAGCAGGCCCCGCCGAGCGGCTTCATCTGCAGCGACAAGCCGGCCGGCGTCACCTCCCACGACGTCGTCGCCCGTCATCGCCGCGAGCTCGGAGCCAAGGCCGGCCACGCCGGCACCCTCGATCCGTTCGCCACCGGGCTGCTGATCGTCCTGATCGGCCCTGCAACCCGCCTGCAGCGCTACGTCCTCGGCCTGCCGAAGACCTACGTCGCGACCGCGCGGCTCGGCTGGCGGTCGACGACCGGCGATCCCGACGGCGAGCTGACCGAGACCGGCCGGATCCCCGAGCGCCTCGAGCTGCCGACCGGCCGGATCGAGCAGACGGTGCCGATGACGTCAGCCGTCCGCGTCGGCGGCGAGCGCCTCTATGTGAAGGCCCACCGCGGCGAGGAGGTCGAGCGGCCGACCCGGGAGGTCGAGGTCCACCGGGCCGAGCTGATCGCGACGGGGGAGGGAACCGCGACCTTCGAGATCGAGTGCTCGTCCGGCACCTACGTCCGGACCCTGATCGAGACCCTCGGCGACGCCTACTGCGCCGAGCTGCGGCGAACCGCGATCGGCGACCTGACCCTGCCCGGGCGCGCTGAGGGGGAGCGGATCCGGCCGGCGGCGGAGCTCGTCGGCCACCTGCCCGCGGTCGAGCTGGGCCCCGACGACGTCCGCCGGGTCCGCAACGGCATCCGGATCCCGGCTCCGCCGGAGGCGGCCGGCGAGGAACCCCTGCGCCTGCTCGGCGCCGGCCGGCTCGTGGCGATCGCCCGCTCCCAGGACGGGCTCCTGCGGACCGAGGTCGTCCTTCCCGTGATTGAGTAGGGGCCGACTCCCACCGATGCAGATCCAGGTCACACAGCTCCCCGACGCCCGGCCGCGCGACCGCACGGTCGCGATCGGCAGCTTCGACGGCGTCCACGTCGGCCACCGCAAGGTGATCGACGGCGCCGACACCGTGCTCACGTTCGAGCCCCACCCGCTGTCGGTGATCCGCCCCGAGGCGGCGCCGAAGCTGATCATGCCGTTCCCGGTCAAGCGCGACGTCATCGAGGGCCTCGGGGTCGAGGAACTCGTCGTGATCCCCTTCGACCAGCAGTTCTCGGAGATCCCGCCGGAGGACTTCTGCGAGCGGATCCTGATCGAGCGGCTCGGCGCCCGCGACGTGCGCGTCGGCGAGAACTTCCGCTTCGGCGCCAAGGCCAAGGGTACGCCGGAGATGCTCGCGGCCCGCGACGAGTTCGAGACGACGGTGGTGCCGCTGGTCGAGGTCGGCTCCGAGACCGTCTCCTCGACCCGGATCCGGGCGCTCGTCGCCGCCGGCGACGTCGAGACCGCCCACCGCTGCCTGGGCTCTCCGTTCATGTTCGAGGGCGAGGTCGTCTCCGGCGACCGACGCGGGCGGACGCTCGGGTTCCCGACTGCCAACATCGTCCCCGACGAGCGCTACGTCCATCCCGGCTACGGGATCTACGCGGCGTTCGCCAACGGGCTCCCCGCGGCCGTGAACGTCGGCGTCCGGCCGACGTTCGAGAGCGGGCGCGGCGTCCTCATCGAGACCCACATAATCGACCACGACGAGGACCTCTACGGCCGCCCGCTGCGGGTCGCGTTCGTCAAGCGGCTGCGCGGCGAGAAGCGGTTCGACGGGGTCGAGGAGCTGGTTGACCAGATGCAGCGCGACGTCGAGGAGGCGCGAGAGGTCTGTGCTACCTTCTCGCGTCCCTGAGGCGCCCTGCGATCCCCGATGCGCCTACGTATGCTTGAAAGAGACCCATGTCGCTGACCAAGGACAAGAAGGCTGAGCTCGTCGACAAGTACGGCCGCGACGGCGCCGACACCGGATCCACCGAGGTCCAGGTGGCGCTGCTCACGGAGCGGATCAACGAGCTCACCGAGCACCTCCGCACGCACAGCAAGGACCATCACTCGCGCCGCGGCCTGCTGATGCTCGTCGGCCGCCGCCGCCGCCTGCTGCGGTACCTCGAGCGCACCGACCTCGAGCGTTATCGCTCGCTGGTCGCCGAGCTCGGCCTCCGCCGCTGAGCGCCGCCTCGGGGCCATGATCGAGCCCGGCTCCCCAGCGCCCGGCTTCAGCCTCGCCGACCACGACGGCAACGCCGTGTCGCTCGAGGACTTCGCCGGCCGGCGGCTGGTGATCGCCTTCTACCCCCTCGACTTCAGCGCCGTCTGCACCGACCAGCTCTCGATCTACCAGGAGGTCCTGGG
>JADFCZ010000027.1 GCA_018263295.1 Conexibacter sp.
CGCGTCGCTGGTCGGGATCAGCGTCGATTCCGCCGCCTGTCACGCGGCGTTCCGCGAGAAGCTCGGGCTGACGTTCCCACTGCTCGCCGACTTCCACCCGAAGGGCGAGGTGTGCGCCGCCTACGGCACCTACCTCGACGACTGGGGGCACTCGAACCGGTCGCTGGTCATGGTCGAGCCCGACGGCACCGTCGGCTGGTCCTACGCGACCCCGACGCCGCTCGAGATCCCCGGCGCGAACCTGATCTTCGACGCGCTCGACGGGGACTGAGCCGGGCATGGCCGGGACCTCCTCGCTGGGGAGCGCCGCGGTCCCGCCGCTCGAGCCCGACGACCACGTCCGCGGATCCGGCCCGCTCGTCGTCGTCTATCTCGACCTGGCCTGCCCGCGCTGCGCCGGCAGCTGGCCGCGGCTGTGCGAGCTGCCGCTGCGGGTCTGCGTCCGCCACTTCCCGGTCGCGAGCAAGCGGCCGCGCTCGCCGGCCCTCCATCTGGCCGCCGAGGCCGTGGCGATGCAGTCCGAGGACGGCTTCTGGCGGTTCTGGGACTCGCTGCTCGCCGACCGCGCCCACGTCGACGATCCACACCTCTGGGAGCGGGTCGGGGGCCTCGGGCTCGATCTCGACCGGTTCCAGCGCGACCGGCGCGGGGAGGAGGCGGCGGCCCGGGTCGATCGCGACTTCCGCAGCGCGATCAGGGCGGGGGCGACCGGCACCCCGGCGGCCTTCGCCGGCGGGCTGGCGCTGGGACCCGATCTCGAGGCCGAGCTCGATGCGGTGGCGCTGCAGGGCGAAGGCCCGGCAGGCGGCACCGGTACGCCGCATCTGTAACCTCCCGCCGGAAAATCAATCCGAAACTCATGGGTCGTCACCTCGCGGGTCCCAATCACTCCCGCGCCGATTACGGAAGCGACGACCTCGGAAGGAAAAACGAATACATGACTATGTTTGACGTCAAGAGCGTCTCGGTCGAGATCGGCGGAGCGGAGATCTCGTTCGAAACCGGAAAACTCGCCCGACAGGCGAGCGGCGCGGTCGTCGTCCGCAGCGGGGACACGATGGTCCTCTGCACCGCGACGATGGGCAACCTGCGCGATGTTGACTTTCTGCCGCTGACCGTCGACGTGGAGGAGCGGCACTACGCCGTCGGCCGGATCCCCGGCTCCTACTTCCGGCGCGAGGCTCGCGCCGGCGAGAAGGCCACGCTGACCGCCCGGATGATCGACCGCCCGCTGCGGCCGCTCTTCCCGAAGGGCTGGCACTACGAGACGCAGCTCGTCTCGACCCCGCTCTCGGTCGACCACGTCCACCCCTACGACATCCTCGCGATGAACGGCGCCTCGGCGGCACTGGCGATCTCGCCGGTCCCGGTCGCCGAGCACGTCGGCGCGGTCCGCGTCGGCAAGCTCGACGGCGACTTCGTCGTCAACCCGTCGGAGGAGGAGCACGAGAACCTCGAGATGGACCTGATCGTCTCCGGCTCCAAGGACGCGATCCTGATGGTCGAGTGTGGCGCCGACAACGTCACCGAGGCCGAGGTCCTGGACGCCCTCGACATCGCCCACGCCGAGATCAAGAAGCTCGTCGGCGCGATGGAGGAGCTCCAGCAGAAGGCCGGCAAGGAGAAGATCTCGGTCGAGGCCCCGGTCCTCGACGAGGCCCTCGTCGAGCAGATCCGCGGCAGCCACGCCAACGCGATCGACGAGGCCACCAGCGTTCCCGAGAAGCTCGCTCGCCAGGAGGCGATCGAGGCGATCAAGGACGCCGTCCTCGCCCAGTACGCGCCGGAGACCGGCGACGAGGAGGCTGACGCCGCCCGTCGCGACGAGGTCTCGCGGGCCTTCGGCTCGATCGAGAAGTCGACGATCCGCAAGCGCATCGCCGTTGACAAGAAGCGTCCCGACGGTCGCGCCCAGGACGAGATCCGCCCGATCGAGACCGAGGTCGACATCTCGCCTCGCGTTCACGGCTCGGCGCTGTTCACCCGCGGTGAGACGCAGATCCTCTCCAACGTGGCGCTCGGCACCACGCGGATGGACATGCGCCTCGACAACCTCGGGCTGCAGGAGACGAAGACGTTCTTCCACCACTACAACTTCCCGCCCTACTCGGTCGGTGAAGCCGGGTTCATGCGCGGTCCGAAGCGCCGCGACATCGGCCACGGTGCGCTCGCCGAGCGCGCTCTGGCGCCGACGATCCCGAGCGTGGAGGACTTCCCGTACGTGACCCGCGTGGTCTCGGAGACGCTGGAGTCGAACGGCTCCTCGTCCATGGGCTCGGTCTGCGCCTCCTCGATGGCCCTGCAGGCTGCGGGCGTCCCGGTCTCCGCACCGGTCGCCGGCGTCGCCATGGGGCTGATCAAGGAGGACGACCACGTGATCGTCCTGACCGACATCGCCGGCGTCGAGGATCACCTCGGCGACATGGACTTCAAGGTCGCCGGCACCGAGGAGGGCATCAACGCCCTCCAGATGGACATCAAGATCACCGGAGTCACCTTCGACATCCTCCGCGAGGCGCTGGAGCAGGCCCGTCAGGGCAGGCTCTTCATCCTCGGCAAGATGTCCGAGGCGATCGAGGGGCCGCGCGAGCAGCTCAGCCCGACCGCCCCGCGGATCGAGTCGATCAAGATCGACCCCGAGAAGATCGGTGCCGTCATCGGCAAGGGCGGCGAGACGATCCGCGGCCTCTCCGAGGAGTTCGAGGCACAGATCGACGTCGAGGACGACGGCACGATCCGGGTCTACGCCGCCAACGGTGAGCTCGTCGAGGCCTGCATCAAGCAGATCGAGGCGATGACCCGCGAGGCCGAGGTCGGCGACACGTTCAAGGGCAAGGTCGTCAAGACCACGACCTTCGGCGCGTTCGTCGAGCTGGTCAAGGGCACCGACGGCCTCCTGCACATCTCGGCCGTCAAGCCGGGGGAGCGGGTCGAGACCGTCGAGGACGTCCTCTCTCAGGGCGATGAGCTCGACGTCACCGTGGTCGAGGTCGACCGCGAGCGCGGCCGGATCGGCCTGCGTCGCTCCGACGACCCGGCGATCGCTGGCAAGTCGAAGGAGGAGCTCGCGGCCGTCGGCAGCGGCGACCGTGGCCCGCGTCGAGGCGGCGGTGACCGCGGTGGACGCGGCGGTCGTGATCGCGGCGGACGCGGCGGCGAGCGCCGTGGCGGCGACCGCGAGCGGCGTCGCCGCGACTAGGAACCCCGCATGGACCTCCCCGAAGGCGTCGAGCTGACCGAGCTGGACGGCGGCCTCAAGGTCGTCACCGAAGCCGTCCCCTCGGTCCGCTCGGTCGCTCTCGGGCTCTGGGTCCGCACCGGATCGCGTGACGAGACGCCGGCTCAGGCCGGCGTCTCGCATTTCCTCGAGCACCTGCTGTTCAAGGGCACCTCGCGGTACTCGGCGATCGAGATCTCCGAGTACTTCGACGGCCTCGGTGCGGCGACCAACGCCGCCACGAGCAAGGAGACGACGCATCTGTACTCGCGGTTCCTCGACGAGCACACCGAGAAGGCTCTCGACCTGCTCGCCGAGATGTTCCTGAAGCCGACGTTCCCGGACATCGACTCGGAGCGTCAGGTCGTGATCGAGGAGATCGCGATGTACGAGGACGAGCCGTCCGACCGCGTCCACGACGTCCTCGCCGATGCGATCTACGGCGATTCGCCGCTCGGGCGCCGGATCCTCGGCACCGCCGATGTGATCGGCTCGATCCCGATCCCCGACATCTCCGCCTACCACCAGGCGAGGTACGTGGGCTCGAACATCGTCGTCTCGGCCAGCGGCAACCTCGAGCACGGCCGCATCGCCGAGCTCGTGGCCGAGCACATGCAGCCCGAGGACGGTGAGATCGCCCCTTCGAACGGCGGCCCCGCCGGGGCCGAGGGCCGGCTCAGCTTCTATCCGAAGGAGACCGAGCAGTACCACATCTGCTTCGGTGCTCCCGGGATCAGCCGCAGCGACGAGCGCCGGTTCGTCCTCAACGTCATGGACACGATCCTCGGCGGCTCGAGCTCCTCGCGGCTGTTCCGCGAGGTGCGCGAGAAGCGTGGACTGGCCTACTCCGTCGGCTCCTACTCCTCGCAGTACGCCGACCAGGGCACCGTCGCGATGTACGTGGGCACCCGCGAGGACAACGTCGCCGAGGCCTGCGAGGTGATCGCCGCCGAGCTCGAGTCGCTCCGCTCGATGCCGGTCGGAGCGGATGAGCTCGCCCGGGCGAAGGAACATGTCAAGGGCAGGACCGTCCTCGTCCTCGAGTCGACCTCGGCGCGGATGAGCCGCAACGCCAGCGCCGTCCTCTTCGGGCTGCCGCTGTACGACCTCGACGAGATCATCGCGAGGATCGACGCCGTGACCATCGACGACGTCGCCGAGCTCTTCACCGAGCTCTACGCGCCGGAGCGGATCTCGGCGGCCTGCATCGGCGCCGACGAGGACTGCTTCCGCACCGCGGTCGCGCCCGTCAGCGCCGCCCTCACCGCCTGAGGAGGCCTAGCGGAAACGGGCGATCGCGAAGTCGGAGCCGACCGGCCCCGCTCCGATCCCGACCGCGTAGACCAGCGAGTCCGCATCCACGGCGACATCGCGGACCCCGTCGACGCCGGGTCCGAGGTCCGCGCTGATCCGCCCGCCTCGCCCGAAGGAGGAGTCCGGATCGCCCGCGGGGCCGACCCTGGCGAGCGCCCACGACTCGTCGCCCCCGATCCGGACCGAGCCGCCGGCAACGGTCCTGCCCTCGGGGTCGACCGCGATCGAGGACGCCTCCGCGTCCCTGGTCCCGAATCCGATCACCGTCCGCCCGCCGTCGCCGAACGAGCGGTCGCGGCGTCCGCCCGAGGTGAGCCTGGCGAGGGCGATGTCGTCATCGCGGCCGCCCTCGCAGGCGCAGGTGGAGGCGGCCACGACGCGGGATCCGTCGAGAGCGATGTCGGCGAGCTCGGCGTCGCCCCCGCCCAGCGGACGGGCGATGCCATCCTTTCCGTACCCGGCGTCGAGCTCTCCCGACGCCGTCATCCGCCGGACGCCCGGGCCGGGTGCTGCGGTTCGCCGCGGAGCCCGGCCGCCGAGCAGGAGCCGGCCGCGGCCGTCGATCGCGAGTGAGTCGTAGAGGTCGGCGAACGGCTTGCCGAAGCGCGACATTCCCCCGCCGCCGAACGTGGGATCGAGCGTCCCATCCGCCCGCAGGCGGATGACGAGCGGCCGGAAACCGCGGCTGCTGCTCGCGGCCCCGAGGACCACCGTACGGCCGCGGCCGTCGATGGCGACGTCGGTGACGGTGCAGAGCGTCCCGGGGTGGAGGACGACGAGCCCGCCTTCGCCGAACCCAGGGTCCGGGGTGCCGTTTGGCAGCATCCGCACGACGCCCATGCTGGACGTCGTGCCGTCGAACGTCGTGATCGTCCCCGCCGCGACGGCGTCACCCGCGGTGCCCACGGCAACCGCCTCCGCTCCCTGGTTGACGTAGCCGAAGTCGGCGAGTGCGCGGCCGTCGCCCGAGAACGTCGGATCGGGAGCGCCGGTGCCGAGGTGGCGCGCGAACGCGAACCCGGCCTCCTGCGGGCGCTCGGGATCGCCGAGCTCGCCGAAGCCCGCGGCGAGGACGCCGCCGCCGGGGGCGATCGCCACGGCTTCCGCCGCGTCCTCGCCGCCGGTGAAATCGGTGAGGACGAGGCCGGTTCCGCCGAAATCCGGATCCGGTGCCACGGCCGCTCCCGCAGGAGCGGCGAGGACGGCGGCGACCGCGAGCGCGGCGAGGGCCGCCGCGACGCGACGCGCCCGGCCGCGGCCGCGGTTCGTCGTATGCTGCCGACGCATGCCCGACCCGATCCTAGTCGCAGTCGCCGGTGCCGCGGGCCGGATGGGCGCGACGGTCTGCGAGGCGGTCGAGGCGGCCGAGGGCCTCGAGCTCGCCGGCAGGGCCGACCCGTCGCTGGGGACCGAGATCGGCGACTTCCTCGGCGAGGCCGACGTAGTCGTCGACTTCACGGTTCCCGATCAGGCGCTTCCGAACGCCCACAAGTGCCTGCACGCAGGCGTCAGCGTGGTCATCGGGACCACCGGGTTCGACCTCGAGAAGCTCGGCGAGTGCGCGAGCGACCATTGGAACGGGGGGGAGGGCGGCCGGGCATTCGTCGCCCCGAACTTCGCGATCGGCGCCGTCCTGATGATGGAGATCGGCCAGCGGGTCGCCGAGTTCATGCCCGAGGTCGAGATCGTCGAGCTCCACCACGACCGCAAGCTCGACGCCCCGTCGGGAACCGCGGCCCGGACCGCCGAGCTGCTCACGGGGGCGGGGGCCCACGTGCATGAGCCGATCCACTCGGTCCGGCTGCCGGGACTGGTCGCCCACCAGGAGCTGATCTTCGGCGGCGAGGGCCAGACGCTGACCATCCGCCACGACTCGATCGACCGGAGCTCGTTCATGCCCGGCGTCGTCCTCGCCTGCCGCCGCGTCGGCACACTCCCCGAGCCGCTGACCGTTGGGCTCGAGGCCATACTCTAGCCCCGCACACCGAGGAAGGAAGAGGATCTTGAGCGACGACCTTGCACGTATGGACGCCACAGCGCAGGCGGAGCTGGTCAGCTCCGGCCAGGCGAGCCCGGCCGAGCTGGTCGACGCCGCCATCGAGCGCGCCGAGCAGGTGAACCCCGAGATCAACGCTGTGATCCACGACCTCTCCGAGACGGCCCGCGCCGAGGCGGCGGGCGAGCTGCCGGACGGTCCGTTCAAGGGCGTGCCCTTCCTCTTGAAGGACCTCGGAGCGGCGAACGCCGGTCAGCCCCTCCATCTGGGCATGAACGTGCTCAAGGAGGCGAACTTCCACGCACCGATGGACACCACGCTCGCCCAGCGCTTCCGGGCGGCCGGACTCGTCACGATCGGTAAGACGAACACCCCCGAGCTCGGGATCGTCGCGACGACCGAGCCGAAGGCCTACGGGGCGACGAAGAATCCCTGGGACACCTCGCGCTCGGCGGGCGGCTCGAGCGGCGGCTCCGGAGCGGCCGTCGCCGCCGGCATCGTCCCGATGGCGCACGCCAACGACGGCGGTGGCTCGATCCGCATCCCCGCCTGCAACAACGGCCTCGTCGGTCTCAAGCCGACGCGCCAGCGGATCAGCGAGGGACCCCTGGTCGGCGACGTCATGTCCGGCGTCACGGTCGAGCTCTGCGTCTCGCGGTCGGTGCGCGACACCGCGCGCCTGCTCGAGGCCGTCCACGGCGCCGCGCCCGGCGACCCCTACGTCGCCCCGGCGCCGCTGCGCCCCTACACCGACGAGCTCGACGACGAGTCGGGAGGCCTGCGGATCGGGCTGCTCGACAGCTCTCCGATCGAGGGAGTCGAGGTCGAGGCCTCGTGCGTCGAGGCCGCGGACAAGGCCGCCAAGCTCGCCGAGTCGCTCGGACACTCCGTCGAACGGATCTCGATCGGCGACATCCTGATGATCGGCGACGGCGCCCCCGGCCTCGAGGACAGCTTCCTGACGCGGTGGGCCGCCGGCCAGGCGGCCACCCTGACGCAGCTCGGCATGCTGCTCGGGCGCGCGATCACCGAGGACGACGTCGAGAAGCTGACCTGGGACCTCGCGGTCATCGGCCACGAGCGGACCGGAGCGCGCTACCTGCTCGACGTCGGTCTCCATCAGGCGCTCTCGCGGATGGTCGCCGTCTGGTTCGAATCGGGCTACGACCTGCTGCTGACCCCGACGATGGCGGAGGTCGCCCCGAAACTCGGCGAGATCGACACCTCGCTCCCCGATCTCGCGGCCTACCACCGCTGCCTGCCTCTGGGCGCGTTCACCGCACTCTTCAACCTGACCGGTCAGCCCGGCATCAACGTGCCGCTGCACTGGACGGACGACGGCGTCCCTGTCGGCACCCAGTTCGCGGCTCCGCTCGGGCGCGAGGACCTGCTCATTCGAATCGCGGCACAGCTCGAGAAGGCCGCTCCCTGGGCGGACCGGACGCCGCCGGTCTACGCGGCGGCGGGCTAACCTCAGCTCATGACTCGATTCAGCGGTGTGCTCACCGCAATGGCGACGCCGTTCGACGGCGAGGGTGAGGTCGATCACGCCGCGGCTGCGAAGCTCGCGACTTACCTGCTGGAGCACGGCTCCGACGGGCTGGTGGTGGCCGGGACGACCGGCGAGGCGGCGACGCTGACCGACGAGGAGCAGATCGGCCTCCTGCGATCGGTGCGGGCGGAGGTCGGCCCCGACGCGTTCCTGATCTGCGGAAGCGGCACGAACGACACCCGGCACTCGATCGGGCTGACGAAGGCCGCCGACGAGGCAGGCGCCGACGCGATGCTGGTCGTGACGCCGTACTACAACAAGCCGAACGCGGCCGGGATCAAAGCGCACGTGGCGGCCATCGCCGCCTGCACCGACAAGCCGATCGTGGTCTACAACATCCCCTCGCGGACGGTCGTGAACATGGCGCCGGGGCTGCTCGCCGAGCTCGCCGAGATCGACAACGTGGCAGCTCTCAAGCAGGCCAACGACGCCGAGCTCGGGCCGATCGAGGGCCTCGACGTCCTCGCCGGCAACGACAACGTCTTCGTTCGGTGCCTCGAGATCGGCGGCACCGGAGGGATCACCGTCGCCTCCCACATCGTCGGGCCGCAGATGGCGGCCATGTACGAGCGCTTCCGGGCCGGCGAGCCCGAGGTGGCTCGTGAGATCGAAGCCGGGCTCGAGCCGCTCTACGAAGCGCTCGCCGTGACGACGAACCCGATGCCGCTGAAGGGGGCGCTGCAGATGCTCGGCATCTGCTCGGAGCCGATGCGGCTGCCGATGGTGCCGCTCGACGAAGGTCAGCGCGAGGTCGTCCGCTCGGCGCTCGAGGCCGCGGGGCTCGAGGTGGTGGCGTGAGCGGCCGGGTGCGGATCCTCCCGCTGGGCGGGCTCGGCGAGATCGGCAAGAACATGACCCTCATCGAGTACGACGGCCGGATCGTGGTCGTCGACACGGGGCTGATGTTCCCGACCGCCGACATGCTCGGGATCGACCTCGTCCTGCCCGACTTCTCCTACCTCCGCGGCCGGATCGACGACATCGAGGCGATCGTCCTCACCCACGGCCACGAGGACCACGTCGGAGCGCTGCCGTACGTCCTCCGCGAGATCGGGATCCCGCCGGCCATCTACGGCGGCCGGCTGACGGTCGGCATGGTCCGCTCGAAGCTCGAGGAGCACAAGCTCAAGGACGCGCCGCTGCGCGACCTGGAGCCCGGCCGCCCGGTGAGCGCCGGGCCGTTCGAGATCGAGATGATCCACATGTCGCACTCGATCCCCGACGCCTGCGCGGTCGCGGTGACGACGCCGGTCGGGACGATCCTGATCACCGGCGACTACAAGTTCGATCAGACCCCGGTCGACGGCCGGCCCGCCGACTTCGCGCGGCTCGCGCGGCTGGGGGACGAGGGGCTGCTCTGCCTCTGCGGCGACTCGACCAACGCCGACCGGCCGGGCGTGGCGATGTCGGAGGCCAGCGTCGGGCCGGCGCTGCTCGAGACGTTCTCGCGCTGCGACGGCCGGATCATCGTCACCTGCTTCGCCTCGAACGTCCATCGCGTCCAGCAGGTCGTCGACGTCGCCGACGAGCTCGGGCGCAAGGTCGCGCTCGTGGGCCGCTCGATGCGGAAGAACTTCAACATCGCCTCGAACCTCGGGATCGCGAACGCCCCCGACGGCCTGCTGATCCAGCCGCGCGAGATCGAGGACTACCCGGACGAGGAGGTCATCGCAATCTCGACCGGCAGCCAGGGAGAGCCGCTGTCGGCGTTGCGGCGGATGGCCCACGGCGAGCACCGCGACGTCCAGCTCCACTCCGGCGACACGGTCGTCTTCTCGGCGACGCCGGTGCCCGGCAACGAGCGCTCGGTCAACGAGACGGTCGACCGGATCTTCGAGATCGGCGCGCGCGTCATCACCGCCGCCGACGCTCCGATCCACGCCTCCGGCCACGGGTACCAGGAGGACATGAAGCTGATGCTCAACCTGACCCGGCCCCGCTATGTGATGCCGATGCACGGCGACTACAAGCGAATCCGCCTGCACGCGGGCCTCGCCGAGTCGGTCGGGATCGAGAGCGAGCGGATCTTCCGGGGCCGCAACGGAGTCCCGCTCGAGATCGACGCCGACGGCGCCCGCTTCGGCGACGATATCGGCGCCGGGATGATCTTCGTCGACGGCCTCGAGCTCGGCGAGCCCGACGACGCAGCGCTCCGCGACCGCCGCATGCTCTCGGCCGACGGGCTCGTCATCGTCGTCGCCACCGTCTCGCTCGAGGACGGCGAGGTCGCCGCGGATCCCGAGATCACCTTCCGCGGCGTCCCGATGCGCGACGGAGACGACAGCGAGCGCCTGATCGACGAGATCGCCGACGTCGTCGAGGACCGGCTCGAGGACGCCCTCGAGGGCCACGTCCGCGAGCCCGCCCTGATCCGCCAGGACGTTCACGACGCGGTCGCCAAGTTCGTCTTCAAGCGGCTGAAGCGCCGCCCGATGGTCCTGCCGGTGGTAATCGAGGTGTAGGCAACCCCGGCGGAATGCTCCGCTGCGCGTCCGCTTCCGCCGGCCGGCGGGCGGGAGGGGGAGGCCGGCGGACTGTTGCGCGCCTGCTTTTTGGCGTGGCTCGGAGCCCGCTGATCAAGGAAGAGGTCGGCGCAGCGGCCTCCGGCCGTAAGCCGGCCGATGACGCCGAGCAGCGGCCTCCGAGCCCGCCCAAAAAGAGGCCCGCCGGATCAGGGAGGGGGATCCGGCGGGCTCGCAATTGGCTCAGGCTGGCCAATCAGGTGCCGCTCGGCCGATTTGGGGAGGACCGGGCGGCTGTTGTCTCGTCCGCGGGGAATACTCGGACCCGGGCTTAAAGACCCACTCAAGCGCGGTAAAGAGTTCGCTCAAACTTTCGCGGCGGTCTCGGCTGCCGCCGGGCTCAGCGGCAGGCGGATCTCGAAGCAGGCGCCGCCGCCGCCGTTGACGGCGCGGACGGAGCCGCCGTGGGCGACCGCAACGGCGCGGACGATCGAGAGGCCGAGGCCGGTTCCGGTGCCGTTGCGAGTGCTGCGGTCGGCCGGGCCCTCGCCGCGGACGAATCGCTCGAAGACCTGCAACTCCATGCCGGAGGGCAGTCCGGGACCGTCGTCGCGGACGGTGAGAAGGGCCTGACCGTCGTCCTCGGCGAGGTCGATCCGGACGGTCGTGCCGGCCGGGGTGTGGCGGATCGCGTTCTCGAGCAGGTTGAGGACCATCCGGTGGAGCTCGTCCGGGTTGCCCGTGACCGGCGCGGCGTGCTCGAGCTGCGCCTCGAACGTGTGCCCGTCGGCGACCGGGCCGACCTCCTCGAGGGCCTCGGCGGCGACCATCGCCAGGTCGCATTCGACCCGGGAGCCGACCCGGCCCGCGTCGGCCCGAGCGAGCAGGAGGAGGTCGCCGACGAGCCGGTTCATCCGCTTCGAGCTGCGGAGGGCCGATGCGACGGCCGCGGCGTCGTCGTCGGCGTCCGGGTCGGCCGCCAGCGACTGCTCGAGCAGCTCGAGGTTCGCGAGGATGCTGGTGAGCGGCGTCCGCAACTCGTGGGAGGCGTCGGCGACGAACTCGCGCTGCCGCTTCATCGCTCCCTCGGTCTCCGACCGCGAGGCGTCGAGCTCGCGCAGCATCTGATCGAGGGTCCGCGCGAGCTCGGCGACCTCGTCGTCGCTCTCCGGCTCCGGGATCCGCCGCGACGGGTCGCGGGTCGCCGCGATGTCGCCCGCGGCCACGGTGAGCGCGGCGATCGGGCGCATCGCCCGGTTGGCGACGGCCATCCCGGCGATGAAGGAGAGGAGCGAGCCGATCGCCACACCGCCGGCCAGGAACAACCAGAGCCGCCCGATGGTCTCGTCGACCGCGGACTCGGGTCTCGCGTACTGGACGTAGAGGGGGCTGTTGGTTCCGGTGAGGAGGCTGTTGGTCGTGAAGATCTGGGCCGTCGCGACCTGGAACGGCCCGTAGGCGATGACCTTCGAGGGATCCGGCGATCCGAATCCGGGCGACCCCGGGGTCTCGCCGAGCACGGTTCCGGCGGCGTCGACGATCCTGATCTCGGCGTCGTCGAGGGCGATCTGCTGGAGATCGCTTGCGTTGGGCTGACCGGACGGCGTGATCCCGATCTGGTTGGCCAGCGAGAGGGCGTTGCCCTTCAGCTCGTTCTCGAAGTCGGTGTGGAGGCGATCGGTGACCAGCCGGCCGACGACCAGGGCGAACCCGATCAGGATGATCGCCGTCAGTGCCGCGGAGACGATCGCGATCCGGATCCGGACCGGAAGCCGCCGGGAGCGTGCGTAGAGGTTCTTGAGACCCTGCACCGGGTTCATCGGCTCACGTTCTGACCACGTAGCCGGCACCCCGCTTCGTGTGCAGGATCCGATCCTCTCCTCCCTCTTCGAGCTTGCGCCTGAGGTTGCTGATGAACACGTCGATGGTGTTCGTCATCGAGGTCGGGTCGTAACCCCAGACCTCCTCGAGCAGGCGCTCGCGTGAGATCACGAGGCGCTCGTTGCGCATCAGGAACTCGAGCAGCTCGAACTCGCGATTGGTCAGGTCGACGACGCGCTCCCCGCGCGTCACCTCTCTGGTCCCCGGGTTCAACACCAGGTCGCCCACCGTGAGCGAGGCCGTCCCACGGGGCGGGCGCCGCCGCAGCAGCGCCCGGATCCGTGCGAGCAGCTCGGCCCGCTCGAACGGCTTGACGAGATAGTCGTCGGCGCCCGCGTCGAGGCCCTCGACCCGGTCGCCGGTATCGGTGCGCGCCGTCAGGATCAGGATCGGGACGTCGCCGGCGGCCCGCAGCTTGCGACAGACCTCGACGCCGTCGAGCTTCGGCAGGCCGAGGTCGAGGATGACGAGGTCGGGAACGAACTCCGCGGCCATGCCGAGTGCCTCCTCGCCGTCGCTCGCGGTCCGGACCTCGTGGCCCTCCTGGCGCAGCGACCGGCGCAGCACGTCGGCGATGTCCTCGTCGTCCTCGACGACGAGCACTCGCCCGATCAGGTTGTCGGCGTCGCTCACGCGAGCGATTCTAAAGACCGCCGTGGGCGGGCTCGACGGCTCCCGACGCGGCACGCAACGCCGCATCCGCAGCGGCGAAAAGGGGCTCTGCGCAGGGGACGGAGAGGAGGCGTCGAAGGGGTCGGCAGATGTCAAAGAAGCGATCCCTGCGACCGAAGGCGCGCAGCACCAAGGCCTCTGCCAAGCTAGGCAAGAAGCCGGTTGCGCGCAAAACCCCTGCGCCCCCCCGCGAGCTCGAGCAGCGTCACCTCGACCTGATCGGCCTCGGGCTGCTCGCGGCGGCCCTCTACCTCGGCTTCGTCCTCTATGCCGGCTGGGACGGCGGACTCGGCGGCTCCGGCCTCGAGGTTGCCCTCACCTGGACCGGAGGAGCCGTCGCCTACGCGGTCCCGATGCTGCTCGCCGGGTGCGGGCTCGCACTCGTGATCAGGCCCCTGCTCAGCGTTCCGGGCGCGATCAACGCGGGGGCGATCCTGCTCGTCGCCGGGCTCCTGCTCGCCTTCGCCGCGGGAACGGCGGGGCTCGGGCCGGACCAGCCCGTGCGCACCGACGTCTTCGTCCCCGACTTCTTCACCGCGCACGGCGGCGTCCTCGGTGAGGCCCTCTATTGGGCCTCGACGACGCTGTTTCAGACCGTGGGCGCCCACATCATCGCCGTGCTGATGGTCCTCAGCGGAATCCTGCTGCTCAGCGGCAGGCCGCTGGTCGGCCTGATCGGATCCGGGGCGGAGGCCGCCGGACGCGCGCGCCACGCAACCGGGGAGATGGCGCGTTCGGTCCGCGAGCGTCGCGACCGGGCGGGTCAGCACGTCGGAGACGGCTGGACGACCGAGCACTACCCCGAGGACGACGAGCTCCTCTCCGGAGCGATGACGGCGCCGCTCGGAAACGAGGACGAGACCGACGAGTTCGACTTCGACGCCGCCGCGGGCGAGTCCGAGGACGCCGAGGAGACCGACGGCGCCGTCGCCGAGCACGCGTTCGACGACGACGGCTACGTCGAGGGCGGGGAGGATGCCGAGGAGGAGCCCGCACCCGACCCGGTCGTGGCGGCCCAGCCCGAGGAGGCCGCGGCGGAGGAGATCGCCATCACCCGGACTCCGATGGGCGCCAAGCGCGGCGGCATCACCGAGTCCGAGGAGATCGACTACCGCAACCCGCCGGCGAAGCTCCTGCGGAAGGGCAGCGAGGCCGGCGACCGGGGACCCGATCGCCGCGAGATGGAGAAGACCGCGCGAGCGCTGCTGGAGGTGCTCAGCCACTTCAAGATCGAGGCGAAGCTCATCGGCACGGTCACCGGACCGCACGTGAGCCGCTACGAGCTCCAGCTCGCGCCCGGCACCAAGGTCGGGAAGATCGCCCAGCTCAAGGACGACCTGGCCTACGCGCTGGCGTCGACCGACATCCGCATCCTCGCCCCGATCCCCGGCAAGAAGGCCGTCGGGGTCGAGGTTCCCAACAGCCGCCGGAAGATGGTCCGCCTCGGCGACATCTACCAGGGACGCCCCGAGGGCTCTTCGCCGCTGCTTTCCTGGCTCGGCAAGGACATCTCCGGTCAGGCCGTCTCGATGGACCTCGCGAAGATGCCGCACGTCCTCGTCGCCGGCACCACCGGCTCGGGCAAGTCGGGCTCGGTCAACGCCATCCTGACCTCGATGCTCCTGCACGCCTCGCCGAACGAGCTCCGGCTCGTGCTCGTCGACCCGAAGCAGGTCGAGCTCAACCACTACGACTCGGTACCGCACCTGCTGACCCCGGTCGTCACCAACGCCCGGGTCGCCTCCAACGTGCTCGAGAACCTCGTCGCCGAGATGGAGGAGCGCTACACCGTCATGGGCAAGGCCCGGGGCCGCAACCTCGAGGAGCTGAACAAGATCCGGCGCAAGGCCGGGGAGGCGCCGCTGCCGCACATCCTCTGCGTGATCGACGAGCTCGCCGACCTGATGATGGTGGCTCCCGGCGAGGTGGAGGACTCGATCATCCGCCTCGCGCAGAAGTCGCGCGCGGTCGGCATCCACCTGCTGCTCGCCACCCAGCGGCCCTCGACCGACGTCATCACCGGCACGATCAAGGTCAACATCCCGGCACGGATCGGCTTCGCGGTCGCCTCGCAGGTGGACTCGCGCGTGATCCTCGACCAGGGCGGCGCCGAGTCCCTGCTCGGGCAGGGCGACATGCTGTTCCGCCCGGTCGGCTCCTCGAAGTTGCAGCGGGTCCAGGGAGCCTTCGTCACCGAAGAGGAGATCGCCCGGGTCGTCTCGTTCTGGTCGAAGCAGGGAGAGCCGAACTTCGACGTCGACCTGCTCGCCGAGAAGGCTCCGGTCGACGTCGACGGAGACGGCGGCGGCGAGTTCTCGCCCAACGAGGACGACCTGCTCGAGGACGCGATCCGGATCTGCGTCGAGACGGACACCGCGTCGGTCTCGATGATCCAGCGCCGCCTGCGAGTCGGCTACACCCGCGCCGGGCGGCTGATCGACATGCTCGAGCGGCGCGGCGTCATCTCGGGCTACGAGGGCTCGAAGGCACGCCAGGTCCTGATCGGCCCCGCCGACATCCCGCGCATCCTCGCCGGCGGCGGCGAGCCCGGCGACGGCCCGGCGACCGAGGGCGCCGGGCTCGAGACCGTCCAGGGCTGATGTCCCGGCCCGGAGCGGGCGCACTCTGCCTCGACCCGCACCTCGCAATACTGGGCGGCCGATGAGCCGTTACGACCAGCAGCAGGGACCGGGTATCGGCGCGACCCTGAAGGACGCGCGGCGCCGGATGGGCATGGACATCAAGGAGGCCGAGGACCGGACCAAGATCCGGACCCGGTATCTGCGAGCGCTCGAGGCCGAGGACTGGGAGGTCCTGCCCGCGCCCGCCTACGTCCGCGGCTTCCTCCGGACCTACGGGCAGATCCTCGGACTCGACGGCGAGGCGCTCGCCGACCGCTTCCGGCGCAGCTTCGAGGAGCCCGCAGCGGCGGCGCCTCCGGAGCCCGTGATCCGCAACCGGCGACCGAACGGGGGCCGGCGCGCGCCCGGCTCGGGCCCGCCCTCGCGCAGCGGGCCGATCGTCGCGATCGGCGCCGGGGTCGTCATCCTTCTGATCGTGCTCGCGATCATCGGCATCACCTCCGGGGACGACGAGAGCCCCCCCAAGGCCAGGCCCGCCGAGAGAGGCAAGGCGAAGGACGCGGAGCGGGTGACGGATCCGGGCAAGTCGTCGGCCGAGCCGATCGACATCAGCGTCGAGCCCCTCGCGGCAACCAGGATCTGTCTCGTCGGGGGCGGTGAGGCCCTGATCGACTCGCAGGTGCTCGCGGTTGGCGCGACCGAGACCTTCTCCGGCGAGAAGAACTACCGGCTCGACCTGATCGGCGGCGGATCGGTGAAGGTGAAGGCGGGCGGCGACGAGGAGAAGCTCGAGCCCGACGGCAACGCCACCTTCGAGGCCGACTCGGAGGGGATCAGCGAAGTGACCTACGCGGGACCGGACTGCCCGTGAGCGTCCGCGCCGGCATCGTCGTCACCGGCACCGAGGTGCTGACCGGGCGGGTGATCGATCGCAACGGGCCCTGGGTGTCCGAGCGCCTCGGCGAGCTCGGCTGCGAGGTTGCCGAGATCGTCTGCGTCGCCGACCGCCCCGACGACCTCCGCGGGGCGCTCGAGTTCCTCCGCGGCGGCGGGCTCGACCTGATCGTCACCACCGGCGGCCTCGGGCCGACCGCCGACGACCTGACCGCCGAGATCGTCGCCGCCTTCGCGGGCCGGGAGATGGTCCTCGACGAGGCGATGGAGAAGCGGATATCCGAGATCGTCGCCGGGTTCGCGCGGCGGATGAAGTTCGACCCCGAAGGCCTCCGCGACGGGACGCGAAAGCAGGCGATGGTCCCCGAGGGCGCGATCGCGCTCGATCCCGCGGGGACCGCTCCCGGCCTCGTCGTCGAGGCCCAGGGGCCGGTCGTGATCGTCCTTCCGGGGCCGCCTCGGGAGCTCCAGGCGATGTGGCCCGCCGCGATCGCCGCGGGTCCCGTCGCCGAAGTCCTCTCGGAGGCGGACAGCTACGAGGTCGAGACGATGAAGATGTTCGGGATCCCGGAATCGACCTTGGCGAAGACGCTGCGCGAGATCGAGCGCGACATCGACCTGAGCCCGCTCGAGATCACGACCTGTCTGCGACGGGGTTCCGAGCTCGAGATCGACGTCCGCTATCGCGACACGGATCTCGAGCTGCGCGACTCGCTGTTCGTCGCGATCCGCGAGCGTCACGGGAGCTTCATCTACACCGAGCGCGGCGAGAGCATCGACGCCATCGTCGCCGGACTGCTCGCCGATCGCTCGATCGCTCTCGGGGAGTCCTGCACCGGGGGATTGCTGGCGGCCCGGATCACCGACCTGCCCGGAGCCTCCGCTTACTTCAAGGGCGGCGTCGTCGCCTACTCCGACCGTGCAAAGACCGATCTGCTCGGGGTCCCCGCGGATCTCGTCGCAAGCCGGGGTGCGGTCTCGCCCGAGGTCGCCGAGGCGATGGCACGGGGCGCGATGGAACGGTTCGACGCGGGCCTCGGCGTCGGCATCACGGGCATCGCCGGGCCGGGCGGCGGGACGGAGGAGAAGCCGGTCGGCTACGTCTGCATCTGCGTCGCCGATGCCGACGGCAACGTCCTGGCGCGCGATCCGAAGCTGCCGGGCAGCCGCGACGACGTCCGCGATCGCTCGGCGAGCGTCGCGATGCACATGATCAGGCGGCTGCTGATCGGCGAGGACCTGCCGCTCTAGGCGTGCTCGCCGCTCCCTGCGGCGGGCTCGGCGAAGAGGGCGATCATCCGCTCGGCCAGGAACTCGGGCGCCTCCTCCGGCAGCCAGTGGCCGGCGTCGGGAACGACCTCCATCCGCATCAGCGGAGCGTTCGCCTCGGCTCCGCCCTGCTGATCGGGCCGGATGACCGGGTCGGCGACGCCGACGAACTGCACGCAGGGCTGGCGGAGGATCCGGTCGGAGAACGACCCGGAGGCGATCTCGCGCAGCTCCCGGGTCAGGAAGCTCCGGTAGAGGGAGACGCAGGCCCTGGCGCGGTCCGGCTCGGCCCACTGCGAGACGAAGGCGCCGAGCTCGGCCTCGCTCCAGGTCCGGTCGGGATCGACGGAGCTGGCCCGGAAGACCGTGCGGGTGAAGGCGGGGACGCGCTGGACGACCTGGCGGCCGAGGAGGGGAGAGGCGATCAACACCATGTAGGCGAGCCGCCGGGCGAGCTTCAGGGCCGCGGCGACGCCGGGTTCGCGCTGGACCCAGGGATGGCCGATCCCGGCGGCCGCGAAGTGCGAGAAGCGCTCGGGGGCGTCGAGGCACAGCAGGAAGCCGGTGAATCCGCCCCAGTCGTGGCCGGCGAGGCGGACCCGCTCGAGCCCGAGGACGTCCATGAGCGCGAGGACGTCCGCGGCGAGCTCGGCCTTCAGGTAGCTGCCGCCGGGCGCGGCCGTCCAGCCGAAGCCGCGGAGGTCGGGGCAGATCACCCGGTAGTGCTCGCTGAGCGGCCTGATCAGGCGGCGCCAGGCATACCAGTGCTGCGGCCAGCCGTGGAGGAGCACGAGCGGCTCGGCGTCGGCGGATCCCGCGACCGCGACGTGCATCCGCAGGCCACCGATCTCGTGGAACTCGTGCTCGACGCCGGCGAGCTCGGGCATCGGGCGCGTTCCCATCGGCCAATCGTCCCAGGTTCGGCAGATCCGGGGCCTCGGCACGGATCCGGCGCTGAATCGGCACTTCCGGCTCACATTCGCGCGGTCGCGTCCTCTAGCGTCGCCGGGGTGGAGGCGAGCGATTGCGAGGACGGCGGGCCCCGGCCGGAGCGGATCCGGGCGTTCCTCGCCCTGGATCCGCCGCCGACGACGATCGAGGCCGTCTCCGCCTGGCAGCGCCGGGCGCTTGGGGACGGCCTCCGCCCGCTCGGGGCCGACGGCCTGCATCTGACGCTGGTCTTCCTCGGAGACCGCGATCCGGCCGCGATCGAGCGCGCCGCGAGCGCGCTGAGGACGGCCGCATCGGGTACGGCGGCGGTGCGTGTGGTTCTCGCTCCCGCGCCGATCGGCCTGCCTCCGCGACGACCGCGCGTCGTCGCCCTCGAGGCGACCAGCCCCGCCGCGGTTCGACTCCACGACACCCTCCTCGGCGAGCTCGGGGCGGTCGGCGTGGACGTCGCGGAGCGGCGGCGCTATCGGCCGCATCTGAGCGTCGCGCGGGTTCGCGGCGATCCGCCTCGGCGCCGCGCCGAGGAAGCCGTCGCGGGGCTCGCGCCCTTCGGCGGGCCGGGAGGACATACGTTCGATGCCGTCCGGGTGGCGCTCTACCGTTCTGAACTCCGATCCCAGGGTGCGCGCTACAGCCTCCTGGCGGATGTCGAATTGCCGCGTGGAAGCGGCGGATGAGGTGGTTTGAAAATGGCAGCAGGAAACAAGCCGACGCCGATCGAGGCCGGTTCGAAGGACGCCAAGGCGAAGGACGCGGCACTGAAGGCCGCCGTCGGTCAGATCGAGCGCGAGTTCGGCGCCGGCGCCGTGATGAAGCTCGGCAGCAAGACCGTCATGGACGTCGAAGCGATCCCGACCGGGGCGATCTCGCTCGACCTCGCGCTCGGCGTGGGCGGCGTGCCGAAGGGCCGGATCGTCGAGATCTTCGGCCCGGAGTCGTCCGGCAAGACGACGCTGATCTACCACATCATCGCCCAGTGCCAGGCCCGCGGCGGCGTCTGCGCGTTCGTCGACGCCGAGCACGCGATCGACCCCGTCTACGCGCGCCGGATCGGCGTCGACACCGACGAGCTGCTGATCTCCCAGCCCGACTACGGCGAGCAGGCGCTCGAGATCGTCGACGTCCTGACCCGCTCGGGAGCCGTCGACCTCGTCGCGGTCGACTCGGTCGCGGCGCTGACCCCGCGGGTCGAGCTCGAGGGGCAGATGGGCGAGGTCCAGGTCGGCCTCCAGGCCCGGCTGATGTCACAGGCGCTGCGGAAGCTCGCCGGCAACCTGAACCGGGCGAAGACCGTCTGCCTGTTCACGAACCAGATCCGCGAGAAGATCGGGGTCAGCTTCGGCAGCCCCGAGACGCAGCCGGGCGGCCGGGCGCTGAAGTTCTACTCGTCCCAGCGCCTCGACCTGCGGCGGATCGAGACCCTCAAGGAGGGGACCGAGGCGGTCGGCAACCGGGTCCGGGTGAAGGTCGTCAAGAACAAGGTCGCGGCCCCGTTCAAGCAGGCCGAGTTCGACGTCGAGTACGGCGTCGGCATCTCGAACGAGAGCTGCCTGCTCGACCTCGGCGTCGAACACGACATCGTCACCAAGTCCGGTTCGTTCTTCTCCTACGGCGAGACCCGCCTCGGGCAGGGCCGCAACAACTCGAAGCAGTTCCTCTCCGAGAACCCCGAGATGGCGAACGAGATCGAGGACAAGATCTACGAGACGCTCGGCGTCGTCCGCGCCCCGGGCACCGAGCGGATGGCCCCGGCACCGGCCGCTCCCGTCGAGGAGGAGAGCCCCGAGGCCGCCTGAGCGGTCCGGGGGCCCGACCGGTGGCGGCCGACGACCGGGCACCCATGCAGGACGTCCTGGGCAAGGCGCTCGGGGCGCTGCGGCGCCGGGAGCGAACTGCTTCCGAGCTCCACGCCTGGCTGCGGGAGCGGGACTGTGATGAGGATCTGGCCGAGGACGTGATCGCGGAGCTGGTCGAGCTCGGCGAGATCGATGACGAGCGGTTCGCCTTCGCCTACGCGGCCGACAAGCGTGAGCTCTCCGGCTGGGGCGCCCACCGGATCGCCGCCGCGCTGACCGAGCGCGGCATCGGCCCGGGCCTGGCCGAGCGCGCCGCGTCCGAGCCGCGCGAGGCGGAGCTGGAACGGGCGGTCGAGCTGGTGGTCGCGAAGGGCGAGGACCTCGCCGACGAACGCGGCAGGGCCCGGGCCCTCTCGCATCTGACGCGGCGCGGCTACGAGTACGAGCTGGCCTACGACGCGGTCCGCCGGGCGGAGGGGAACGGCTCGCGGGCCGCCTGAACCGGCCGGCCCACCGCGACGCTCTACCATCGACGTGGAGATGGAGAGGCGGAGTCGCAGAAAGGTCGCAGGTCGGGAAGCCCCGGCAAATCCGCAGCTTTCCGCCGCCAAGCCGATCACGGCGGTCGACCCGCAGGAAGCGGGAGACGACGACGGCTCCGATCTCCGTGCCCGGCGCGAGGAGATCTCCAGGCTCCAGGAGCGGGCACTCCACGACGCCGAGGCGGCGCGGCTGAAGCTCGCCGACATCGAGCGGCGCGAACGGGCCCTCGCCGATCGCGAGCGCAACCTCGACGGCCAGGCGGAGGAGCTGAAGCGCCAGAAGCAGGTCCAGCGCAAGGAGCTCGAGCGGCTCTCGGGCCTGACCGCCGCGCAGGCGAAGCAGATGCTGATCGCCGACGTCGAGCACGACGCCCGCCGCCAGGCCGGTCGGGTGCTGCTGCAGATCGAGGAGGAGACGAAGCGGGACGCGGACCGTCGCGCCCGCAACATCATCTCGATCGCGATGGGACGGCTGGCGGGCACCCACGCGAGCGAGACCACCACCCGGCTGATCGAGCTGCCCAGCGAGGAGATGAAGGGGCGGATCATCGGCCGCGAGGGCCGAAACATCCGCGCCATCGAGTCGCTGACGGGAGTCGACCTGATCATCGACGAGACGCCGAACGCCGTCGTCGTCTCGAGCTTCGACGGGGTCCGCCGCGAGATCGCCCGGATCATGCTCGAGCGGCTGATCGCCGACGGCCGGATTCAGCCGGCGACGATCGAAGAGGCCTACGAGAAGGCGAAGGCGGAGGTCGAGGCGACGATGGTCGCCGAGGGCGAGCGGGCCGAGCTCGAGGCCGGGGTCCACGGGATCGATCCCGCTTTGCTCGAGGTGCTCGGACGGCTGCGATTCCGCACCTCCTACGGCCAGAACGTGCTCGACCACCTGATCGAGGCGGCCGAGATCGCCGGCCTGATCGCCGCCGAGCTCGGCGTATCGGTCGAGACGGCGCGGCGAGCGACGCTCCTGCACGACCTCGGCAAGGCCGTCAGCCACGAGGTCGAGGGCTCCCACGCGCAGGTCGGCGCCTCGATGGCCCGCCGCAAGGGGGAGAGCGAGGCGGTCGCCCACGCGATCGAGGCACACCACAACGAGGTGGCTCCGAAGACGGTCGAGGCGGTGATCGTCCAGATCGCCGATGCCGTCTCCGGTGCCCGCCCGGGGGCAAGGGGCGAGGCGCTGGAGCACTATGTGACGCGCCTTCGCGACCTCGAGGAGGTCGCCGGCCGGCACCCCGGCGTCGAGAAGGTCTACGCCGTCCGCGCCGGCCGCGAGGTGCGCCTCGTCGTCGACCCGGGAGCCGTCGACGACGAGGAAGCCGCGGTGATCGCGCGCCGCGCCGCGCAGGCCGTGGAGAAGGAGCTGGACTACCCCGGCAGGATCAAGATCACGGTCGTCCGCGAGAGCCGTTCGACGGCCTTCGCCGAGTAGCGGGCACGACGATCCTCGTCGACCCCGATCGATAGGATCGCGCCTGCATGGACGAAAGCCTCTTCTACATAGCCGGCGGCGCCCTGATCGTGGTCGCTTTGATCCTCTCCTTCATCGGGATGAGGAGCGACAAGTTCCCCTCGGGGAACGGCTTGATCGCAGGCATCGTCGTCATCTTCCTGCTCGTCGCGGCCACCGCCGTGGGCGCCGTCGAGCTCGCCAAGCACGAGGACGAGCAGGGCGGCGAGCTCGAGGCCGCCAACGCCGAGGCCGACGTCCAGCAGGGCAGCGAGACCGCCACCGCACAGCAGGAGGGCGCCGCACCCGAGGACACGCCGGCCGGCAAGCCCTCGGGCGGGGGCGCAGCCGGTGGCGCTGACGCAGCCCTCGTCGACGAGGGCAAGCAGGTCTTCGTCTCGACCGGATGCGGCAGCTGCCACACGATCGCCGAGCTCGGCGCCGACGCCCAGGGCACGATCGGCCCGAACCTCGACACGGTCCTCGCCGGCAAGGACGACGCCTTCATCGAGACGTCGATCGTCGATCCGAGCGCGGAGGTCGAGCAGGGCTTCCCGGACGGGACGATGCCGAGCAACTACGGGGACCAGCTGAGCCCCGAGCAGCTCGACGCGCTCGTCGCGTTCCTCTCGCAGACCGCCGGCAACTGATCCGGCGGCGCCGCGCGGCGCCGCTACCCTGAGCGCCATGGAGACGACCGGACAGGGCGCAGCCAAGCGATTCCACGTCACGACCTTCGGCTGTCAGATGAACGAACACGACTCCGAGCGCATGCGCGGGATGCTGTCTTCGCTCGGCTACACCGAGGCGCCGAGCCGGGAGCAGGCCGACCTGATCCTCTTCAACACCTGCTCGATCCGCGAGAACGCCGACAGCCGCTTCATCGCCCATCTCGGCGAGGCGAAGCGGCTCAAGAGCGAGCAACCCGACGTGGTCGTCGGCGTCGGCGGCTGCTGGGCTCAGTCGGTCAAGGACGAGGTCTTCGAGCGGTTCCCGTTCGTCGACGTCGCCTTCGGCCCCGGCCAGATTCACAAGCTCGCCGAGTTCCTGACCTCGGACTCCCTGTCCGCCCAGGGCTACTTCGAGTTCGAGGACTTCGCCGGTCACCTGCCCACGCAGCGGACACGGCCGTTCCAGGCGTGGCTGCAGATCTCGCAGGGCTGCAACTGCGTCTGCTCCTACTGCATCGTGCCCTCGACCCGCGGCCGCGAGGCGAGCCGGCCGTCCGGCGAGCTCCTCGCCGAAGTCCGGGCGCTGGCCGCCGACGGCGTCCGCGAGGTGACGCTGCTGGGTCAGAACGTGAACAGCTACGGCCGCGACCTCCGCGGCGAGGGGCGAATGACGTTCGCCGATCTCTTGCGTGCCGTCGACGCCGTCGACGGGATCGAGCGGATCCGCTACACGAGCCCGCACCCCAAGGACATGAAGGAGGACGTGATCCTCGCCCACGCCGAGTGTCCGTCGGTCTGCGAGCACATCCACCTGCCGCTGCAGTCGGGATCGAGCCGGATCCTGAAGCAGATGCGGCGAACGTACGACCGCGACCGCTACCTCGACCGGGTGGCGCTGATCCGCGAGCACGTGCCCGACGCCGCCCTCACGACGGACATAATCGTCGGGTTCCCGGGCGAGACCGACGAGGACTTCGAGGCGACCCTGGAGGTGGTCGAGGAGGTCGGCTACGACGGCGCGTTCACGTTCGTCTTCAGCCCGCGGCGCGGCACCCTGGCGGCGGAGCTCGACGGCAGGGTCCCGCACCCGGTCAAGAAGGAGCGGATGGGGCGACTGGTCGAGGCCGTCCAGCGCCGCGCCCGCGAGCGCGCCGAGCGGTTCGTCGGGCGTACGGTCGACGTCCTCGTCGAGGGGCCGAGCCGGACCGATCCGAGCCGCCTGCGCGGCCGCAGCCGCCACAACAAGGCGGTGAACTTCGACGGGACCGCGGGTCCCGGCGAGATCGTCGAGGTCGAGGTCGCCGCCGCCACGTCGCAGACCCTGCTCGGCACCGAGGTCCTGCTCTCCCGCGCGGGCTGACCCCCGTGGGCGTGATCGCCATCTTCGGCCCGACCGGCGTCGGCAAGACCGCCGTCGCGATCGAGCTCGGCGACCTGCTGCGGGAAGCGGGCGAGGACCCCGTCGCGGTCTCCTGCGACGCGATCCAGGTCTACCGCGGGCTCGAGATCCTGAGCGGTGCCCCCGACGCGGGCGAGCGCGAGCGGCTCGAGCACCGCCTGGTCGGTGTCGCGGACCCCGGCGAGGAATTCAGCGCCGGCCGCTTCGCCGAGCTCGCCAGGAGCGAGATCGACGACCTCCTCGCGGCCGGGAGGACCCCGATCGTCGTCGGCGGGACCGGGCTCTACATGCGAGCCGCGCTCGCCGACCTCGACCTGAAGCCGCCCGTGCCCGACGAGGTCAGGCGACTGGTGGAAGCCCAGGTGGCGGAGCTCGGATCAGCGGCGATGCACGCCGAGCTCGATCCCGACGTCGGCGAGCGGATCCACCCCAACGACCGCAAGCGCGTCGCTCGGGCGCTCGAGCTCCAGCGCGTCGGGCTCGATCCGCCGGAGCGCGGGCGGGAGCTCTGGACGGCATCGCTGCGGCACCCGACGGTGCTGATCGGCATCGTCGTCGACCGCGAGGAGCTCGCCGACCGGATCGACCGCCGGGTCGACGCGATGATCGCCGCGGGGGCCGCCGATGAGGCCAGGGCGGCAGCGGCGGCGGGAGCCTCGCGGACCGCGAGATCGGCGCTCGGGTTCGAGGAGCTGATCGGCGGCGACGCCGGGGCCGTCAAGGCGTCGCACCGGCGCTATGCGCGCCGGCAGATGACCTGGCTGCGGAAGATGGACGGCGTCGCGACGATCGACCGCACCGGGCTCGGCGACGCCGAGGTCGCGAGGGCGGCGATGGCCCTCGTCGACCGTCCCGCCTAGGCGGAGCCGTTCGGCGAAGCCGCGTCCGGCGCCCGCATGTCGCGGTCGGTCATCACGTGATCGATCAGCCCGTACTCCCGCGCTTCCTCGGCGGAGAAGAAGCGGTCCCGCTCCATGTCGTCGTGGATCTGCTCGACGGTCTGGCCCGTGTGCTGGGAGTAGAGCTCCTCCAGGCGGCGGCGCAGGGCGAGCGTCTCGCGGGCGTGGATCTCGATGTCGGTCGACTGACCCTCGAATCCGCCGCTCGGCTGGTGGTTGAGGATCCGCGAGTTCGGCAGCGCCATCCGCTTGCCCTTGGTCCCGCCGGCGAGGATCAGCGAGCCCATCGACATCGCGACCCCGAAGCAGATCGTCTGGACGTCGCAGTGGACGAACTGCATCGTGTCGTAGATCGCCAGGCCGGAGTAGACGATCCCGCCCGGGGAGTTGATGTAGAGCGAGATGTCCTTGTCGGGGTCCTCGGACTCGAGATGCAGCAACTGGGCGACGATCAGGTTCGAGACCTGGTCATCGATCGGGGTCCCGAGGACGACGATCCGCTCCGAGAGCAGACGCGAGTAGATGTCGAACGAGCGCTCCCCGCGCGAGGACTGCTCGACCACCATCGGGACCATCGGCATTTGCTGAACCTCCTGTGTCGGACGACTTGACCGAGCAGGCTAGCGGGACGGCACCACGGCCCCCGGGCACCGGCCCGTTTCGGCCGGCCGCTGCCGCCATACTTGCGCCGATGCGATTCGCGAAGTGGCAGGCGCTCGGCAACGACTACATCGTGCTCGAGGCCGACGACGTCCCGTTCGAGCTGACCCCGCAGCGGATCCGGGCGATCTGCGCTCCGCACACCGGGATGCACTCCGACGGGATCCTGCTGCTCGCACGGCCGGCCGAGCCCGCCGCGCACGTCGCCGACCTGCGGATCTTCAACCCCGACGGCTCCGAGGCCGAGCTGTCGGGCAACGGCGTCCGCGAAGCGGTCCTCTACCTGCGCGCCGCCGGCTGGACCGACCTCGACCAATTCGCGATCATGACCGCCGCCGGGGAGGTGTCGCCGACCCTGACCGGTCCCGGCTCGGCGCGGGTGGCGATGGGCCGGGCGGCGACTGCGTCGGCCGACTTCCCGGGCGGGCCGGCCGACGGCGTCGGCACGATCGACGTCGGCGGCATCGAGCGCGAGTTCCAGCACGTCTCGATCGGCAACCCGCAGTGCGCGATCGAGGTCCGCGAGGGGCTCGAGGACCTCGACCTGCCCGCCATCGGGCCGGCGATCGAGGGTGCGGCCGTCTTTCCGAACCGCACCAACGTCAGCTTCTGGTCGGCGGACGGCTCGCGTGTGCGGGCGCGGATCTTCGAGCGCGGCGTGGGGGAGACCCTGTCGTCGGGCACCGGTGCGACCGGCGCCGCCATCGCCGCGCATCTGCGCGGGACGCCGAGCCCGATCACGGTCGTCCTCGACGGCGGCGAGCTCGTCGTCGAGATCGGCGAGGGGCTCGAGATCGACCTGACGGGCACCGCGGAGCCGGTCTTCGCCGGCACGTTCGCGGGGGGCTTCGTCGACCGCCTCGCCGGCCTCTAGCTAGACCGCCGCGACCGCGTCCAGGGGTCCGAACCCGACCCCGGTGAGCTCCTCGGAGACCTCCCAGAGCCGGCGGGCGGCCCCGGCGTCGGCTGCGCGGCCGGTCCTGCCGACCAGCGCCGGATGGCTCCCTCGCATCTCCTGGAGGCCGTCGGGCCCGTAGAAGTCGTCGCCGGCGACCCCGGGCGCCGTGGCCGCGTACAGAGCCGGGACGGCCCCGGCGGCGTCGCTCTGAGCGAAGACGACGTTCCCGGCCCACATCAGCGGCTTCAGCAGCGCGCCGACGGTGCCGAGCCCGAGCCCCGCAGTCTGGAGGTTCGTCGCGGCGTATCCCGGGTGGGCCGCAGCGGCGATGAGGCCGGTTCCGGCCGCCTCCGCCCGCCGCGCCAGCTCGAGCGTGAACAGGAGGTTCGCCAGCTTCGACTGCCCGTAAGCGGGCCAGCGCGAGTAGCCGTGCTCGGAGTTGAGGTCGTCGAAGTTCATCCGGCCGATCCGGTGCGCCGTGCTGCTCAGGTTGACGACCCGGGGCGCGTCGGCGGCGAGGAGCCGCTCGATCAGCCGCCCGGTCAGGGCGAAATGCCCCAGGTGGTTGGTCCCGAACTGGAGCTCGAACCCGTCGGCGGTCTCGCGGCGCGGGGGCGCCATCACACCTGCGTTGTTGACGAGCACGTCCAGCGGCTCGGGGCGGGCCGCCACCGTCTCGGCGGCAGCCGCGACCGAACTCAGGTCCGCGAGGTCGAGGGGGACGAAAACCAGGTCCGGGTCCCGCACCTCGGCGCCGATCCGCTCCATGGCCCGCTCGGCGCGCTCGCGGCTCCGGCAGCCCATGAGAACCGTCGCCCCGGCGCGGGCCAGCTCCTTCGCGGCCTGCAGCCCGAGGCCGCTGTTGGCCCCGGTGACCATGACCGTCCTCCCGCCCTGGTCGGGGATGTCATCCGTGGTCCAGCCTGCCGCCGTCGTGCTCATCGGGTCTCCTGCCGTTTCGGGTCGCGGGCACGCAAGCCTAGATAGCCTGATGCTCCGACCCGCACGCCGACCGAAAGGACTGCCGGAACCTTGGCCCTGACCGACCCCTCCAAGCGCCTCGAGGCGATCCCTCCCTACATGTTCGCGGAGCTCGAGCGCAAGGTCGCCGACAAGCGGGATGCCGGCATCGACGTGATCAGCCTCGGAATCGGCGATCCCGACATGCCGACCTACGATCACGTCGTCGCGGCGATGCAAGGGGCGGTCGCCGAGAACGGCAACCAGAAGTACCCCTCGAACCGGGGCCGGGCGGAGTTCCGCGAGGCGTTCGCCGCCTTCTACGGCCGTCGCTTCGGCGTCGAGATCGACCCGGAGACCGAGGTGATCCCTGCGATCGGCGCCAAGGAGTGCATCTACAACCTCTGCTTCGCCTTCCTCGACCCCGGCGACGTCGCACTCGCGTCGGATCCGGGCTACCCGGTCTACACGGGCGGTCCGGTTCTCGCCGGTGCCGACGTCGAGGTGCTGCCGCTGGTTCCCGAGCTCGGATTCGCCCCAGACCTCGATGCGATCGGTCCCGATGCGCTCCGCCGCGCACGCCTGCTCTTCCTCAACTACCCGAACAACCCGACCGGCGCGATCGCCCCGGACGGCCTGTTCGAGCGGGTCGTCGAGCTCGCCCGCGAGCACGAGATCCTCATCGTCCATGACAACGCCTACTCGGAGACGACCTACGACGGCTACGTCGCCCCGAGCTTCCTCCAGACACCCGGCGCTAAGGAGGTCGGCGTCGAGGTCTTCAGCCTCTCCAAGGGCTACAACATGACCGGCTGGCGCTGCGCGGCGATCCTCGGCAACGCCGATGCGATCCAGACCTACTGGCGCCTGAAGACGAACGTCGACTCCGGGCTGTTCGAGGCGGTCCAGCTCGCCGGCGCCGCCGCTCTCGAGGGCCCCTCGGAGCCGCTCGCGGAGATGAACGCGATCTACACGCGCCGGCGTGACCTCGTCGTCGACGCCCTGCGCGAGATCGGCGTCGAAGTCGCCTCGCCGAAGGGGACGATCTACGTCTGGGCGCCGGTGCCCGACGGCCACACCTCGACCTCGTTCTGCGAGCACGTCCTCGAGCAGGCGGCCGTCGTCATCTCGCCGGGCTCGATGTACGGCCCGAGCGGCGAGGGGTTCTTCCGGATCTCGCTGACGACCCCCGACGAGCGCCTGACCGAGGCCGTCGAGCGCTTGCGCGAACATCTGAGCTGATCACGATGCCGTCGCCACCGGTCAAGTACGTTCGCAGCGAGGACGGCCGGTACATCGCCTACCGGACGATGGGCAGCGGCGATCAGGACTACATGATCGTCCTGCCGAGCCTCGGGACGATCGAGATGCTCACGGTGCCGCCGGCGAAGCGCTTGATGCGCGGCTACACCGATCACTCGCGGCTGATCTCTTTCGATCGCCGCGGCGCGGGGCTCTCCGACCCGGTCGAGGTGCCGGCGACGCTCGAGGAGCAGATGGCCGACGTCACGGCCGTCCTCGACGCGTGCAGCAGCGAGCGGGTCGTGCTCGAGGCGCAGGCCGAGGCCGCGATGCTCGCCGTCGTCTACGCGGCGACGCACCCGGAGCGGGTCAGCCACTTGATCCTGATGCACCCGATGGCCCGGATGACCGCGGCTCCCGGCTACGAGTGGGCCTGGGCCGACGAGGAGACGCGCGAGCGCGATTTCGTCAGGCCGATGCTGGCTCGCTGGGGGACCGGGGAGAACGGGGTCGACGCGTCGCCGATCATGGCCGCCACCGATCCGAACTTCAAGGAGTGGTGGGGGCGATGGGAGCGGCTCTCCTCATCGCCGGGGACGATGGAGAAGCGGATGCATCTGATCGCGCGCATGGACGTCCGCGAGATCCTCCCCAGGGTCCAGGCGCCGTCGCTGATCCTCGACCGCCCGGCCGCGCTCGCCATGGACTCCCGTCACGCCCGGTACTTCGCCGAGTACATCCCCGGCGCCGATCTCGTCGAGTTGCCCGGACGCGACGCGATCTCCTTCGGCGACGGGTTCGAGGCCTACCTCGAGGCGATCGAGCGCTTCGTCACCGGCGCCGTCGTCAACCGCCGCGAGGAGCGGGCCCTGGCGACGGTCCTGTTCACCGACATCTGCGGCTCGACCGAGATCGCGGCGGAACGCGGCGACCGCGATTGGCGCAACCTGCTCGAGAATCACGACCGGATCACCCGCGAGCTCGTCGGTGCCTACGGCGGCGTCGCTGTCAAGAGCACCGGTGACGGTTTCCTCGCGACGTTCGACGGACCCGCCCGGGCGGTCCGCTGCGCGGCCGAGCTCGGCGAACGCGTCGAGGGACTGGGCATCAAGCTCCGTGCCGGCCTCCACACCGGCGAGGTCGAGATGATCGGCGCCGACGTGGGCGGCATGGCGGTCCACATCGGCGCCAGGATCGGCGCCCTCGGCGGGCCCGGCGAGGTCCTCGCCTCCTCGACGGTCAAGGACCTCGTCGTCGGCTCCGGGATCGAGTTCGCCGACCGCGGCTCCCACTCCCTGAAGGGCGTCCCCGGTGAGTGGAAGCTCTTCGCCGTCGACTCGGTCTGAGCACCGAGCCGGCGCTCAGTCGCTGATGAAGTAGAAGGGGTTGGGGAGCTTGTAGGCCTTGTCGGCGTGGCCGCCCTTGAGGTCGCTGTCCTGATCGCCGACGTTGAGGACGATCCGGTAGCCGGCGTCCTCGATCTCCGCTCTCGCCCCCGACTTGTAGTCGAGCGTCCCGCCGGCGTCGGCGGGCTTCAGCACGAGCTCCTTCCAGCCCGAGTAGCCCGCCGCGGTCAGGTTCGCCTCGGTCCGGTCGCGGATGATGTCGGCGTCCGGCCGGCCGGTGATGAAGAAGACGGCGACGTTCTGATCGCGCGCGTCGTCGAAGAGCTCGAGCGTCGGGTCGATCGCGGGCGAGGTGGCCGCGAACAGTGCCGTGGCGAGCGCGGCACCGGCTCCCGTGAAGTTCGTCGCGACCAGCTCCGAGTAGTTCGAGAGCGACGTCTCGTCGATGTCGAGGACAAGGGCCAGCTTCGGCTTCTTGCACTTCGCCGCACCGTTGCGGTTGCAGCGCTGCTTCGCCTGCTTGCGGATCTTCGCCACACGCCGGTCGAGGTAGGCCTGCGCCTTGGTGCCGACCTTCTCGAGGTCCGACTCGTAGTGCCCGGAGTCGTGGTACTGCTTGAGCGGCGCGACCACGTCGCCGGCGCCGACCGTCCCGTGCATGCCGACCCGGGGCAGCCCGATCCCGGTGGGGCGGATCGTCGCGATCTTCGTCTCCCCGGATCCGCTGGAGCCGCCGGCGAGGGCGAACCCGGTCCCGATGAGCCCGACCGCGACCAGGGCGAGCAGGACGTACTCGATCGTTCTTCTTCTCATCGGTTCGGCTCCTCCGGTCGGATCGTGGGCGGCTGCCAGGGTCCGGGACCCTATCCGGAACGACGGCACTGCTCCTACACTTGGCCCCGTGACCCCAGGAGACGACACCGAGACGGCGAGGGAGCGCCGCAGCGGTACCGGCGCCGGCGTCCGCAACCCGCGGGCGCGTCAGCGCGCGGTCGCGATCGGGGTCGTTCGCGGCACCCCGGGCGAGGACGTCGAGCTCGACGAGCTCAGCGAGCTGCTCAGGACCGCGGGCGTCGCGACCGAGAGCCGGATGGTCCAGCAGCGGGCCGAGCCCGATCCCGACCGGTACTTCGGTCGCGGCAAGCTCGACGAGCTCAAGGTCGAGATCAAGCGGTCCGGGGCGAACCTGGTCGCCTGCGACGACGAGCTCGCGCCGCGCCAGGAGCGGAACCTGGAGGGCGCCCTGGGGGTCCCGGTGATCGACCGCACCGCCGTGATCCTCGACATCTTCGCCGACCACGCTCACAGCGCCGCCGGCAAGCTCCAGGTCGAGCTCGCGCAGCTCGAGTACAACCTCGCCCGCATGCGGGGCCTGTGGACCCACCTCGAGCGCCTCGGAGCCGGCCGCATGGACGGCGGCATCGGTACCAGGGGCCCCGGCGAGTCGCAGATCGAGACCGACCGCCGCCTCGCCCGCGATCGGATCTCGGCGCTGCGCCGCGAGCTCCGCCACGTCGAGCGCAGCCGCGAGACGATGCGCGCCGAGCGCGAGCGCTCGGCGATCCCGACCGTCGCTCTCGCCGGCTACACCAACGCCGGCAAGTCGACCCTGCTGAACGCGATCACGGGCGCCGGCGTCGGGGTCGGAGACCGGCTCTTCCACACCCTCGACCCGACCACGCGCTCGTTCGAGCACGGCGGCCGCCGGTATCTGCTGACCGACACGGTCGGCTTCATCCGCAAGCTTCCCCATCAGCTCGTCGACGCGTTCAAGGCGACGCTGGAGGAGACGACCCTCGCCGACCTGATCGTCCACGTCGTCGACGGCTCCGAGCCGCCCGCCGCGCGGGAAGCGGCGATGCGAGCGGTCGACTCGGTCCTGGAGGAAATCGGCGCCGGCGAAACGCCGAGGATCCTGGCCTACAACAAGCTCGACCTGCTCGACCCCGAGGGGCGCCGGGATCTGCTCGTCGGCGAGCGCCACGCGGTCGGCGTCTCCGCCGCGACCGGCGAGGGCATCGAGGGGCTGCTCGATGCGATCGAGGCCGCCTTCGCCGCGACGCTGGAGCCGGTCGAGCTGCTGATCCCCTACGACGAGGGCGCGATCCTGAACGAGCTCCACGAGGTCGCGGGCGAGGTCGAGCGCGAGGACCGCGAGGACGGGGTCCTCGTCCGCGCCCGCGTCCCGCGGGACCTCTCCCATCGCTTCAGCGCCTACTCGGTCGGCGGCAGGTCGGCGGCCTGATCGCCGTGGAGCTCAAGGTCCGCCTGCTTGAGCCGGGGGCCGTGCTGCCGACCCGCGCCAACGACGGCGATGCCGGGCTCGACCTCCGCGCCGCCGAGCCGGCGCTGCTCGGACCGGGGGAGAGGGCGTCGATCGGGACCGGGATCGCGGTCGAGATCCCGGCGGGACACGCCGGCCTCGTGCTGCCGCGCTCGGGGCTGGCGCTCCGGCACGGGATCTCGATGGTCAATGCGCCGGGACTGATCGACGCCGGCTACCGCGGCGAGCTCCGGGTGCTGCTGCTCAACACCGACCGCGAGGCGGAGTTCGAGATCGAGTCCGGCGCCCGGATCGCCCAGCTGCTGATCACGCCGTTCGCCGCGCTCGTGCCGGTCGAGGTCGCCGAGCTGGCCGCGAGCGAGCGCGGCGAGCGCGGCTTCGGGTCCAGCGGCGTCGGCTAGCCGCGCTCGGCCGCCCGCTCGGCGTCGGCGTGGGCGGCGTCCTCGAGCCGGTCGTCGAGCGGCTCGAGTTCCGGCCTGGCGCCCTCGCGGTGCTCGAGGGCCCGGGCGATCAGCTCGTCCGCGAGCCAGGCGTTCTTGGGCAGCAGCGGGCCGTGGAGATAGGTGCCGATCAGGTTCCCGCGGACGATCCCCTCGAGACCGTCGCGGCCGTTGTTGCCGTGACCGTGCAGCACCCGCCCGAGCGCCTCGCCGCCGGAATCGACGTAGGTCCGGCCGCCGTGGTTCTCGAAGCCCGCGAGCACGCGCGGCCCACTCCCGACATCGACCTCGATCGAAACGTTCCCGATCAGCCGTGGGCCGGGCTCGCGGACCGTGTGCAGCGCGGCCACCCCGAGACCCTCGATGCGCTCCTCGCCGAGCTCGTAGGAGGAACCGAGCAGCTGGTAGCCGCCGCAGACGGCGAGGCCCGCGACCCCGCCGGCGATCGCGGCCTTGATCGCGTCGCGCTTCGTCGCGACGAGGTCGGCCGCGACCATCCGCTGATCGCGGTCCTGGCCGCCGCCGATGTAGATCAGATCGTGGGCCTCGGGGTCGAACTCCTCGCCGATCCCGGCCGCCGCGTACGAGAAGCCGATGCCCCGCCACTCGCAGCGGTGCTGGAGGAAGAGGACGTTGCCGCGGTCGGCGTAGATGTTCATCTGGTCGGGGTAGAGCGCCAGCAGCCGCAGCTCAGACATCGCGGGCCTCCATGTGGACGACGATCGAGTCCTCGTACTCGATCGTGCTCGGCAGCCGCTCGGCGCCGACGACCCAGAGCCCGGCGGCGTCCGCCTCGGCGTCGAGCTCGGCGAGCGTGAAGCGGTCGAGCTCGATCGAGTGACGGTGCTCGGTCAGGGTCCCGTCCGGAGCGACCAGCTGCCGCAGCCGGACCATCTCGATCCCGTCGGCGGCGATCCGGACCTCGATCGGCAGGCTCGAGTGGACCCAGCCGTCGATCTCGCGGACGTCGGGCACCGGCTCCGGCGTGCCCGCCCCGAGCGGCAGCGGCTCCTCGAGAACGACCGCCGAGAACCTGCCGCCGGGTTCGAGGTGCGCGGCGATCGACCGCAGCGCGGCGATCCTGCCATCGGGGCCGCCGAGGATGTGCAGGAGTTGCATCGGCGCGACGATCAGCGGGAAGCGGCGGCCGAGCGAGAGCGAGCGGACGTCCGCGCAGGCCGTCCCGATCGCGAGCCCGCGCTCGGCGGCGCGGGAGGCGAGGGCGCCGAGCAGGATCTCGTCGGTGTCGACGGCGACGACCTCGTGACCGGCGGCCGCGACCGGGATCGCGACCCTGCCCGTGCCGGCGCCGAGATCGGCGAAGCCGCCCGGGCGCTCGGCGGCGAGCCGGAGCCAGAGCTCGAGGTCGGCGGCGAAAGCGCCGTTCTCGGCGTCGTGCCAGGCGACCGGATCGCCCGCGGCCGGGGGCGCCGTCCGGTTCCGCGCCGGGGCGCTCATCGCCAAAACTCCGTGGCCAGGCCCCGTCGCGACAGCAGCGTCCGGAGCTCGATCAGGGCGGTGTAGGTCGGGAGGGCGAAGAGCCTGCCCGCGGAGTCGTCGAGCGCGCGGTCGAGCGACGGGCCGATCCCGTCGGCGACGACGATCCGGTCGGTGGGCCAGCCCGCGTACTTGAGCCGGAGCGCCATCTCGGCGGCCCTGGTCCCGGTGCAGTGGACCCGGCGGACCGCTTCCCCGAGGATCTCGAAGTCGGCATCCCAGATCCACGAGACGTCGCGCCCGTCGGCGATCCGGTCGTTGAGAGCGGTCCAGACGTCGAGCCCCTCGCCGCTGCGATCGGCCTCGAGCCGCAGGGTTCGCAGCACCTCGTTGGCTCCGGCCGGGTTCTTGATCAGCAGGATCGACAGCGAGCGATCGCCGACCGGGATCGTCTCGACCCGGCCGAAGGCCGCCCGGACCGAGTGCAGACCCTCGCGGATGCGATCGCCGGGGACCCCGAGCCGGCCGGCGGCGGCGACGGCCGCGAGGGCGTTGTAGACGTTGTAGAGGCCCGGCAGGGGGAGCTCGACGTCGAGGTCGCCGTCGGGGGTGCGGACGCGGAAGCTCGACCCGGCGATGCCGTGCAGCTCGATGCCGGTCGCGGAGACGTCGGGGGCCGGACGGTCGGCGCCGCAGTTCGGGCAGGTGTAGTGGCCGAGGTGTCCGACGAAGGCGCGCTCGTAGGCGTAGGGAGAGCCGCAGCGCCGGCAGTGCTTCGCGTCGAAGGCGTGCTGGAGCTCGGGAAGGGCCTGGCTCGGGTCCTCGATCCCGAAGAACGTGACCCCGTCGCGGCGGCGGAGATCGCGATCGCGGCCGAGGTCGGCGATCAGCGGGTCGTCGGCGTTGAGGACGAGGCCCGTCCGGCCCTCGCGGGCGGCGATCACCTCCGCCCATTCGTCGGCGAGACGCTCGAGCTCCCCGTAGCGGTCGAGCTGGTCGCGGAAGAGGTTTCCGAGGACGAGAAGCGTCGGGTCCAGCTCGTCGACGACCTGCGGCAGCCACGCTTCGTCGACCTCGAAGAGCCCCTCGTCACCGCGGCCCTCGATCAGCGCCGTCGCCACGCCCCATGCCATGTTCGAGCCGGCCCGGTTGTGCACCGGGTCACGGCCGGCTGCGTGGAGGGCGGAGGCGAGCATGCCGGCGGTCGTGGTCTTGCCGTTGGTCGCGCTCAGGACCGTCCGCGGCCCCGTCAGCCGGGCACCGAGACGGCTGATCGCATCCGGTGCCGCCCGCAGCAGGACGCGCCCCGGGAGGGTCGTGCCCCCACCGCGGCCGCTGCGGCGGCTGAGCGCGCCGATCGCCCGGGCACCGGCGACCTTCGCGGCGAAGAGCCGGCTCCGGCGTGGAGAGCTCACGAGCCGGCGGGGGCGATCAGCTCGAGCGCGCCCTCGAGCAGGCTCACCCGCATCGGCAGGTCGGTCAGCTCGTCCCCGTCGGCGTAGACGGCGAATGGGCGGTCGGCGGCGACCTCGACGACTCGGCCGCGCAGGGTCGTCACGTCCTCGCGCTCGATGTGGGTGCCCTTGAAGACCTGAGGCAGCCCGCCGAGGAAGCGGCGCTTCGGCCCGTCGCCGGTGAGGACCACGTCGAGAAGCCCGTCGTCGAGGACCGCCTGGGGCGCTACGAACATGCCGCCGCCGTAGGCCTGCGAGTTCGCGACGACGGCCGAGTAGCCGGTCACGACCGTCTCGGCCCCGTCGACGGTGACCGTGAAGCGCGCCGGCTTCCACTGCCACAGCGCCTTCAACGCCGCGTAGGCGTAGACAAGGGCGCCGCTGATGGCCTTCGTCTCGTTCGCGATCCGGTTCGCGTCGCTGTCGAAGCCGCAGCTCGCGATGCAGAGGAAGCGCTCGCCGTTCGCCTCGCCGACGTCGATCCGGCGCCGGTCTCCCGCCGCGAGGACCGCGACGGCCTCGGCCGGGTCGGTCGGAATGCCGACGACGCGCGCGAGGTCGTTGCCGCGCCCGCCGGGGACGATCCCGAGCGGCGTCCCGCTGCCGGCGAGGACGCCGCCGACCTTGCCGATCAGCCCGTCGCCGCTGACGACGACCGGAATCTCGCCGCGACCCGCGGCGGCCCTCGCCTCGCGGCAGCCGTGGTCGATCCCCGTGGTCATCACGACCTGGTGGTGCATTCCGCGGCGGTCGAGCTCGGCCCGGATCGCGGGCAGCCGCTTCATCGCCCGGCCCGAACCGGCGGAGGGGTTGACGAGCAGGCAGTAGACGGGGTCGCCGGCGGCCGCGGGCATGGGTCAGTCTCCCTTGCGGGCCACGAAATAGGAGCCCCGGCCGATGACGCCGGCCTTCACCGTCGTCATCCCGTGGCGCTTGAACCCCCGTTCGAGAACGGCGTCGGGCGTGTAGAACGGGGTCCCGGCGCCGGAGCTCGCGGCGACGATCGCATGGCCCCCGTGGCGGAGGACGCGGGCGATCTCGGAGAAGAACGGCGGCATGTTGAGGAGGGTGACGAGGTCGAAGTCGCCGTCGCCGTAGGGGAGGGAGCTCGAGTCCGCGACCTGGAAGGCGACGCGGCCCTCCGGATCGAGGCCGACCTTGGCCTTCGCCTGGCGGATCATCTCCTCGGAGACGTCGACGCCGCGCACCGAGGCGTAGGGGAACTCGCGGGCGACGAACAGGGCGGCGACGCCGGTGCCGGTGCCGATGTCGAGTGCCCGCTCGGGACGCCGATCGATCTTCGTCACCGCGACGGCCAGCGGCGCGAGATGATCGACTCCGGGGGCGCCGGTGCGCTCGTCCCAGGTGTTGGCGAGATCGTCGAAGTACGTCGTCATCGGGCGCTTCAGGACCGGCCAGAGCCAGGGGGCGTGCGCCACCGTCGCATTGAGCGCTCGTCCGATCAGCCTGACGCGGGTCGGGGGGCCGGCCTCGGGCCGGGCATCGCTCTCCGGGGGAAGTGCCACGGTGCCATGATCGCAACCCGTTAGGCTGCCGCGCGTGCCGAAACGGATCCCGCTCCTGCTCGCCCTGCTGCTCGCCTCCGCGGCCCTGCTCGCCGCGTGCGGAAGCAGCGACGACACCGGCACCACCGAGGCCGACTCGACGTCGGGCGGGAGCCCATGCGAGAGCGTCGACGCTCCACCGGCGAAGAAGGACGCCGACCTGCCGGCTCCGAAGGACGACGAACCGACCGCCGCGGGAGTCACCTTCGACACGAGCTGCGGCAGCTTCACGGTCACCTTCGACGATCGCGCCCCGAAGACCGCCGCCTCCTTCCAGTACCTCGCCGAGGAGGGCTTCTACGACGACACGGTCTTCCACCGGGTCGTGCCCGGCTTCGTGATCCAGGGCGGCGACCCGCTCGGGACCGACCCCGCCAAGGCGGGAACCGGCGGCCCCGGCTACAGCGTCGACGAGAAGCCGCCCTCCGACCTCTCCTACACGAAGGGGATCGTCGCGATGGCCAAGAGCCAGGTCGAGCCCCCGGGACGTTCTGGCAGCCAGTTCTACGTCGTCACCGGCGCCGACGCCGGCCTACCGCCCGACTACGCACTCGTCGGCGAGGTGACCGAGGGGATGGACACCGTCGAGGCCATCGACGCGCTCGGGACGCCCGGCGCCGATGGGCCGCCCACGCAGACGGTCGTGATCGAGTCGGCGACTCCGGAGGGCTGAGCGATCGCGGCGGCGAAGGCGGGCGGGCGGGCACCGGACTTCACCCTGCCCTGGACGGGTGAGGGCGACTTCACGCTGGCCGAGCAGCGTGGCCGCTGGGTCGTGCTCGCGTTCTATCCCGGCGACTTCACGCCGACCTGCACGAAGCAGTTCTGCAACTACCGCGACGGACGCGAGCAGATCGACGACCTCGACGCCGAGGTCGTGGGCATCTCGCCGCAGGACGTCGGCTCCCACGAGCGATTCATCTCCGAGCACGGGCTGACGGTTCCGCTCGCCGCCGACGTCGACAAGTCCGTCGCCAAGGCATACGGGGTGCTCGCCCCGGGCGGCGGTTTCGTCCGCCGGGCGATCTTCGTGATCGATCCCGAGGGCGTCGTCCGCTACCGCAAGGTCGCGCTCGTCGGTCTCGGCTTCGAGGACGCCGACGACCTCCGCTCGGCGCTCGACTCGGCCCGCGCAGCGGCTTGACCGCGGACGGCTTCGAGGCCGAGAGCGGCGGGGTCGTCCTGCGCGGCGTCCGCGACGGCACGGGCCGCCCGGTCGTCCTCGCCCACGGGCTGACGGCGCACCGCGACCTCGTCGTCCACGGCTCGCGGGCGCTCGCCCGCGCCGGGCACGACGTGATCCGCTACGACGCCCGCGGGCACGGCGACAGCGACGCGGGGGAGGCGGGGAGTTATGTATACGAGCAGCTCGCCGACGATCTCGATGCCGTCGTCGCGGCGACCGGCGCCGAGCGTCCCGTGCTGGTGGGGCACTCGATGGGGGCGCACACGATCGCAACGCTCGCGCTCCGCGATCCCGAGCGCTGGGCGGGGCTCGTGCTGATCGGGCCGGCCAGCGTCGGGGTGCCGCTGGGGCCCGAGTCGCTGGCCAACTGGGACCGGCTCGCGGACGGGCTGGCCGACGGGGGGATCGACGGGTTCATCGCCGCCTACGAGGTCGGGATGGATCCGGAGTGGCACGACACGCTGGTGCGGATCGCCCGCGACCGGCTCGGCCGCCACCGCGACCTCGACGCGGTCGCCGAGGCGGTGCGGGAGGTCCCGCGCTCGCTCCCGTTCGATGGGATCGCCGAGCTCGCCGGCCTCGACGTGCCCGCGCTGGTCGTCGCCAGCAACGACGAGGCGGATCCGGGACACCCGCACGCCGTCGCAGCCGCCTGGGTCGACGCTCTGCCGGCGGCCCGGATGATCGGCGAGGGGGACGGGGAGGGGGACAGAGTCAGCCCGCTCGCCTGGCAGGGCGGCAAGCTCTCTCGGGAGATCGCCGCGTTCTGTGCCGGGCTCGGCTGAGCCGGGGCCCTCATCCGCTTATGCTTTCCCGCGTATGAGCGAAGACTTCGGATCACCCGTCCACTACACGGCGGTCGAGCGCGGCACTCCCGTCTACGACAGCGCCGGCGAGAAGGTCGGCGAGGTGCGGCGGGTCGAGGACAACTACGCCGAGCACATCCTCGACGGCTTCGAGGTGATGGACCTCGAGGGAACCCTGCGGTTCGTCGACGCGCCCGAGGTGGAGCGGACCTTCGAGCGCGCGGTGACGCTCTCGATCACGGCCGCCGAGCTGCCCGAGAAGGCCCACCCGGTCAATCGCGGGCTCGGCGGGCTCGGGACCGGCAGCAGCAGCCAGGGTTCCGGCGGGCTCTTCGGTCGGCTCTTCGGCCGCTGATCCTCAGTCGCCGCCGTTCCAGTCCTCGTACTTGACCCTCCCGATCTCCTTGACCTCGCCGATCGTGCTCCACTGACGCCGTCCGAGCCGTGCGAGCGGCCGCAGCCGCTCGATCTCCGGGTGCCCGTCGACGAGGACGGCCTCGTCGATGCTGATCAGGACCACGCGCCCGAAGACGACGACCGAGGTCCCGAAGTCCTGGGTCGCCTGGAGCACGCACTCGATCGCGACCGGCGAATCCGCGACCCGCGGCGCCGCGACCCTGACTCCGGGCTCGCGGCGAAGCCCGACCTCGGCGAACTCGTCGAGGTCCGGGGGGAAGTCGGTCGCGGTGGCGTTGACCGCCTCGAACAGGGGCTCCGGTGCGAGGTTGACGACGAACTCGCCGGTCGCCGTCGCGTTCGCGAGCGAGTCCTTGCGGCCGATCGAGGTGAACTGGACGATCGCCGGATCGGCGCAGGCCACGGTGAAGAACGAGTGCGGCGCGAGGTTGTCGACGCCGGATTCGGATCGGGTCGAGACCCAGGCGATGGGACGCGGGACGACGACGGAGTTGATCAGCCGGTAGAGGCCGCCGGGATGGGTCTCGGGATCGAAGTCGACTCGGGCCACGGGCCCATCAAACAACAAAGAGGGGCCGGCTTCCGCCGGCCCCTCTGGCAGTGGTCTCCTCCCGGGCTCAGACCGCGGTCTGACCGGCCGGCAGCGAACCGCCGCCACCCCCGAGGTCGAAGAAGAGCGTGCTCGCCACGAGCGCCGAAACCGGCATGAACAGCGCCAGGACGATGATCCCGACGATGATCGCCCCGGCGACGCCGCCGATGGCCGCGCCGATGATCCCGGCGATGATGGCCGCGACGATCATGATCAGGAAAACGCAGACGAGGACGCCGAAGACGGTCCAGGCCTGGCCACGGACGAGCTCGTAGCTGCGCCCGAAGGCCTCGATCGGACCGCAGTCCTCGGCGACGATCGCCGGGGCGCCGACGGCCCAGATCGTCATCAGGATCAGCCCCGGGACGATCAGCAGGATGAAGCCGATGCCGATCGCGATGCCGGAGAGGATGCTCCACAGGATCAGGGGGCCGATCGCGGGAGCGGCGGCGGAGAAGAGCTCCCCGACCGACATGTCGCGGCGGCCGTCACGGACGTCCTGGACGAGCCTGACGACGAAGCCGGTGTAGAGGGCCGTGCCGATGAGCTGAACGATCCAGGCGAGGAACTGCATGAACGCGCCGCCGGCGTCGTTCAGCAGGCCCACGATGATCCCGAAGACGATTGCGACACCGAGGCTGGTCACCACCAGCGTGCCGAGGTTCGAGGAGTAGATCCCGAAGGCGTCGCCGAGGACCTTTCCAACCTCGATCTTCCGCGGGCCTCCCGCGGGTTGGGGGGCGGGGGCGGGGGGTGGTGCTGCTGCTTCCATGCGGCTGAACCTACCCTGAATGCGATTACCGTGCAAGACGGCGAAGCCGCATGGGAGCGTCGATTCGCGGGTGCCGTTACATTGCGGACATGCGTCATCGGTTCGGGGTTTCTCTCGTCGTCCTGATCGCTCTCGGCCTGCTCGGCTCGGCGTCCGCGCAGGCGGCCCCGAAGGTGGCCGACACCTTCGCCGTCTCCGGCATGCCGGGCCGGGTCACGGAAGGGCCGGACGGCAACGTCTGGTTCCTGATCTCCGGCAGCGACGACGACAACGAGATCGGCATGATCGAGCCGAACGGAACCGTCACCGAGTACGACTCCGATGACCTCTCCAACGGCGTCGGAATCACCACCGGGCCCGACGACCGGCTCTGGGTGACCAAGTTCCAGGCCGTCGCCAGCTTCGACCCGGCCGACCCGACGACGGTCGACGTCACCTCGATCACCGACGTAGCCGGGCAGGACATCGCGATCGGTCCGGACGGCGACCTCTGGACGCCGGGCGACGGTGCCGTCGTCCAGATCCCGCCGGACGATCCCGGCAACTCGACCTCGCATCCGGTCACCGGCCTCAGCGGGCGCGGCATCGTCGCCGGCGGGGACGGCCGAATCTGGGTGGCCGACTTCGGCGGTCAGCGGATCGTCCGCATGAAGACCGACGGCGATTTCACTGAGTACAGCCTCTCGGCCGGCCCCCAGGGCATCGCGGCGGGCAGCAAGGAGCAGGTGGCTTACACCGTCCCCAACGCCGCAGACACGTTCGTCGGGCTGGTGACCTTCCCCGACGACCCGCTCGATGTCGAGATGCCCGACAACTCGGACCCGACGGGCATCGTCTTCGCACTCGACGGCGCCTACTGGACCGCGCGGTTCAACGCGAACGATCTCGGTCGGATAACGAGGTCGGGAGATGCGACGAGCCTCGGCGGCTTCCCGGCCAATTCCGGCCCCCGCTACCTGACAACGGGGGAGGGAGGAACCCTCTGGGTATCGCTGCAGACGACCGAGGAGATCGGCAAGGTCACCGGCGTCGAGCAGCCGAAGGGCCCGAAGGTGAAGATCACGAAGGAACCGAAGTCGAAGGTGAAGGCGAACGGGGGGAAGGCCAAGGTCAAGTTCGCCTTCGAGTCGAAGACGAAGGGCGCGAAGTTCAAGTGCTCGCTGGTCAAGCAGAGCAAGGGCGCCGATTACTCGGGTTGCAGGTCGCCGGAGACCTACAGGCTGAAGCCCGGGAAGTACGAGTTCGCGGTCAAGGCGAAGGCGGACGGCGTCTCCGGCAAGCCGGCCAAGGCGAAGTTCAAGGTCAAGGGTTGAGCGGCCCGCCACGCGGGTAATCGACGCCTCCGATGGGCGATTCGAAGTCACGATTCCCGAGCCGGCGCCTTGCCGTCGTCACCTGCATGGACTGCAGGATCAACCCGCTGGTGACCGCCGGCCTGCAGGAGGGCGAGGCGCACATCATCCGCAACGCCGGCGCGGTCGTGACCCCGGACGTCCGCCGCTCGCTCGCGCTGTCGCAACGGGCGCTGCGCACCGACGAGGTCTGGATCGTCGTTCACACCGACTGCGGCGTCCTCGGCCTCGACGACCAGGCTTTCCTCGACGGGATCGAGCAGGACACCGGCATCCGGCCGGAATGGGAACCCGGCGGCTTCGAGTCCCTGGAGGCGGGCCTGCGCGAGGGAATCCGCAGGGTCGAGGACGACCCGGCGCTGAGCGCCGACAACGTCCGCGGCTTCATCCTCGACGTCGAATCCGGCGAGATGACCGAGGTCGAGCCCGGTTGACGGCCGCGGGGCCGCCGCGAACGCCGGACCCGCCCGATCTCCCGGAGGAGCTGGCCGACTCCGGACCGCCCGGCTCCGACGGCCTCGCCGACGCGGCCCTCGCCGACGTCGACCTGACGGGAGCCGAGCTACGCGGCGCAGTCTTCGAGACCTGCAGGCTGACCGCCGTCGTCGCAACCGGCTGCGATCTCTCCGATGCGCGCTGGGTCGATGCCCACCTCGCGGGTTGCAACCTCGCCAACGGCCGCCTCCGCGGCGCCCGGATGCGGCGCGCGAGCCTGACCGAGTGCCGGCTCACGGGCCTGTCGATCGCCGAGGGCGGGCTCGACGACGTCACGGTCGCCGGATCGCAGGCCGACCTCGCCGACTTCGGCGGCGCCGGCCTGGACCGGGTCCGGTTCACCGATTGCGACCTCAGCGGGTCGACCTGGGCCGATGCGAGGCTCCGCGACGTCGCCTTCGAGGGCTGCGACCTGCGCGAGGCCGACCTGCGCGAGGCCCGATTCGAGAACGTGGCGCTGCGTGGTTGCCGGATCGACGGGATCCGCGGCGCCGAGCGGCTCCGCGGCATCACGATGCCGCTCGACGACGTCGTCGCCGGCGCCGTGGTCTTCGCTACCGCCTGCGGCGTCAGGATCGCCCCGGAGGAGTGATGCGAGCGCACCAGCCCCGGGATCCGTCCGAAATGCCCGATTCAACGCACGATAATCGACGTTATGTAGACCTGATGGCGGGAGGACACGGCAGGGATGTCGAGAACCGGCGATCGGCTCCGCTCAGACGGGTAAAGGCCCCGCAACGGGCGCGGCCCCGACACAAGGAGATCGAGATGCCCAGGTACCTACTGCTCAAGCACTACCGCGGCGGCCCCGAGCCGCATCACCCGTTCCCGCCGATGGACCAATGGGCGCCCGAGGACGTCGAGGCGCACATGTCCTTCCTCAGGAACATCCGCGACTCGCTCAAGGAGACCGGCGAGTACGTCGACGGTCAGGCGCTGACCCCGGAGAACACGTGGGTTCGCTGGGGCGGTCCGGACGCCGCGCCCGTGACGACCGAGGGCCCGCACCCGGAGACCAGCGACCTCGTGGCCGGCTGGTACATGGTCGACGTCGACTCCCACGAGCGGGCGCTCGAGATCGCCGCGGAGGTCTCATCCGAGCCGGGTCCGGGCGGCGAGCCGCTCTACGAGTGGATTGCCGTCCGGGAACTGATGACCGAGTAGACCGCGGTTCGGCGCCGTGAGCGGGGAACCCCTGATGCGACTGGACGAGGGCGCCCTCCGCGCCCTCGTCCCGCGGGTGCTCGCGGGCCTCGTCCGCCGCGGCGAGGACTTCGACGCCGCCGAAGACGCTCTGCAGGAAGCGCTGCTCGAGGCGATGCGCTCCTGGCCCGAGCACCCGCCGCGCGACCCGCAGGCGTGGCTGACCACCGTCGCGACCCGGCGGCTGATCGACGCCCGTCGCAGCGAGGCGGCCCGGCAGCGCCGCGAGGAGGCCATCGGGGCCGATCGGCCGCCCGCGGCCGACCTCGGTGACTTCACGTCCGAGCCCGGCGACGACACCCTGTTCCTGCTCTTCTGCTGCTGCAGCCCCGACCTCTCGCCCGCATCCCAGGTCGCGTTGACCCTGCGGGCGGTCGGCGGACTGACGACGCGCGAGATCGCCGACGCCTTCTACGTCCCCGAGGTGACGATGGCACAGCGGATCAGCCGCGCAAAGCGGACCCTGCGCGGTCGCCGGCTCGACAGCCCCGGCGACCTCGCGGTCGTCCTCCGCGTCCTCTACCTGATCTACACGACCGGCCATACCGAGCGGATCGACCTCGCCCCGGAGGCGATCCGTCTCGCCCGCCAGCTGACCCTCGCCACCGAGGAGCCCGAAGCGCGCGGGCTGCTGGCCCTGATGCTCCTCAACCACGCCCGGCTTCCCGCGCGGACCGACGCCGAGGGCCGGATCGTCCCGCTCGACCGCCAGGACCGCAGCCTCTGGGACGCGCGCGAGATCGCCGAGGGCGTCCGGGTCCTGCAATCGGCGCTCGCGATGCAGACCGACGAGCGACCTCCCGGCCGTTACGAGATCGAGGCCGCCATCGCGGCCCTCCACGACGATGCGGCGAGCGCCGAGGAGACCGACTGGGACCAGATCCTCGGCTGGTACGACGACCTCCTGGCCCTCTCGGCGGACCCGGCGAGCGAGGACCCCGCCGCCGTGCTCGGCCGCGCCGTCGCCGTCGGGCACGTCCATGGCGGCGCCGCCGGCCTGCGCGAGACCGACCGGCTCGGCGATGCGATCGGCGAGCGACACCGCTGGCACGCCGTCCGCGCCCACCTGCACGAGCTCGACGGCGACCTGGGCGCCGCCGCCGAGGCCTACGCCGAAGCCGCCCGCCGGGCCACGAACGTCTCCGAGCGCGACCACCTGGTCCGCCAGGCGGCCCGCGCAAGAGCGGCCTGAGCGGATCCACCCCTCCCCGGCCGGTTCCATCGCCGCCGGGCTCTACCGTCGGCACCGCAACATCCGCTCCCCGAGCGGGTTTCGTACCTGCGAACCCGCCGGTTGCGGGCCGGCTGCGATTGTGAGGAATTTAAGAGGGCTTTGTGAGCGATCTGTATAAGAAGTTGCCCATGCCCGCCGTCTCGAGGGGGAAAATCGCGTTCGCAGCGCTGCTCGGCGTGCTGCTGCTCGTCGTCCTGGCGATCTTCGGCTCCACCCGCGGCCGCGCCGCGCGTGAGCCGGTCGTCAACCGGCCCGACGTCGCGATCGTCGGGCCCGACGCGACGGGCAAGCCCGTCGTCGGCGACGTCTCGGGCAAGCGCCCGAACATCCTCCTGATCATCACCGACGACCAGGAGAAGTCCTCGATGCGGGCGATGCCGAACACGTTGCGGCTGTTCAAGCGCGAGGGCGTCGACTTCAACCACGGCTACGTGACGACTCCGCTCTGCTGCCCGGCCCGGGCGACGATGTACTCGGGCCTGTACGCGCACAACCACGGGATCATCACCAACAACCCGAACAACCAGTTCGGCGACACCTACCTCTGGGAGCAGACCTTCCCGGCCGTCCTCCAGAGCTCGGGCTACTACACCGGTCAGTTCGGCAAGTACCTGAACGGCTGGGACAAGGACGTCGAGGGCGACGCCGGCTTCGACGTCTTCCGCGACGACTACAACGGGATCGAGCACAACCGCAAGGAGCGCAGCAAGGCCGACATCCTGACCGCGCGTCGCGGCGCCCGCTTCGTCAAGGACCGCGAGGCCAGCGACTCGCAGCCGTGGATGATGACCCTCTCGCTGCGCTCGCCGCACACGCCGCTCGTGCCCGAGAAGAAGTACCTGAACGCCGACGTCCCCAAGTTCAAGCCGCCGATCTCGTTCAACGAGACCGACCTCTCCGACAAGCCCAGGTATCTCCGCGAGAAGCGCCACGACAAGTCGCTGGGTTACATAACCAAGCGCTTCCAGAAGTACGAGCAGACGCTGCTCTCCGCCGACGCCGGAATCGCCAAGGTGTTCCGGACGCTCGACGCCACCGGCGAGAACCGCGACACGCTCGCGATCTTCGTCTCCGACAACGGATTCCTGTTCGGCGCCCACGGCGTCCTCGGCAAGGTCTTCCCCTACCAGGAGGCCACGAACGTACCGATGTACATGCGCTGGCCGGCCGAGCTTGGCAAGCGCCCGCGGCTCGACTCGCGCCTGGTCGCCAACGTCGACTTCGCGCCGACCTTCTACGACGTCGCCGGCGTCGCGCCCGGCTACCAGGTCGACGGCAAGTCCCTGTTCGACCCCGGGAACGACCGCGACTACATGCTCACCGAAGCGGTGAAGTGGAAGGCGCTCCAGGACAAGGACGGCTCGCTGATCGAGACCCGGGACGCGGGTGGCGGCAAGCCGTTCGTCGAGTACTACAACTGGAACGTTGACCCCGGCGAGATGGACGGCGAGCCCCGGCTGAACAACTCGACGCAGAAGCAGCGCTTCCGCGAGATGAGCGACGTCCTCGACCGGGTCAAGGACTGCGCGGGCTCCGACTGCCCGTAGGCGCTTCCGCGCCTCCTCAGTTCAGCGAGGGGTCCTCGGGCATCCGCGCCACGAGCGCGTACTCCCCGCCCTTGCGCTCCAGCACGTCGCTCCAGAGCGTCGCGGGGTCGTCCGGGAACAACTCGGGCGGGATCGGCGGCTCGACGAACCACGCCTCCTCCTCGAGCTCGGCCTCGAGCTGCCCTGGCCCCCAGCCGGAGAAGCCCGCGTAGACGCGTCCGCGGCGGACCGCCTCCGGCAGCTCCTCGAGATCGGTCGAAGCGGAGACGAGGCCGACGTCGGCCACCACGATCCACGCGGCCTTCTCGGGGTCCGTGAACTCGCCGAGGACGACGAGTGACTCGGGCTGGACCGGGCCGCCGACGAAAACGGGCTCGGCGACGGCGATCGACGCGAGCTCCGGCAGGACCTCCTCGACCTCGGTGTCGGCGGGCCGGTTGAGGACGATCCCCATCGCACCCTCGTCGCCGTGCTCGGTTATCAGCACGACCGAGCGGACGAAGTTCGGGTCCTGAAGCGCCGGTGAGGCGACGAGCAGTTTCCCGCGAAGCGATTCCACGCGATCAGGCTAGCGCGGAGCCGGACGGCCCATCCCCGACCGGCCGGGGCCGCCCCCGCGCCTCTCTAAGCTTGCGGGCGATGATCCGCGAGGTCACCGAGGCCAGCTTCCAGCAGGACGTGATCGACCGCTCCCACGAGGTTCCGGTCGTCGTCGACTTCTGGGCCGAGTGGTGCGGTCCGTGTCGCCAGCTCGGACCGGCCCTCGAGGCCGAGGCCGGCAGGCGCAGCGATTCCGTCGACCTGGCCAAGGTCGACGTGGACTCCAACCAGGATCTGGCCCAGCGGTTCGGCATTCAGGGGATACCGGCGGTCAAGGCCTTCGTCGACGGCGCGGTGAGCGAGGAGTTCACCGGGGCGATCCCGCCGGTCCAGGTCAAGGCGTTCTTCGACGCGCTCGCGCCCTCCGAGGCCGACGTGCTCGCGGCCTCCGACGACGAGGCCTCGCTGCGGCGGGCACTCGAACTCGACCCGGCTCACCGCGAGGCAGCGATCAGGCTCGCCCGGCTGCTGCTCGCCGGGGGCGATGCCGACGGCGCGGGTGCCGTGCTAACCGCGTTCGAGGACGACTTCGAGGCGTCGGCGATCCTGGCCCGGATCGAGCTCGGCGCCGACGACCCGGCGGCGGCCGCGATTGCCGCCCGGGACGAGGGCGACGTGGAGCGAGCGCTCGAGCTCCTGCAGGAGCAGATCGCCGCAGCGGACGATCCCGACCGGGTCGATCTGCTGCGCCGGGTGATGGTGGGGATCTTCACCGAGCTCGGGCCGACCAGCGAGCTCGCACGCGATCATCGCCGCCGGCTGGCGCTGGCGATCACCTGAGCGGGTCCGATGCCGGAGATCGGTGGAGTCGGACTGCTGACCGCCCTGTTCGCGGGCATGGTCTCGTTCTTCTCCCCCTGCGTCCTGCCGCTCGTGCCGGGCTACCTGTCGGCCGTCACGGGGATCTCGGCCGCCGAGCTCGATCGCGCGAGCTGGCGCAGCGTCGTCCCCCCCGCCCTCGTCTTCATCGCGAGCTTCTCGACGATCTTCATCCTGCTCGGGCTGACCGCCGTCGGCCTGACCCAGACGCTGCGGCAGAACCAGGACACGCTCGACAAGGTCGCCGGCGTCCTGATCATTGCCATGGGCGTCCTCTTCGTCGCCCAGCTCTTCGTCGTCAAGCTGAACCGCGAGTGGCGGGTCGAGGCGCTGATCGAGCGCGCCGGGAGCGGCGGGCCGCTGATCGCGGGCGCCGCCTTCGCAATCGCCTGGACGCCGTGCATCGGCCCGACCCTGGCGGCGATCCTCGCCCTCGCCGGCTCCACCGGCTCGGTCCTCGAGGGCGGCCTCATGCTCGCCGTCTACTCGCTCGGCCTCGCGATCCCGTTCCTGCTGACGGCGATCGCCTTCGCCCGGATGACGACCGCCTTCGGCTTCATCAAGCGCCACTACGCGGCGATCATGGCGATCGGCGGCGTCGTCCTGATCGTCATGGGCGTCCTCGTCTTCACCGGTGAGCTCACGCGCCTCAACCTCGAGGCGCAACAGGCCCTGGACGACATGGGCATCAACTTCTTCAACGAGATATGACCCCGGCGAAATGCTCCGCTTCGCGTCCGCTTTCGCCGGTCGGCAATGACGGAACGTGGCGGGATGACATATGTGTTGGGCCCAGCCGAGGGACCGATTCGACAGTTTGATTCCCGGTGGCAGATAACGCACCTCACAGGTTCGTTTCCTGCCAACCACCCACGAGGCGACAGCCCGAACGCCGTCCGCCCACCTCCCCCTCACTGCCAAGCCACCGCACACGCGGCGTGCGACCCCCGGCGTGAGCCGAATCGGACCCTCAGCCCTCAGACCTCGCGGCCCGGATCCCCCCGCTGAGGTCCCACCGGGACTGGCACCTCGACCGGCTCTCCGACCTCGATCTCGGTGCCGACGGCCTCGGTCTCCTCGAGGCCGGCGCCGTCGAGGTCGCGCGAGCAGACGATCCGGAAGCGGCCGGTGCCGAGCTCGGGATCGGGGACGATCGGCAGGCCGCGGATCTCCTCCCAGCCGAGACGCTCGACCTCGAACGGGTTCATCCTCACCTCCGCCGCCGGGAACGGGCAGCCCGAGTTGTGCTGGTCGATCGCCTTCGAGATGGCCTCGAGGTTCTTCGCCTCCGCACCCACGCGTCCAAGGTACCAGCGCGGGCCCGGATTCCGCGAGCTCAGGGAACCGACGCAGGAAAGGCGCTTCCTTGATTACGCTCCACCGATGCGCACCCGCCGAATCACCATCGCCGCCTCGTTCGTCGCCTCCTGCCTGCTGCTCGCCGGCTCCGCCTCCGCGGCGACCTCGTACAAGACGAAGGTCACCATGTCGGCAAGCCCGCCGTACTGGAACGGCGACGTCAAGTCCGCCGGCAACCTCCTCCACGGCGTGCGCAGCTGCGAGCGGAAGCGGCTGGTGAAGGTCTATAAGCGCCGTGACGGCAAGGACCAGCTCATCGGCAGCGACACGAGCAACCGGAGCGGCGTCTGGGTCGTTCCCGATGAGCCGACAAAGGGCATCTACTACGCCAAGGTCAGCGAGCGCCGGCCCGGCGACAAGCCCGGCTGCGAGCGGGATCAGTCGGGGATCGTCTACGCGGACTGATAGCCGCGGAGGGTCCGCCGGGCTCGCCGGTCCCGTCCCCCGCCGCGGCTACCATCGGCGCATGCCGAGCGAACGTCTGTACGGTGACCCCTCGGAGTGGGATCACGCGGTCGCGCACGTCGACATGGACGCGTTCTACGTCTCGGTCGAGTTGCTCGAGCGCCCCGACCTGCGCGGGAAGCCGGTGATCGTCGGGCCGCGCGATCCGAACTCCCGCGGCGTCGTCATGACGGCCTCCTACGAGGCCCGGCGCTTCGGCGTCCACTCGGCGCTGCCGATGGCGGTGGCGATGCGCAGGTGCCCGCAGGCGGTCGTGCTCCCGCGCAACATGGAGCGCTACCGCGACGCGTCGCGGAAGGTGATGGCGGTCCTCCACCGCTACTCCGACCTCGTCGAGGTCGTCGGCCAGGACGAGGCATACGTCGACCTGACCGCCTCCCCCGCCCCGAAGACGCGGGCCCGGCAGATCAAGCGCGACGTCCTCGCCGAGACCGGCCTCACCTGTTCGATCGGGCTCGGGCCCAACCGCCTGATCGCGAAGATCGCATCCGACCTCGACAAGCCCGACGGCCTCTGCGTCCTCGCCCGCGAGCGCTTCCTCGAGGTCGTCGGCGACAAGCCGGCGCGGATCATCCCCGGAGTCGGCCCGAAGACCGAGCAGCGGCTCGACACCCTCGAGATCCGAACCGTCTCCGACCTCGCCCGGGCCCCTGAGAACAGCCTCTCGGCGGTCGTCGGCGCCAACCACGCCCGCTCGCTCGGCCGTCGCGCCTGCGGCTTCGGCAGCTCCGAGGTCGCGGTCGAGCGCGAGCGCAAGTCGGAGAGCCGCGAGCGCACGTTCTCGACGGATCAGACCGACCCGACGCTGATGCGCGAGGAGGTGGCGGCGATGGCGCGCACGGTCGCCGAGCACCTCGGCAAGCAGGGCATCCGCGGCCGCACGGTCACGCTGAAGATCAGGCTGGCGCCGTTCCGGACGTTCACCCGCTCGAGGACGCTCCCTGAGCCGACCGCGGACCCGGCGGCGGTCGCCACCGCCGCCCAGGGGCTCTTCGACGCCTTCGAGCGCGACGCCGCGGTGCGCCTGCTCGGGGTCGGGATGTCGAACCTCGTCCGCGACGGGGAACGAGATGGCCCCGCCCCCGGCGGCGAAGCGCCGGCGGGGACGGGGCCGATTCAGCTGGCCCTCGGCTGAGGGCCGGGCCGGGCGCGGCTCAGCGATCGACGAGGATCGTCCCGATGCCGCCCATTCCGAGCTTGTTCTTGACGGCCTCGGTCAGATCGAACTCGCGGCCGGCGACGTAGGGACCGCGGTCAATGATCTTGGCCTTCACCTGACGGCCGTGGTAGCGGATCGTCAGCTTCGTGCCGCAGGGCATCGTCTTGTGCGCGACGCCGATCGTCGACGGCGTCAGGGTGCCGCCGCAGGCGACGCCGTTGCCGTAGAGGCCCGGGCCGTACCAGGAGGCCTCGGCCGAGCGGAAGACGGTGACCTTGCCGGCCTTCGCCTTGCTGCCCTTCGCGACCAGGTTCCCGGCGGCGCGCACCTTGACCCGGCTGTGGCCGGCGTCGTTCGGCTTCCACTTCGTCACGAAGCGGCCCTTGCCGTTGGTCCGCGCGCGGAGCTTGTCCCCGCCGACCTTGACGGTGACCTTGCGCCGGGTCCCGGCGGGCGCGACACGCCCCTCGATCGTCACCTTCTGGCCGACCTTGGCGCGCTTCTCGACGTGGGCATGGGTCACCGAACGGACGGTGACCTTCTTCGCCCGGGTCGTGCGGCCGTCGCTGATCGCGCGGATCCGGCCGCTGCGCTCGATCTTCACCCGCCCCTCGAAGCGCCCGGCCTTGCCGGCGCGGGTGGCGCGGGCGTCGTGCCAGTACTTGGAACCGAGGGCGCGGAACTGGATCCGGACCGGCTTCGCCGCCGGCTCGGGCTGAGCGCCGATCCCCGCGGACTGCGGCACGGCCGGCTCGAACCGGCCGCGGACGGTCACCTTCTCGTTCGGGTGGACCGTCCTCTCGCTCGTCGACAGACTCCCCGTGCCGGGCTTCGCCTGCTCGGCGCCGGACGCGGGGCCGGCGACGGAGATCAGGACTGCGGTCGCCGGGAGCAGCAACCAGGCTGCGACCCGTCCCCGCCACTTGCGGAAACTCGTCATCTTCGATCCTCGCTTTCGCCGCCTACGGGGTTAGCTGACGGGCTCGCCGCGGCCCCGGGTCTCCGGATTCCGCGCTACCGGCCGATCACGGCCGGATTCGCCCCCGCCGGCTCGTGGTGTCCGGCTGTGGGTCCCCCGCTCCGCCCGGTCGTACGGGCTGGATTGAGCGGTCTCGTTGCTGTTGATCTATCTGGTCCGGCGGCAAGGTAGGGAGCGCCGGAGAGGGCTTGTGTGGTTCCGATCACAGTCTTTACAGAGGTGAGAAGATGTGTGCATGAGTTCCGACCGCCTGACCGGCCTCGATACGTCGTTCCTGCATCTCGAGCGCGACGGCGCCCACATGCACGTCGCCGGCACCATGATCTTCGACGGGCCCGCGCCCGACTTCGAGGAGTTCAAGGAGCATCTCGGCTCGCGCCTGCACCTGGTGCCGCGGTTCCGCCAGAAGCTCCGCTTCGTGCCCCTCGGGCAGGGTCGACCGGTCTGGGTCGACGATCCGCACCTCAATCTCGACTACCACGTGCGCCACACCGCCCTCCCCGCCCCCGGCGACGAGGAGCAGCTCCGCACGTTCGCCGCCCGGGTCTTCTCCCAGGGCCTCGACCGCTCGAAGCCGCTCTGGGAGATGTGGGTAGTCGACGGCCTTTCGGATGACCGCTTCGCCATCGTCAGCAAGAGCCACCACTGCCTCGTCGACGGCGTCTCCGGGGTTGACATAACCACCGTTCTCTTCGACGCCGAGGCCGAGCCCGCCCCGGCCGACGACCCGCCGCAATGGCTCCCCCGCCCCGAGCCGAGCTCGCTGCAGCTCCTGAGCTCCGCGATGACCGAGCGAGTGACCGTGCCCGCCGAGGTGATTCGCGGCGCCAGGGCGCTGATCCGGCGGCCGATGAAGGCGCTCGACGCGGTTCGCGGCGCGATCGGAGCCACCGGTTCGATCGCCGGCAAGGGGCTCTCGGCCCCCGACTCGCCACTCAACGTCGACATCGGCCCGCACCGCCGCTTCGCGTGGGTCCGCGCCGACCTCGGCGACCTGCGCCGGATCAAGGACGTCTACGGCGGCACCGTCAACGACGTCGTCCTGACAGTCGTCTCCGGTGCGCTCGGCCGGCACCTGCGCTCGCTCGGTCACGACACCGACGAGCTCGAGCTGAAGGCCATGGTCCCGGTCAGCATCCGCAGCGCCGAGCAGCACGGCGACCTCGGCAATCAGGTGACGGCGATGATGGCCCCGCTTCCCGTCTGGTGCGAGGACCCGATCGAGCGCCTCGGGCTCGTCCGTCGCGCGATGGGCAACCTGAAGCAGTCCAAGCAGGCGGTCGGCGCGAACCTGCTCGCCGAGATGACCGACTTCGCGCCGCCGACGATCGTCTCCCAGGCCGCTCGCCTGCAGTCTCGGCAGCGCTTCTTCAACCTCGTCGTCACCAACGTCCCGGGCCCGCAGTTCCCCCTCTACGTGCTCGGGCGCCGCCTTCGCGACATGTTCCCGATGGTGCCGCTCGCACAGCGCCAGGCCGTCTGCGTCGGGATCATGAGCTACGACGGCGGCATCAACTTCGGCCTGATCGGCGACTACGAGGCGATGCCGTCGCTCAGCGCTCTCGCCGCTGACCTCAGCGACGAGCTCGAGAATCTCGCGGCGCTGGCGCCCAAGGTCGGCGGCAACGGCTCGGCGCCGAAGGAACGCGCCCGCTCGACCGCGGGCTCCTGAACCTCAGGCCCCCGCGGGGTCCTTCTGCGAGCCCCGCATCCGCAGCCCAAGCAGTGGATAGACGGCTGTCGAGAGCACGGCCGCGCCGACGAGCGCAGCCGACGTCGTCTCTTTCATGTGCCCCTCGGCGACGGCGATCGTCGTGATCGCGACGACGAGCGGCAATTCTGTCGAGCTGAAGAACGCGAGCGCCGCTCGGTCGCGGAAGTCGAGGACCTTCCGGTAGAGGAGCATCGCCGGGGTCCCCCGGACGACGAGGAAGAGGACGAAGAAGGTCGGTACCAATGCCGCCCGCGCCGGGTCGTCGACGAGCGCGCTCACATCGAAGTTGACTCCGCTGACGACGAAGAAGAACGGAATCAGGAAGCCGTACCCGACCGCGCTGAGTTTCGACTCGAAGATCGTGACCTCGCGGCCCTTCAGCGCAAGCCTCGTGATGACGCCTGCCACGAACCCACCGAGGAGCAGATCGAGACCCAGGTCCGAGGCCAGGTAGGCGAGCGCGAACACGAGCAGGACCGAGACGCGAACAGGAAGCTGCGAGCTCGTCTCCATCGCCCCCTCGATCTTGTCCCATCCCATGCCGACGAATCGAACCGCAAACACGGCGGCGAACACGGCGACGGCGACGAAGAGCATCAAAACGGCGCCGCTGGTCAGTGGCGTGTCGGTGGAGAACAGGAACGTGATCAAGAGGATCGGACCGAACTCGCCGACCGCCCCGGCAGCGAGCAGATAGGTGCCGAACCTGGTCTTGAGCTCGCCGGCGTCGTCGAGAATCGGAATCAGCGTGCCGATCGCCGTCGTCGCCAGCGCCGAACCGGTGAACAGGAGCGACAGGACCACTCCGGAGAGCGCGAGGATGCCTCCTAGCGAGTAGGCCAGCGCCAGCGAGATCAGCCAGCCGAACGCCGCGAGCTTCAGCGGCGCCCCCCGAATCCGCTCGAAGTCGATCTCGTAGCCGGCGAAGAAGAAGAGCATGCCGAGACCGAGGTTCGAGAAGAACATCACGAACTGGTCGGACTGGGCGATCCCGAGGACGTCCGGCCCGATCACGATCCCGAGCAGCAGTTCGAGCACGACTACGGGGACGAACACCCAGCGCCCACCGAAGGTGACGAGCGTCGCGGCCAGTGCGGCTGTGGCGCCGATGGCGAGGAACGAGGCGGTGTCGACGTCGACCACGGTCAGCCCCCTCGGCCGGTCGCAGCCGGACGCCGCCGATCGGATTCATGCACTCCCACTAGGGTTGAAACCTAGCCTGGATCGGTCCCTTAACCTCGGTTCGGTGAGCCGGCACGCAACCAGCTTCGCCGCAGCCTGCGCAATCGCTGCCCTGGCGGCCTTCGCTCCGGGCGCCTCGGCGTCCCCCGCCGGGCCCCACTCAGTCCCGCGCGCCGGGGGCGTCCCGAAGCCGAAGATCGACTGGGATCCGATCCCCTACGGCAAGGACCGCAAGCGGCAGATGGCCA